>JANNLB010000010.1:0-1819 GCA_031396605.1 Geobacter sp. | reverse complement strand
CGCACGATGGCCAGCGAGGAGAGCAGCATGGTGATGATGAAGAGGATGTTGGTGATTACGGCCGGGACGTAGAAAGGGGGGCTGGCCAGATTGTCGTTGAACCAGGCCCGGCTGATCAGCTGTACCTGGCCGACGCGCGGGGCTGAGCCGAAATGGCGGGCGGCGTACTCGCTCTGCAGCTTGGTGTTGTAGTCCAAAGCCATGCGCGCCAGGTAGCCCATAATGATTCCGGCGGTGTTGGAGTCGCTGCCGTCCAGCAGCACCTGCAGCTGGGCAACAGCGCCCCGGCGCAGCTGCGCGCTGAAGCCATGCTCAATATTCAGCACCACCCGCACGGTCCCCCGATCCAGCAGATTTTGTGTCTCCGCGTCACTGCCGATGCGCTGTGTGACCGTAAAGTAGCCCGAAGATGCCATGATCGCCACAAGATCGCGGCTCTCGGCACTGTTGTCCCGGTCGAGGACCGCAGTCGGGATGTTTTTTACATCCATATCGACAGCATAGCTGAATATCACGGTCTGGATGATCGGAATGACAAACAGCACGATCCGCATGCGCGGGTCGCGGAAGACCTGGATGAACTCCTTGATCAGCATGGCTTTCAGGCGATCGAACATTTAAACAATCCTCTTCCTGAATTTCCGCACCGCCACCGTCATCACCACTACCGAGAAAAGGATCAGAAACAGTGCCTGGGGCCAGAGTACCGCCAACCCGACATCCTTGAGATAGATACCCCGCAGGATGGTCACGAAGTAGCGGGCCGTGACGATGCGGGTTACGGTCTGGATCGGCAGCGGCATGTTTTCGATCGGAAAGATGAAGCCGGATAGCAGGAAGGCCGGCAGGACGGTGGTCACGATGGCCAGCTGACTGGCCAGCAACTGGCTCTTGGTGATAATGCTCAGCAGCATGCCGAAGGAGAGTGCGCTGAAGAGAAAGACCAGCGCCAGGGGCGTCAGCAGCCACAGGCTGCCTTTGAGCGGAACATCGAAGACGAACTCCCCGACCCCGATGCAGAGAATCAGGTCCAGCACGCCGATGACAAAATAGGGGGCCAGCTTGCCCAGGATCAGTTCGCCACTCGTGAGGGGCGTGGCCACCAGCTGTTCCATGGTGCCGGTCTCCCACTCGCGGGCCATGGAGAGCGAGGTCAGAATGGCTGCCATGATCATCATCACAACCGCGATCAGGCCGGGGAAGATGAAATTACGGGAGACCATGTCGGTGTTGAACCAGACTCGCGGTTTCAGCTCCAGGGAGGGGATGCGGGGAGCTAGGCCGGCACGGTGCAGCTGTTTCATGGCCACCTGGCGCGAGTAGCCCTGGGCCGTGGCCTCGGCGTATCCCAGGGCGATGGTGGCGGTGTTGGGATCGCTGCCGTCCACAACCGTCTGCACCACGGCTGTTTCGCCCCGCGTGAGCCTTCGGGCGAAGTCGGCCGGGATTACCAGAGCGATCAGCGCCTCGCGGCGGTCGATGGCCTGCTCGATCTGGCGGTAGTTGTCGGTGCTGATGCGCAGGTCAAAGTAGCGCGAACCGGAGAAGCGGCTTATAAACTCGCGGCTCTCCACGGTCCGAGATTGGTCCCACACCGCCAGCGGCACCCGGTCCACATCCATGGTCAGGGCATAGCCGAACAGAAACAGCAGCATCATCGGCATGCCGATTCCCATCATCAGGCTGCGCGGGTCACGCAGTACGTGCAGGAATTCTTTTTTGGCGATGGCTTTCAGGCGGCGGAGGTTCATGGAATCATTTCTGCCACAGAGGGCACGGAAAAAAACCAAACTGGGACAGAGGTGGTGAGGAGATGAAG
>JANNLB010000001.1:0-13160 GCA_031396605.1 Geobacter sp. | reverse complement strand
GCCGGCATCAAATATTGGCCGAAGCAGGGGCCGTTCAGCGTGACTCTCAAGCATTACTTTGAATATAACGCCAAAAACATGGCAACCGGTCCGCAGACCCAGTTCAAGATTATCTACGCATTTTAGACAATGAGCTCTCAGGGGTCCATGCGCCATGTCATACCCTGAACTACATATTGTTACAAGCGATACAAAGGAGATAACCATGAAAAACCGTATGATTACACTGTGTGTCAACGGGAGGAACTACCGATTGGACGTGATGGTGAACCGGACCCTCCTGCAGGCGCTCAGGGATGACCTGAAGCTGGTAGATGTCAAGTATGGCTGCGGATCCGGTGAGTGTGGCGGATGCACGGTGCTTGTGGACGGCAAGGATTGCATAAATTCATGCCTGACGTTGGCAGTGGAGATGGAAGGACGAAATATTACCACAATTGGTGGTATGACGCACGAGGGAGAACTGCACCCCATTCAGCAGGCCTTTATCGATGAAGGTGCGATTCAGTGTGGTTACTGTACGCCAGGAATGGTCATGAAAACAGCGAGCATCCTGGCCAAAAATCCGAGGCCTTCCGAAGACGAAATCCGTCGGGGACTGGAAGGGAATATCTGCCGCTGTACAGGGTATGAAAACATTGTTCGTGCGGTGCAGACCGCCAGCCAGGTGATGTACGACTCCCAAATCCAACCTGCAGGAGGTTCACGCTAATGAGTGAAATGACCTATATTGGCAAGAGTGTCCCCAAGGTTGACGCCAGAGAGAAGGTTACCGGCCAGGTAATCTATGCCGCCGAAATTAATCTCCCTAACATGTTGTACGGGAAGATCGTCCGCTGCTGGGAGTATTCCCACGCCAGGGTGACTCATCTTGACCTTTCAGAGGCAGCCAAGGTACCTGGCGTCGTCAAGGTGCTGGGCCCGGGTGATGTTACCCAGAAGCGCTATAATACCGGCGTATTGGATCTTATGGTACCGGAAGATATGGGAAAGCATCTTCTGGGCGACATTGAGGATCAGCGGATATTTACCGATCATGTGCGTCACCAGGGAGACGCCATCTGCGGCATCATCGCCGAAAGCGAGGAGATTTGCGAACTGGCAGCCCGGAAGGTAATCGCCCATTACGAGGCGCTGCCGGTCTATCTGAGCGCCGCAGAATCGTCTCAGCCGGGCGCCTTCCAGTTCGATGAACGCAAGCCGGGCAACCGGACCTTCCAACTGCCGGAACAGATGTTTCCCAACAATGCCTATGGCTGGGGAGATGTGGACGTCGAGATGGCGACGGCGGACTTCGTCATTGAAGATACATTTTATGTTCCCAAAGTAAAGCAGTGCCAGCTTGAGCCGCATTCCTATGTAGCATTTTTCGATCTGGCCGGCCGCCTGAACTGTTGGACCTCGACCCAGATGCCTAAATGCGTGCACAATAAGCTGGCCCGTCTCTTTGAACTCCCCATATCCAGAGTCAATCTGGTCTCCACGACCATTGGCGGCGGCTTCGGCGGCAGACTGGGAATGGTCTTTGAACCCGAGACATGCGCCATGGCCATGGCTGTCCCGGGCCATCCGGTCAAGGTTCAATCGGCACGGGAAGAGGACTGGGTTGCTTCGGAGAGTCGTCATCCGGGAAAATACTGGCTCAAAATGGGCTTCAAAAATGATGGCACTCCGGTTGCCGCAGACGCTCACTTTACCTCTGATGCGGGCGCCTATTTCAGCCACTCGTCGGGTGTGCCATTTACTACCGGATCCTGGCTCACCGGCATGTACAAATACAACGCCGTTCGCTACAAAGGGGACTGCTACTACACCAATCAGGCCCCCAGCGGTGCTTTTCGAGGTTACGGCAATCCACAGACCAACTTCGTGCTGGAACAAATTGTTGATCAGGCCTGCCTGAAGCTCAACATTGACCCGGTAGAATGGCGCAAACGCTGGCATAAGCAGGCCGGGGACGATGGCTGGTGCATTGGGGTCCCCTACTCATCCTGCTCACTGGATGAGTGTCTTGACCGGGGTGCCGAGGCCATCGGTTGGAAGGAAAAACGGGCCAAGTACGCCAATCAGACGGGCAGAATGCGTCGTGGAATAGGTGTGTCGGTCATGAACCATACCAGCGGCGCCATGCCGATGCTCCTGGAACACACAACCTGCACGATCAAGATGAACGAGGATGCATCCGCCGTAATTACCCTCGCCTGCTCCGATTTGGGACAGGGTTCACACACCGTGCTCAAACAAATCGCCGCTGAAACTCTCGGTATGCCGATGGAAGAAATTCACCTGCATGTCAATATGGATGCAGCCGGTTTCGACATCGGTTCCCACGCCAGCCGGACTACCTATGTCGGTGGCGGAGCTGTCATGAAGGCGTGTGAAGATGTCAAGCGACAATTGATCGAGCGTGCCTCCACGCGTCTGGGTATTCCGGTGGAAGAGCTGGAGATTCGTGACCGGCATGTTGTATCAAAGAACAAATCCCAAAGGCCGGAAGGTGCTGAAGGGAATGCGGCTGACAATCTGCGTAATAACGTTTGGGGGGTCGGGGCCTCCATGAGCATCAAGGAGATTTGCAGTGTGGGGGTTTACCATTTCGTTAATCCGATGAATGGTGAGGCCAACGGCGTCCCCGGGCAGATCCAGGGCTATGCCAGTTTTTTCCCAAGCCACAACTCGCCACCCTTTGGCGCCTGTTTTGCGGAGGTGCAGATCGACATTGAAACCGGGCAGGTTCAGGTGCTTGAACTGGTAATGGCACATGACATCGGTCGGGCCATCAATCCAAAGGCTGTTGCGGGCCAACTTTGCGGTGGTTCACATCAGGCCCTCGGCATGGCCCTGACAGAAGAGATTCACTATGACGCAAAGGGCCTCTGTCTCACGAACAGCTTTACCGATTACAAGATGCTCGGCCCGGTCGACATGCCCAAGATTACAACCATTCTGGTTGAGAATCCCGATCCCATAGCGCCCTATGGTCTGAAGAGTGTCGGTGAGGCCGGGCCGGTTAACCCGGTTGGAGCAACAGCCAATGCCATTTCCAATGCGCTTGGCATCATGTTCACTGAAGCACCCATTACACCTGAAAAAATTCTCATCGCCATACGTAAGCAGGGGATTGTATAACGTCTTCTTCCGGGGAGGCTGCTCTGGCAGCAATCTCCCTTTTTTGTTGGGACTCGTACCACATTATCTTTCGAACGCATTAGGAGATTAAACATGACGAATTCATCGAAGACAATAGCGGAATTGCTTGGCGGGGTGGCTGAAGGAAGCATTAAAGTTGTGGACCTTTCGAGGCCACTCGGCGAAAACACCCCTGTTATCGGACTGCCGCCCGAATTTGCCCAGTCTCCCGGTTTTTCACGGGAGCAGATTTCAAAATATGATGAGCGAGGTCCGGGCTGGTATTGGAATATTATTCATGTAGGTGAGCATACCGGAACGCATTTTGACTCCCCGTCGCACTGGGTAACAGGTAAAGACCTGCCCGAGAACACCCTTGATACCATTCCGGCGCAGAAAATGATTGCTCCGGCCTGTGTCATCGATACCAGTAAGGAATCGGCTGCAAACCATGACTTTCTTTTGACGCCTGCATTTATCGAGTCATGGGAGCAGACGCACGGTCGTATTCTCGCCGGTAGTTGGGTGCTGATGCGTACCGATTGGTCCAAACGCAGTGACAACAACAACTTTCTCAATATTAAAGAGGATGGTGCTCACAGTCCGGGCCCCAGCGTTGATTGCATCCGCTTCCTGATTAAGCGGGGAGTGGCTGGATTCGGTGCCGAAACAGTTGGAACCGATGCCGGCCAGGCTCATCTCTTCGATCCTATGTTCCCCTGTCACCATTTGATCCATGAGGCAGGCAAATATGGTCTCGCCAGTCTATGTAACCTTGATCTGTTGCCGCCCACCGGCGCGATGCTCATCACCGCACCGATGAAAATTGTAGACGGGTCTGGCAGTCCGGTACGCGTGTTTGCCGTTATCCCAGCCTGATTGTAATGTCAGCCTTTGTGCAGCAGATATGCTATAGGTGTCTCAATGAGATTCATAGATTCGTTTTTTAATCTATTAGGGAGAAACATTATGAGACGTCTTCCGGCAGTTCTTTTTTTTGTATGTATTGTTTTTGTTCTGACACCTTTAAGCGTTTTTTCTCAGTCCGTTGTCCCCCGCGAGGTTGGGGACAGGCTCGTGGATATCAAAAAAACCATAGCTTATCTGGAAAAGACGGGCAATCTGGTTCGCGTGAAGTCTGAAGTGGACCCTAAATATGAACTTGCCGGCATTGCCAAGAAGTATGAAGGGAAAAAGGCGATCCTCTTTGAAAAGGTGAAAGGCAGCTCATATCCTGTTTTTATGGGCCTTTTGTGGAACAGGGAGATCATTGGGAACCTCTTTAACACATCAAAGGAGAATGTGCCCTTTGTAATCGCCGGTGCTATCGGCGCATGGAAAAAGGATAAAACGGCCTTTCCGCCAAGGGTTCTTGAGAAAGGGCCGGCAAATGAAGTAATCCAGACGAAGGATATTAACCTTTATGACCTTCCTGCGCCTGTCCATGCCCTGAAAGACGGTGGGCCCTATTTTGATTCATCGGTTGTAGTTGTAAAGGATCCCGATACCGGGCTTCCGAATATATCCATTCACCGCGTCATGATAACAGGGAAAGATCGCTGCACCTTTCTCATAGATCCCGGTAGACATCTGGGAGCATATCTCACGAGCATGGAAAAGAAAGGCAAACCCCTGGAAGTGACCATTAATAACGGCATCAGCCTTGCTCCATGGCTTGTTTCAGCCATTCCCGGGCAGGGCCCTGGAAAGGCCGGAATCGCCAACCATCTTGTGGGAAGATCAATCGATTTTATCAAGGCACAGACGGTTGATGTTCCCGCTTTTGCGGATGCTCAATTTGTTATTGAGGCCGAAATCATTCCAAATGTGAGAGAGCCCGAAGGTCCCTTTGCAGAGGTAACCGGCTACTATGCTGCGAGAGACAACCGTTGGGTGATGAGAGTAAAAGCGATCACCCACCAGAAGGACCCGGTTTTTCACTCGGTACTGTCAGGACAGGAGGTGTGGAATGCCGTTGGATTGACTGCTGAGGCAAAAATATTCGGAATTGTTAATAAGAAGGTTCCTGATTTGAAGGCAGTCTATCTTCCACCGGGCGGGTCCGGTTTCTATGGGGCGGTAATCCAATTGCATAAGAGCAAAGAAGGTATCCAAAACGAAGCAATCCGCGAGTCCTTTAAGGCATTCCCATCTCTACAGTGGGTTGTGGCTGTAGATACCGATGTAAACATCTATGATCCCATTGATGTCGAGTGGGCATTTACAACCCGTTTTGACGCAAAAAAAGGGTTTATGATTCTCCCCGATCAGGAAGGACATATTCTCAACCCGATGGTCAAAGGTGGTCTCGTGACAAAGGTCGGTATCGATGCGACTGTGCCTTATCCCAGAACCGATGCTTTTGAACGTGCTCAATTCAAAGATGTGAATCTGAAAGACTATGATATTAAAGAATAACAATCCCGCAAAAAAATACTCTTACCGTGACCCCGGCGCAAGCCGGGGGCTTGACCCCTAATTAGAGAGCTTGTTTACTTTGATTTCCGGTTTCTTTGCCGATGTGTTTTGTGATATTGTTTGCATGAAAAAGGTGATACCCCCGGATGTTTTAATTGGCGTCTAATTCCATTTCCAAATCAAAGCGCTATCTTCGTTGGCTCGTATTCGGTTCCTCAACGTACTATCTGTACGCCTTCGTCGCCTCAATCCTCTCCGCCTTGATTTCATCTTTGATTTGAAATTGGTATATCTTCTTGGGGATATTGCCTTTTTATTTATTTAATCGCTACCTTTTTGAAAGGATTGCAGGATTTTGGTAGTATTAAACGGTCGGCCGAAAGCTGATGTGTCGTCACGAAAGTACATAATCCAATGAGGAGTGAGGTGAATATGTCTAACAATTTTCGCTATTATCTACGTGTTCGCTATTCGGAGTGTGACGCACAGAAAGTGGTTTTCAACGCCCGCTATGGTGAGTATGTTGATGTCGCGACCGTAGAATTTTTCCGGGCAATCGGGTTCGGATTCGAAGTTGTTGATTATCACCTCGTTAAGCAGACGGTGGAATGGAAATCGCCAGCCCGTCTTGACGATGTTCTTGAACTGACGGTGTCGGTAACACACCTCGGCACAACATCCTTTACCATCGTAACGGATATTCGCCGTGCTGACGAAGATCGGATCATAACCACGGTGGAAACGGTCAATGTCCTCATCGATGGAATCTCCATGAAAAAAGTGCCGATACCTGCTGATCTCCGTAAAGCATTAGAGAGAGGAGCGCCTGGAATAGTCGTCGATCACGCCGGATATTCCGGGAAGTTTTCTGCGAAGATTCAAGACTGATGTTCAGAAATATTGCCAGTTCACACATGGTTACAGGGTTGAACCAAGCCTTTCCTATTCAGCGTTTGCCACGGCATAACCTACCGGTAGCGGTACTGCAGATGCTTTCTTTGGAATCCGGATGAATTGGGCAAATACCAGCGATATCAGCCCCAGAACCGCACCGGCAACAAAGGGGATGCGGTAGTCGACCATCCAGAAATAGCCTCCTAATGCAGGAAGTATTACCGCAGCAATGTGGTTGATAGTGAAGCCTACGGCGGTGCCGGGTGCGATGTCACAGGGATCCGCCACTTTTTGGAAATATGTGCGGATTGCTACGGCGAAGTTGAAGAAAATACTGTCAAAAATGTACATGCCACCAGCCACTCCTTTGGAACTAGTGTAGGCATAGGTCATAAAAACAGCAATAACTCCGACGTATTCCAGCGTGCAGAGAGTGCGTTCCCCGAAAGCAACTATGGCCCTTCCTATAAGGGGGTTCAGAAACCAGTTGATGGTGTTGTTGATAATAAACAGGATCGTCATTTCCTGTATCGAAAAGTGAAAATTCTTCACCAGCAGAAACATGGAGAAAACCATGAAAATCTGGCGCCGGGCACCGGAAAGAAAGGTAAGGACGTAAAAGAGCCAGTAGCGTCGCTTGAGCACCAAATTCAGGCGCTGATGTGGAATGTCCGCATGGGTTGGATCTTGAAATAATCCCCACATGCCGGCCATAAAAACCAGACTTCCGATGGTCAAGTAAATACCGCGATATTCGAGAAAGCTGCCGAGGAACCAGATGATGACGGCCGAGGCGATGCTGGAGAGAGCAGCCAGACTGCGAAGCTTTCCGAGCACCAAGGGCGCCACTCCCGTTGAGAAGTATTGGAGTGTGAGGGACTGGTTGGTTGTTTCGTAGTAATGGAAGCCAAAGCTCATGATGAGGGTTGTCAGCGCCAAGCCGCCATATGAGGGAAACATGCCGGTGAGTGCAACGCCGACGCCGAGCAGCGCTATTGAGATGGCCGAAAGCTTGTGCTCCTTGATAAACAACATGGCGTACACCGCCAGCAACGCCAAAAACCCCGGTATTTCCCGCACTGACTGGACAATGCCTATGTGATTCCCCTCCAAGCCCACCTGCTCTACAGCAAAGTTATTAAAAAGAATGGAGTAGCCGTTCAGGCCGACCATGGAGGCGGCGGTCATGACCGCCAGGAAGCGGTACATGGGGAGCTGGCGTGATTCGATCATTTATCAATCCGTTAGCGGTAAGTGAGAAGCCATTTCTGCACATGTTCCTGCATTACACAAATATGCCGGCACGTATCCTGCTTATCAGGTCCAAGTATAGTGTGAGGGTCTGTGGTACATTACCTTTCATGCAGGAGTCAATCGGAAACACCCTGTTGCTTTTTAACCGGTCTGGCGGTACCCTCATTCCCGCACTATCATTTTACCCGCCGTTCCACAATAAATGGGGAGAGAATCCATGCAGATTTGTGAAATCATGCTTTCTACAAACGTTCAGATGCGTCCTCAAGATAGTATTCGCAAGGCTATAGAGTTGTTGAAAAGTTCAAAGCTGAATGGAGTTCCTGTTGTCGACGATTCAGGGCGACTGATTGGTTATTTTTCCCGTTCGAATCTGTTTGATTGCTTACTAAATGACCTGAGTATCGATACTGCGATTGATACGTACTACATCCGAGAAGTAATATATTTTCGTGAAGATAAAGTATTCAAAGAGTTGGGAGAATTATCTCAATGGGTTCGTACATCACCGGTTGGGCAGACTCTGGTAGTCAATATGGCGAATGAACCAATTGGTATGGCGACCCAGGCGGGAGCGTTAATAGAGATTCTGGACCAGACGGAGTATCTCTATAAAGAGCTGTATAGCGTAATTGAAAATGTGCCGGCCGGTATTATAGTGACAAAAGACACAGGGATCGTCGCCCTGGTAAATCAATATGCAAAAAATATTTTAGAAGAGGTTCAAGTAGGAGCATATATCGGCTGCTGTCTTGGTGATTTAAAAAATGATTTTTCGCCGGTTGCTAATGGTGACTGGATGTTGCCGCGTAAAATAGAACACAAATCCCTCAAGCTGATCGCTACTGCAGTCCCTGTTTATCATAATACAAAAATACAAGGGGTCATATTTGTTGTTCAAGACCTGACCGATGTTGAGGGAATAGCGCATGAACTGGAAATTGTCAAAGAATTGAAGATGACACTGGAAACAGTCCTTGAGGTTGCGTACGAAGGAGTTGCTGTATTGGATGAGCATGGTCAGATCACACTGACCAATGCAAGTTTTTGTGATAAAATGGGGAAGGCAAAGGAACAAATCATTGGAACAAATATCAGCAGATATATCCCCATGACTGATAACCAGTTGCCGTTAAAAGTTCTGGAAATTAATTCCAAGCCATGTGTGATCTCCTCGGTACCCATTACAAAAGAAGGAGCTATCAAGGGTTTTGTAGTAAAAATTTACGAGGATCTGGATCAGCTAGCCGATGTCATGCAGCAGCTGAACCGGATTGGCATGCAGCTGAACTATTACAAAGACGAACTGTATAAGATCAATGGCACCAGTTATAACATCGCCAGTATTGTCTGTAACGACGAACGCATAGCGAGGCTGAAATCTCAGGTACTTCAGGTTGCAAGAAGTAATTCAACTGTGCTTATTACCGGCGAAAGCGGTACCGGCAAAGAATTGTTTGCACACTCCATCCACAATGCGTCAAGCCGACGGAAAGAGCCGTTTATAAAAGTCAACTGCTCAGCCATTCCGGCTGAACTTGCCGAAGCGGAATTATTCGGCTACGAGGATGGTGCGTTTACCGGAGCACGCAAACAGGGTAAACCGGGCAAGTTCGAGTTGGCCGATGGCGGCACTATTTTTCTTGATGAAATCGGCGATATGCCGTTGATTCTCCAGAGCAAGTTGTTGCGGGTGATTCAGGAGAAAGAAATCGAACGGGTAGGCGGTATCAAGACCCGTAAGGTTGATGTGCGTATAATTTCAGCAACAAATAAAAATTTAAAGCGACTTACTGTTGAAGAGAGGTTCAGGGAAGATCTGTATTTTAGAATTAACGTTGTAGAATTAACAATACCACCTCTGCGTGAACGGAAACTTGATATTCCGATTCTTGTGGATTCATTTATCAGAAAATACAACAATATGCTGAAAGGACGTGTTGAGGGCATCACTGATGCGGCGTTAGAGGTCTTGGTACAATATGACTGGCCTGGTAATATCAGGGAATTGGAAAATATTATAGAGAGAATGTTGAATTACGTGGATCACGGCTTGCTGGATATTCAGGACGTGCCTGAATACGTCAGGCGGGCGGAGAACGCTGTCGAGAGAAAGGGCCAAAGTCTGGCAAATATCGAGCAGGAAGCCATTCAATCGGCCTTGGTTGAAGCCCATGGTAATAAGTCAAAGGCGGCGCGCTTGTTGGGTATAAGCAGGTCAAAATTGTATGAGAAGTTATCACTGAATCATTAATTCCTTTATACTGTTTTCTTGTTACCAAAGCAGTGACCGGGGGGGCTTGTGTCCTGAAAGCATACAGGTGTCTGCTTCCAGGACATTTTTGTTTAAGGATGATGACCAACATATTCTCCAGGCAATTGATTTAACGGGATTATTTTATGCAACATGTTGATTATATTGTATGTGAATGTTTATTGTCGAGTAAGTGGCCAGATTGGCGCTGAAATTGCGTATGGTCTGTGTGGATCACGAAAATTTTGAATAACGGTGTAGAGTTGTATTACATGATTCAGCATTTGACGGCAAAACAGGATTATGACTTAGAATGGGAGGCCCACTTGGAGAAAACAAAAACAATTCTGGTAATCAATCTTGGTTCGACTTCGACCAAGGTCGCTGTGAGTAAATCCGGAGGAATGCTGTTTACCGAATCGGTAAACCACACTGCCGAAGAACTTGGGCAGTACAAGACTATTATTGATCAGTGTGAGTTACGGAAGAATACCATTCTTGGGGTTTTGTCCAAGAAAGGTTTGTCGTTGGATGAGATCGAGGCGGTTGCAAGCAGGGGAGGGAACATGAAGCCGATCCCGGGCGGAATCTACGAAATATGTCCCGCGATGATCGAGGACATGAAAAGTGGAAAATTCGGCCAGCATCCCAACATGTGCGGCGGCATCATTGCCTATGATCTGGGGAAGGAACGAAACATCCCCGCACTTACGGTTGACCCTCCAACAGTTGATGAAATGTGTGTCTACGCCCGCTATTCGGGAATCCCGCAGATAAAAAGACAGAGCAGTTTTCACGCCTTGAACTCGAAGGCTACCGCCAGAAAGATTGCGGCCAGACTGGGTAAGGATTACGAAGATGTCAACCTGATCACAGCTCATCTTGGCGGAGGCATTTCGGTCGGGGCGCACCGAAAAGGCAAGGTGGTGGACGTGAACAATTCCCTGGATGGTGACGGTCCCTTCTCCCCGGAACGTGCCGGATCGCTGCCTGTCGGAGACCTGGTCAAGCTCTGCTTCAGTGGTGAATATTCAAGGGAGCAGGTTCTAAAGCTTTTACAGGGTGGTGGCGGGCTGGTGGCCTATCTTGGGACTACGAGCGGTCTTGAAATAGAAAAGAGAATCACCGAAGGTGATGCTGTCGCTGCCGAAGTATTCGAGACGATGGCCTATCAGGTCGCCAAGGAGATCGGCGCCTGTGCGACCGTACTCGAAGGGCGTGTGGATGCGATTGCTCTCACCGGTAGCCTGGCCTACTCCCAAAGACTCACTGACAGCTTGAAGAAAAAGGTTTCATTCATCGCCCAGGTACTTCTGGATCCGGGAGAGAACGAGATGGAAGCATTGGCGGCCGGAGCGATGCGCTATTTCAATGGTGAAGAACAACTATCAATATACTGACAGGAGGATGGAAATGATTGATTCTTTTGACGAACTGATTGCGGCGGTAAAGAAAAAGCCAAAGAAAAAAATTGTTATTGTTTCACCTGATGGATCAACAGTCATAAAGCTTGTCAAACAGGCAATTGAAGCAAATCTTGCCGAATTCATCCTTGTCGGAGACGAAGAAAATATAAAAAGAGTAGCTGCCGATTCCGGGTTCGATTTGAAACTGATAACTATTATTAATATAGCAGATCGAAAGGAGGCGGCGGAAGAAGCCGTCAGATTGGTTCTCGTCGGAAGCGCCGACGCCATAATGAAAGGCAACCTTCCGACAGCAACATTTATGAGGGCAATACTCGATAAGCAGAAAGGTTTGAATGACAACAAGATAATCAGTGAAATTACCATCTATGAGAAAAATGTTGAACCATCGGGAGGGGGTTTCCGCTTCCTGACGGATTGCGCCATAAACGTTCAGCCGACTCTGGATGAAAAAAGGCAGATAATTGAAAATGCAGTCAGTCTGGCGCACAAGCTCGGCAATCCGCTACCCAAAGTGGCGGTAATATCAGCCGTAGAAGTGGTTAACCCGTCCATGCCTGACACTATCGATGCCGCGGCACTGAGTAAAATGGCTGATCGTGGCCAGATCACCGGCTGCCTCGTCGACGGCCCCTTCGCTTTTGACAATGCCATATCGGCGGAGGCGGCAGAATACAAAAAAGTAGGGGGTGGCGTCGCAGGGCAGGCTGATATTCTCATGATGCCAAACCTGTTGACGGCAAATCCGTTGCGCAAGTGTCTGGTATATTACTCCCGGCAACGAATTGCCACGGCATTGATGGGGGCAAAAGCCCCGGTCATTATTACCTCAAGGACAGATTCCGCGGATACCATGCTGCTTACCATTGTCCTGGCGGCATACATTTCTTGAAAATTTAAAGGGGAAGATTATGGGATCGACAAAGCAGGTTTTAACCGATTGTACCCTCTGTTATCACAGTTGCGGCACCGTCGTCACCATTGAAGACGGCACGGCGGTCAAGGTAGAGGGGCTCAAGGGGCATCCGATCAACGACGGACAGCTCTGTCCCAAGGGAGAAGCGGCGTTGACCCATATCTATTCCCCGGAGCGGATCAAGACGCCGCTCAAGAAGGTCGACGGGAAGTTTGTTTCAATTACCTGGGACCAGGCGTTGGACGAGATCTCAACAAAACTGAACAAGTTGAAGGATGAGTTCGGACCGAGCGTGCTGGGCGTATTCAGCGGCTCCATTGGCGTCGAGAATCTTGAAATGGCTCAGCTGACCCAGCGGTTCAAGGCGGCGTTCGGTTCGCCCAACTTCTTCTCGGTGGAGAGTATCTGCTACCGGATGCGTATTCGCACCAGGCAGATCACTTTCGGAAAGTATCCTACAGAAGAGCTGGATTCCAAGTTGTACATCCTATGGGGGCACAATCCCGACGCCAGCGATTTTCCCTTGAAGCTGGCCTTGGAACGAAACCTCGCCCAGGGCTCCAAACTGGTGGTAATCGATCCACGGCGCATACCATCTGCCGACAAGGCCGACATGTACCTGAAGATCCGGCCCGGCACCGATGGGGCCATGGCAATGGCGATGATGCATGTGATAATCAAGGAGGATCTGGTCGACCATGATTTTGTTGACAGATTTACCTCCGGATACGACAAGCTGGTTCCGCACGTAGAGCCATTCACCCCCGAATGGGCAGAGGAAATCACCTGGGTCCCTGCCGACAAGATCAGGGAATTGGCACGCATGTTTGCCGCCACGAAGGGTGCGGCTATCTATCAGGGCACTTGT
>JANNLB010000033.1:0-1754 GCA_031396605.1 Geobacter sp. | reverse complement strand
TACGGTACTAAGCGGGTTTACTGCCGCTGAAGCCTTGGCTCTCACACAAAAGCACCGTCCGCCCCTCGTACTTTTGGACGTTGAGCTACCTGACGGTAATGGCGTCGATGTGGCTCGGCAGATCAAGCTCGATCCTGAATTGGCCGGCGTGTTTGTAGTATTGGTATCCGGGTCGAGGATAAGCCCTCAAGATCAGGCCGACGGCCTGAGGAATGGACTTGCTGACGGGTATGTCATCAGACCGTTCAGCAAGGTTGATTTTTTGGCGAGGATTGAAGCATTTATTCGGATCCGATTGGCCCAGGAGGAGCTGAAAAAGGCAAAAAATACGGCCGAAGAGGCCAGTCGCCTGAAGAGCGAAATACTGCTCGAAATGGAGTTGAAGAATGAAGAGCTGCGCCAGGCCAGGGAAGAGGTTGAGCGGTTGAACACCGACCTGGCGGCGCGGGCTGCCGACCTGGAAGACGCCAATCGGGAGCTGGAGACATTCAATTACTCGGTTGCCCACGATCTACGAAATCCATTGAACGCAATCAGTTGTTACTGCCAGGTGGTTCAGGAACTATGCAGAGGCGGATTCGATGAGGAATGCCGAGACTACATCCGCGAAATCTACAGTGGCACCCTCCGCATGAGCCAACTCATCGAAGCCCTGCTCAATTTTTCGCACATGGGCCACATCGAACCGAGTCGGGAGATGATCGACCTCAGCGCGCTGGCGCATGAGGCGGTCAAGACGCTGAAACTGACCGAGCCTGAACGGCAGGTTGATATCCGGATCGCCAACGGAATTGCGGCCAATGCTGATGCAAACCTGATGCGGATAGTCCTAAATAACCTTCTCGGCAATGCCTGGAAGTACACTGGCATGCGGACGGATGCGGTAATCGAGTTCGGCGTGACCGATATCGAAGGGGTGCCGATTTATTTCGTCAGGGATAATGGCGCCGGTATTGACAAGGCAGACGCGGACAAGCTCTTTATCCCGTTCAAGCGTCTCTCAGGCGCTAATGAATTCAAAGGATTCGGCATCGGACTGGCTACGGTTGAGCGGATTATCCGGCGGCACGGGGGTAAGATCTGGGCTGAAGGGGAATCAGGCATGGGCGCGACCTTTTATATCACCCTTTCAGCGGACTAAGTTTCAAGCCAAAACCAGAACCGCCCCCGCACTGCCGTACACTTGACTTTACAATCAGCTGCCGTTTTCTGCATCGTACGGAAGATCAACTCTAAGGAGCCGTTACGAAATAACTGTTACATTTCCGGTTGTTTCGTTACGGATCCTTATGCCGTTCTTGCCATGCAACATGTAACAGTTATTTTATTCCGACGGCTAACCAGGCGAGGTGCCTTTGAAGGTAGTAAAATGGCTGGCGGCAATCGTCCTCGGCGGCATCACCCTCTATGCAATCTACATCGGCATCGCGCTCTACCGCCTCCCATCGGTGGCAGCGCTTGCCGACCGCAAGATGAACCTGACCATCCAGGTTAAGGACTGGCAGGGAAAGCTCCACCCCTTTGTCGTCGGGCCGCGGAACCCCTGGTGGACCCCGTCGGATAGCATCCCGTCGGAGATGGAGTGGGCGGTCATCGTGGCGGAAGACGCCAACTTCTACCGGCACGAAGGGATCGACGTAAAAGCGATCAAGAATGCCATCAAGTATGATCTGGAGAAGAAACGCTTCGCCAGCGGCGCCTCAACCATCACCCAGCAGACGGCAAAGAACCTCTTTCTCTCCCGGGAAAAAAGC
>JANNLB010000290.1:0-19454 GCA_031396605.1 Geobacter sp. | reverse complement strand
AGTGGACGTCCTAGATAGTGCGAGACAAAATAGTTAACATACGCACCGGCCAAGCTGCCGACGGTGCCGCACAGAATAACAACTGCCAGGTTCATTTTTCCCTGATAGGCCAGATATCCGGCCGGCGGCATGACCAGTTCGCTCGGCACCGGAATGATCGAGCTTTCCATGGCCATCAGCAGCAGAATGCCTGGATACCCCATGGCGTTTATGGTATCAAGTAGCCAAAGAATGAGAGTGTGTATCACGTGAAACTCCCTTCAAAAATAGTACGATTGCCCTTTATACCCCAACTGAGCCATTCGGGCAACAGCAGATAGGAAAATTGTATGAAGGAAAACAAAAACCACCTCCTTACGCGCTTTCGTAACGAAATTCTAGTCGGTGACGGTGCCATCGGCACCATGCTCTATGCGAAAGGGGTCAGTCTCGACAGCAATTTTGAGCATCTGAACCTGATCCGCCCGAACCTGGTCGCGGAACTGGCACGTGAGTACGTTGCTGCCGGAGCCCAGGTAATTGAGACCAATACTTTCGGAGCTAACTATACCAGACTGGCAGCAATCGGGTTGGGTCACAAGGTTGCCGAGATCAACCGGGCCGGGGCCGGAATTGCCCGGGAAGCTGCAGGAGATGCTGTGCTGGTGGCCGGTTCGGTCGGCCCGCTGATAGCGATCAAAGGCGAGGAACGAGAGCTCCAATCAGGGCAGATGGAGGATGCTTTCCGGCTTCAATGCCGGGCACTGGCAGAAGGGGGCGTTGATTTCCTGCTGCTGGAAACCTTCACTTCACTCCGTCAATTAGAGCTTGCGGTGGCGATCGCACGTGAAACCGGACTGCCGGTCAGCGCCTCACTTGCATTTCTGGAAGGAGGCCGAAGCGGTGACGGGAGCACGGTCGAAAGTTTCTGTCAGGCGATGGAGGCCGCCGGCGCCGACATGATAGGGGCCAATTGCGGGGCAGGCCCGCTGGAACTGCTCAAGGTGATTACGCGCTTGGCGGCGCTGACGGACAGACCGATAAGTGCCTACGCCAACAGCGGTTTTCCCGAGTACCTTGACGGCCGTTACATCTACCGCGCCACTCCGGAATATTTTGCCTCCATGGCACGGGAAATGGTTGCTGCCGGTGCGAACCTCGTGGGTGGGTGCTGCGGAACAACACCCGAACATATTTCGGCACTGGCCCATGAAATTTCCGGCTGTCATCTCGCCATTCGGAATAAAATTCCGGCGGTCTCCGTTTTTGGATCCGCACCGACGCCTCCGAAGGCTGCCTCTTTTCTTGACAACTGGGGAAGTCGCAAAGTTATCACTGTGGAACTCGACCCGCCCAAGGGGCTCGACTGCAGCCGGATTATCGCGGGGTGCAGATGTTTAAAGGAAGCGGGTGCCGATGCCATCAATCTGGCGGAGAATCCGCTTGCCCGCCCCCGGATGGGTAATATCGCCCTGGCAAGCCTCATCCAGCGTGAGGTCGGTATCGAGGTCATCGTGCATATTACCGGCCGGGACCGGAACCTGATCGGCATGCAGTCCGATCTGATGGGAGCCTGCCTGCTCGGCATCCGCTCGATCCTGGCGGTGACCGGCGATCCGGCTGCGATGGGTGATCATGCCGGTGCTACGTCGGTGTTCGACCTGCACTCCCTGACGCTGATCAAACTGCTGAGTGACATGAACGGTGGAATCAATGCCATCGGCAATCCGATCGGGGGGGGGACCGGCTTTACGATAGGGGCTGCCTTCAATCCCAATACCGGGAACATGAATGTCCAGGCGGAGCGGTTGCGCAAGAAGGTCGCGGGAGGCGCCCGCTTCGCCCAGAGCCAGCCGATCTATGATCCGGCTGTTCTGTTTGAAGCATTGAAGGCGACCCGTGACTGCACAATTCCGTTTCTGCCGGGGGTCATGCCGCTGGTCAGCGGACGCAACGCCGAATATCTGAACAATGAGGTGCCGGGGATAACCGTACCGGACCCCGTTCGGGCCCGGATGAAGGGGCTTGATAAGGATGAGGGGGCTCGAGAGGGACTGGCGATTGCCAAGGAATTTATCGACGCATCGATCAGTGCCGTTGGAGGGTATTACCTGATCCCCCCTTTCGGGAAGTACGAACTGGCAACCCGTTTGATCGAACATATCAAGCATCGTGAAAGGGAATTATGATGATGAGATGGTTGAAGGGAGGAATTCTGCTGTTAACATGCCTGATGCTGTCAGCCTGTGCAACGCAGACCGGCTTGAGTGAGGAGCTTGATCGGAGTGTTAAGGCGTATAACCGAATGCTCCGATGGCATGAACTTGAAAATGCCGTGGCGACCTACAGTGATCCGGAACAGCGTGAAGCGTATCAGAAACAGGCTGAAACCCTCAAAAAACGGGGCGTCTCCATTACTGATTTCCGCATACTCTCCACTCGTTACCTTCCGGAGATACAAACCGGCGAAGTGGTTGCAGAGTTTGACTATTACATCCTGCCGTCAAACAGGGTCAAAACGGTTTCCCACCATCAGGAGTGGGTCTATCGGGAGAGCATCAAAAGTTGGAAACTTAAAAACGGGTTACCCCCCTTTGAATAGAAGAACATGCCCTTATTAGATCAACAGATACAACAGTTCACAACCTACCTTCAAATCGAGCGTGATGTTTCACCGCACACCCTCGCAGCCTATCGCAGCGATCTCGGACAGATGCTGGCGTTCGCCTTACGTGAGAAGGGGGAGACCGTATCTGCTCAGGACGTCGACCATCTGCTTCTCAGACGCTATCTGGCGGGGCTGTCAAAAGATGCCAGAAAAAGTTCCATCGGCCGCAAACTGGCAGCTATCCGCTCCTTTTTTCGTTTCCTTGTGCGACGTGGCACGATTATCAGAAACCCCGCCGAACTGATCGCCACACCAAAAAAAGAACAGCGCCTCCCGTTTCATCTCGACATCGATCAAGCCACGGTTCTGATGGAGGCGCCGGACATTGGCCAGAAACATGCCCTGCGTGATCGGGCAATTCTGGAATTACTCTATTCTAGCGGCCTCCGGGTTTCCGAGTTGACCGGCTTGAATATCGGTGAACTTGATCTGGCGGCCGGCATGGTACGGGTGACCGGCAAGGGGGGGAAGGAGCGTATCGTCCCGGTCGGCAGCCGTGCACAGGAAGCGCTTCGGGCGTATCTTGAGCAGCGGAGAGATGGGGCTCTTTTTCTCAACACCCGTGGCGGACGTATCAATCGACGCAGCGTGACACGAATCGTCGATGCCCATGTCATGAGGATTGCCGCCTTCAAAAGAATCTCACCACATACCCTCAGACATACCTTCGCTACCCACATGCTGGAAGGGGGCGCCGATCTTCGCGCTATCCAGGAACTGCTCGGTCACGCCTCGCTCTCCACTACCCAGAAATACACCCACGTCAGCATTGACCGCCTGATGGAAGTTTATGATAAAACCCACCCAAAAGCCCATACGAAAAGCGGGGAATAAGTCCCCTTATTCCCCGCTCCAACAACCGCCGATCCGTAACAATCACCCGATCCTGACTTCGACTTTATCTCCTCCGTTCACTTTGAGTTTTTTCTCAATTCCGGGACCTACGACCACCGTTCCATCATACTGCCGGTCCATGTCTTTCATGACCATAACCGGAAAAGTGCCGCTCGTACCAGCAGCAGTATTTATCAGGGTCAGTTTCTTGAATGGAATTTTGAAAAAATCGGAAATATATTGAAAAGTCGGTTGACTGACGGCTATCATTCCAAGTGAATCAAAACTGGCGCTGGTCGTTTTATTGGCCAGATGGCTGATATTCATCCGCAGCAGACCATCTCCCGGCCCTGAATCTTCAACGACGGGTTTCCGAGGCGCCGCCGTGGCTTCGGCCGGAAGCATTGACTGCAGCTTTTTCACTGCAAGGTTGAGCGTTATCGACAAGACCTGAAGATTGATACTGTGCGCACACAACAGGAAGAGCATGGCGCCGGGAAACGCTTTAACAAGAATGCGGCCTTCCGGGTAGCGCAAATCGAGAAGATCAAATGATTGAGATATCTGCAGACCATGTGAACATTCCAGGGTCAGGGAAGCGGCCTTCTTTAATGACGCCGCATCGAAAAGCGCAGGAAACGCATGGGCAAGCACTTCTCCCTTGTGGCTGAAGACGGCGTTGCCGATTACTCCATCAACACCGTTTATCTGTTGCAGAATACTCTTCATGAAACCACTCCCCTACTTGCCGGGCGAAAATGCAGCTTTGATTTCGCCTTCAACGCTGTCCAGGTTGCAGTCCGGTTTGACCGCGATGCTTAAATAGTGCTGTTTTGAATCGTACATAAGGAGATCGTAATTCGAGGTATGAACTGCGGCAGCCTTAATTTCACCAAGACCCATTAAATCACCAAACTGGTTGCCTGTTTTGGCCAAAAAAATCCCTTTAGCGGCAAGCGCGACAGCTTCAATACTTGTGTCCTGAATCGGCGAACCTTGTTTATCGAGTAAAACGGCATACGTGATATTGTTTATTTCCTGCAGTCGGGCGGCGATTTTACTCATTGTGCGACGGGGCGTCACGGAGGGACCGGCAGATTTATTCACGGCAGCGCCCGCATTTTCTTCATCAAGACGGCGCAACGCTTCAAGCAGAAGAAAATCAGTGCGATAGTGAATGGTACAAACGTTCGAAGTCATTTCAGGATGAATATTAAAAGTGCCGCCCGGCCATTTGATGATTTCGTAGATAGCCTGCTCACCGGTTTCATCTCCCTGCTCGGCGTGAATGATCTCGCCGTCAACAAAATGAATTACCCCCTGTCTTTCGCCATATTCAACAGAAATTGCACCGGTATATTTATTGTGCCCTTTAAGCTGTATGACATCAGTCAGGGAAAGACCGGCCACCGCGCCTTTAAAACCACTTATGTTCTGAGACATTTGGCCACCCTGTCGGCGGGATAACTTCCATACTGTCCGCTTGTAACGAATGCCATTTAAACCATAACCGCGATGCAAGTTCAAGCATGAATGTCATATGTCACATAAAAAAACCGCCGGTTGCCCGGCGGATAGGTTGGATTTTCAAAAAAAGTTCTATTCGCAGAGATCGAGTTTGATGTCCCAGTTCTTGATCTTCATCGTGCCGTTTCTCTCAAGGTTGAGGTGCATCTTGAAGGCGCGGTCCCAAAGTTGTGGTTCATGTGCAACTTTGCGACGGAGGCAATCAGCCAATGCCATTTCGTAGTATTCGGTCAGGATAGGCTTGTAATCGGGGTGCGCACACTTTTCGATAATGACTTTGGCGCGGTCACGAGGGCAGAGTCCGCGCAGGTCGGCCAGGCCCTGTTCGGTGATCACGCAGTCCAGGTCGTGTTCGGTGTGGTCGATGTGCGAGCAGTGAGGCACCACGCAGGAGATGCCGGTCGGGTCGGTCTTGGAGGGCCGGCTTGACGGGGTGTGCATCATCTTCAGAAAGCCGTTGCGCAGGAAGTCGCCTGAACCGCCCAGACCGTTTATCATGCGAGTACCACCGACCAGGGTCGAGTTGGCATGCGCATAGATGTCGATCTCAACCGGTGTGTTCATGGCGATGACTCCAAGGCGGCGGATCGGCTCCGGCGCGTTGGAGATGGAAAGAGGGCGCAGGGTGATCTTGTCGAAATATTTGTCCATGTTCTCGAAGAACTTCGGGAAGCCCGGTGTCGCCGATAGCGACAGCGAGCAGGAAGAGGCGTGGTCTAGCTTGCCCGAGTCGAAAAGGTCCAGCATGGTATCCTGCAAAACCTCAGTGTAGACAGACAGATTGTAGAAGGGACCCTTGGCCAAGCCGCCGATTACGGCGTTGGCGATGGAACCGACGCCCGACTGGATCGGCAGCAGGTTGTCCGGCAGGCGGCCCATTTTCACTTCGTGGGTGAAGAAATCGATGACGTGGTTGGCGATAGCCTCTGAGGTGTCGTCCTGCTCAGCGAAGGCGCGACCTTGGTCACGGAGTTTGGACTCGACCACGGCGATGATCTTCTTCGGGTCGCAGGGGATCGAAGTGGAACCGATGCGTGAACCGGCCTTGGTGATATTTAGGACTTGCCGGTTCGGCGGGGTACCGCAGGAAACCAGGTCATGTATGCCTTCAAAGGAGGGTTGGCCGGTGTTTACCTCGATGATAATCCTGTCGCACATCATCAGGATTTCCGGGATGACACCGCAGGATGAGGTCGGCACCAGGCTGCCGTCTTCGGTGATGGCTGATACTTCGATGATAGCCAGGTCAAGCTTGCCGCTTTCGGAGTCCTTGGTGTAGAAACCGTAGCCCAGATCCTGGGCGAAGAGGGAGAGGTGCTTGTCACCCATGCGGATGCGCCCTTCGTTGATGCCGGCGGCGATGTTCTTGCCGGTTTGGTAAGGCCAGCGACGGTCGATCATGTCATTTACAGCCCAGCGGTCTTCTGTCTCGGCACCGACTGAGGCGCCAATGAACAGGTTGAACTTCCACTTACCCTGCAGGTTGTTTTTTTCAACGTGCTCAGCAAGGGCAATGGGAACCACTTTCGGATAGCCGGCCGGCGTAAAGCCGGACCAACCCAGATTCATCCCGGGCTTGAAAAACTGAATCGTTTCCTCGGCCGTCATGACCTTGCTCAAAAGTGACTTGTGTCGTACGCGGTCTTGCAGAGTACCGTAATCTGACATTTACTACCTCCTGTTTGTTTTTTGTGTTTGCAGGCAGACAACCTGTGTCGATACGCAGCTCGTATATCATCCACCCCGGAAGGCATACTGAAATATATCAACTGGTTACGAAAAAACCCGGTCTCAATAGCCCGAGTAGAACCGGATTCTACGCATACGCCCCCTGTTTCGTCAAGCTAAAATGTATACAGAACTGTCTCTCAGCTTTTGTAATCAACTGCAACAATAGATGAACAGACCGCTATCATATGGGGGACAACATCTCCGGCGTGATACGGATGGATCTGATAGGCCTGCAGGTCCTCGAGCGAATCAAAACGTGTTGTAAGCGCGATGTCGTAGGAACGCTCCGATCTGATCAGATCGACGCCTACCTCAAGGTGCCGCAGCAGGTCGATTTTGCCGTCCATACTGAGCAGTTTGCTCCGGGTGGCTGTCAGATTTTCGGCAGTGGGGGCCGTCAGCTTGAATAACACAATATGGGTAATCATGATTCTGTTCCTTTCGTGGCAAAGAGTCTGAAGCCAAGGTTCTCTGTATGCAACGCCTCCGGAAAGCTGCCAATGCGACAGTCAATTTTCGACGCGAGAGCTGTTTATGTTCAAGGAGTGAGCTGCCTCAGAAAAACCACATACGCACCGCTGCCGCCCATGTCACGGGGAGCCGGAGCAAATTCCAGGACACTCGCTCTCCCGGCATCCCTCAGCCATGAAGCAACAGCCTGATGAAGTACCGGCTCTTCCGGAGAGTGATTCCCCTTGCCGGTGATCACCAGGACGGCTTTTTGACCCTTCTTTTGAGCGGACTGCAAAAATCGGGGCAAAGCCTCCAAAGCCTCATCACGTGTCAGGCCATGCAGATCAAGCTGGTGACTGACTGAAACAATGCCGCGCTTCACCTGCCTGAGACGGTTGCCGGCCAGCGAATGCAATTCACCTTCATCGGGGACGGAATCGGTAAATTTAGTATCCAGCTTCATCCGGGAGATCTCCTCAAGAAACGCACCCTCTTCGACAACCTGGAGTTCTTCCCCCGTTTTCCTGGCAGTTTTCTGTAGAGGGTGCGAGCCTGCCCGAACCGGCTTTTTGCCGGAGGAGTGGAACGGCCTCACATCCGCCACCGCCTGAAAAAAAAGATCCCGGCCGTTATCAGCCGACTCTGTCTTTTGGAGCATGACAGGCTGAATCGGCTCTGCCGGTTCAGCCTCAGAAACGGCGATTCCTTTCAGAACCACGAATGGACTTGCATGAAACTCTTTCGCTTTGGGAGGATTTTGATGTCGCTGGTTTTTCTTGGCCACAACGTCAGTCCTTCGCGACCAACGTGATTTCAATGCGGCGATTCTTTGCCCGACCCTCTTTTGAGCTGTTGTCGGCAACAGGTTTATGTTCGGCAAAGGCTGCTGCAGACATATTGAGAGGATCAATCCCCTGTTGCTGCAGAAATTTGGTGACATTGATGGCTCGAGCAGCTGACAGTTCCCAATTGGTCGGAAAGGTGCGGGTCAACCCGCCCGTAATCTGAACCACATCCGTATGCCCCTCGATCCGGATAGCTTTATCACTGACGTTTTTCAGTGTTTCTACCATCTTGCTCAGGATATCCAGACCTTCCGTCTTGACATCGGCCTTACCGGAATCAAACAGGATGGCGGCTTCCATATTTACCGTCAGCTTGCCCTTCAACTCGGATATGGTAACCTGCCCCTTGGCAATCTCACTCTTCATATTGGCAAGAAGCTGTTCGTACGTGCCGCTCACCTCTTTCACCTCTTTCACCTTTTCCTCTTTGGCCTTCTGGAGTTCAGTGATCTCATCTTTCAATTTACTGTTTTCAACTTTCAACTCCGCCACCTGTTGGCGCAACTCACTGATATTTTTAGATAATGTGTCTGATTTAGCTCTAAGAATTCCCTCCAGCTGTTTTTTGTCATCAGCAAGTACGGCAGCATCCTCGGTAAGTCTGTTAAATTTGGTTTTCAGTGCTGCATTGTCGAAGAGAAGTTTTTTGTGCGTCTGTTGCAGCTCGGCCAGCTCTTTGGATAAACCATCAGCTTCCTCAACCTTTTTCAAGTATGTACTTTCGGCTACCAGACAACCGCTGGCAGAGAGCAGAAAAAGGCTACCCACTATAAAAACAAGCATCCGTTTGAACATGATTCAGCCTCCCGTAAAGATAGTTCTTTTAGCCTTATACCATATAATCCGGATTTTGGTAGCTCCCAATATGCAATTTCCTGAATTTATTACCGCGGCGAAACCGGCTCCGGCTTGACATGACGCAGCTTTACGGCTACAAGAAGCTGCACCTTTCGGTGAAAATTCAGTGGTTATGGAGCAGATATGGCAGCCGGAGTAACATTTGTAGGTGCCGGACCGGGGGCGGCCGACCTGATCACTATCCGTGGAGCGCGACTTTTGCGGCATGCGGATGTCGTCATATTTGCCGGAAGTCTGGTAGACCGGAAACTTGTAAACCTTTATGCATCAAAAGCCGACGTCTATGACTCTGCCGGCATGACGCTCTCTGAGGTCATAACCGTCATGATTGATGCCAGGGCATCTGGACGAAGCGTCGTCCGGCTGCATACCGGTGATCCTTCAATCTATGGGGCCATTCAGGAACAGATGGAGGCGCTCGACCGTCTTGAGATCGATTATCAGGTTGTGCCGGGCGTTACCAGTGCCTTTGCTGCGGCAGCCGCCCTCAAGCAGGAGCTGACACTGCCTGAGCTATCCCAGACCGTTATTATTACCCGTATCGAAGGACGCACTCCGGTGCCGGAGCGCGAGCAGTTAAGTGCGATCGCCCGGCTCGGAGCCACGATGGTGATTTATCTTTCAGTCGGCATGGTCGAAAAGGTAGTTGACCAGCTGCTGCTGGGCGCCTATACAGCAGCTACCCCTGCGGCGGTCGTCTGTCGGGCATCATGGGATGACGAGCAGATTATTCGATGCACGTTGGCTGACCTTGCAGAAAAGGTTCACCAGGCGGGGATCGACCGCCAGGCTCTGATCATCGTCGGTGATGTGCTGGCCGCCCGCCGTGAAGGGCTCAAGGCCACATCACTGCTGTACGACGAGGAGTTTTCGCATGGCTTCCGTGAGGGACACGTTGCCTGAGACGAATATCGATATGAACATCGCCGTCATTGCCATAACCAGGGGGGGGGCTCTTCTGGGCCAGAGACTGCGAAAAAACATGGCCGGTCTCGATTTCTACGTATCCAGACGCTACTCCGGTCAGGGCGGCAGCTTCTGTCATCGATTTGAACCGACCGAACTGAAGACTCTGATTGCTTCGCTCTGGAAAAAATATGATGGATTTGTGCTGATCATGGCAACCGGCATCGTAGTGCGCATGATCGCACCGCTGCTGGAGTCGAAGGAAACCGACCCGGCGGTCGTGGTTATGGATGATGCCGGAAAATTTGCCATTTCTCTTCTTTCCGGGCATCTCGGGGGGGCCAACGAGCTCGCCGACCGCTGTGCATTCGCCTCCGGGGCCCGTGCGGTTATTACTACCGCCACCGATGCCAATGATCTCCCCTCCTTCGACATGCTGGCCAGGGAGCAGGGATGGATTATTGATGATATAAGCCGGGTCAAGACTCTCAACACTCTACTGCTCGATAACGAAGAAATTGCCGTTGTGGACCCGACAGGGCAGACCCGCTGCTGGCTTCATGGCCGGGGGAGGGTCACCTTTTACGAAACCTATGTCGAGGCTGCCAACAGCACGGCGCGCGGATGTTTGTTCGTCACCAATCGTCATCTGCCGCAACAGATCACTCCGGAACAATTGCTGATCCTGCGACCCCGCAATCTGGTGCTCGGAATCGGCTGCAATCGCGGCACACCGGTTGATGAAATTGATGCCTTCGTTACGCTGCACCTCAAACGGCTATTCCTCTCCCGGAAAAGTATCAGCTGCATCGCTTCGGTAGCGGCCAAGCGCGATGAAGCCGGTCTGGTTGAGTTTGCAGAGCGTCTGGGGGTTACACTGCGCTGCTTTGAGAGCGATGAGTTGAATCAGATTGCCTTTCCTTCCCCCCCCTCGGAATATGCTCTGGCTGCGGTCGGTGCCGCCGGTGTCGCTGAACCGGCCGCGATTCTGGCCTCCGGTGGCGGGAGACTATTGTTGAAAAAAGTCAAGTCGGCGAATGTCACCCTGGCGGTGGCGGAGATGAAGGAGGGGTAACCGATATGCTGAATCTGCCGATCATCGTTATCACCATGGGGGACCCCTGTGGAGTCGGCCCGGAAATCATCGTAAAAGCGCTGCAGTCGCCGGAGGTCTCGAAAATCTGTGTACCACTGGTGATCGGCGACCGCTCGGCACTGGAGCGTGCGCTTTCCGTCTGCGGGTCGGATCTGAAGATCCGGGAAGTTACCGCAGCTGAAGATGCCCGGGCTATCCCGGAAGACACTATTCCCCTGCTGGCGCTTTCACACCTGACGGAAACAGACATGGTGTACGGCGCTCCGACTGCAGCGGCCGGAGATGCGGTTTACCGCTACATCCGCCATGCGGCGCATCTCTGCCTTGAAGGTCAGGTAGCAGCGATGGCGACCGCCCCGATCAGCAAAGAGGCCATGCATCGGGCCGGCCACGACTATCCGGGGCATACAGAACTGCTGGCCGAGTTGTGCGAGACGGATAACTTTGTCATGATGCTGGCCGGGGATCTGCTGCGGGTCAGTCTGGTGACAATCCATGAGGCGCTGAGTGATGTTCCACGACTGGTGACATTTGATCAGGTGCTCAAGACCATTCGTATCACTGCAGACGGAGTAGCTCGGCTGACCGGAAAGGGGTCGCCTAAACTGGCGGTACTGGCTCTCAACCCGCATTGCGGCGAAGGAGGGAAGTTCGGCACCGAGGAGATGGAGATCATCGGGCCGGCGATCGAGTCCGCCCGGCGGGAAGGAATCAACGCGAGAGGGCCGCTGTCGGCCGACACCCTGTTTTATTTTGCCCAGCAGGGTGGCTATGACGGCGTGGTAGCCATGTATCACGACCAGGGATTGATTCCGTTCAAGATGCTGCATTTCGACGAAGGCGTAAATATTACCCTGGGCCTGCCGATCGTCCGCACCTCCGTTGATCACGGCACCGCCTATAATCTGGCCGGGACCGGAAAAGCCTCGGAAAAGAGCCTGCTGGCGGCCATCAGGATGGCCACCGGGATGGTGCGATAAATGACGAAGAAAACGCGTCTGGTGAGAACTGTAGATGCGGGTGACGTTTGATTGATCCGGTGGATATTCATTCTCAACCGGCCATTTTCGCGGTCCGAATTTACCGGACTTCGAGTTCCATAAGGTCGCGTTGAATCTGCAGTTTCAAATCGAAAAATAATATATTTTTCTGGTGGGCGCTACTGGGATTGAACCAGTGACCCCTGCCGTGTGAAGGCAGTGCTCTCCCGCTGAGCTAAGCGCCCGATACAATCAGTTTTCTGTCATAAAATGCTGTTCATACAGATCTTCAAGAGCCTGAAGATGACGACTCTCCTCTTGATGAAGCTGTGCGAAAAGTTTTCCCATCGGCGCGCCTGCGCACCCGCTGGCAACCTTTCCATAGAAATCCACGGCCCCCTTTTCCAGATGGATGGCATATATGAGTGCCTCGCGCACTCCGGAGTGCGGGCCAAGCTCCTGTTTTTTAAACAGGGAATCAAGGTGCATGGTAGGAATAGGCTGGTCAAGATCATTGCCGCCATCCATACGCCCATCGAGCAGTGCTTTCTCCAACTGGTGTTTGTGGTCCAGTTCATCCAGCGCGTTTTCGCGCAGCAAATCCTTGGCCCCTTTATGAGTCAACTGGCGGATAGCAGACAGATAATTACGAAACCCTTCCTCTTCCATCGAAATCGCCATTTCAAGCGCCGCGTCAAAGGTATAACAGACCTGATCATTATCCATGTTTACGCCTCCTGCTCAATCAGACGGACAGAAGTCAGGAAGACCGGTTCAAGCGGAACATCGGATTGCCCGTTCCTGTTCCCTGTTTTCACCGCCCGGATCTGATCAACCACATCCATCCCTTCCAGAACCTGACCGAAGACGCAATAGCCGAAATGATCCTGATGCTTCCCTTTATGATCAAGAAACGCGTTGTCAACGGTGTTAATGAAGAACTGGCAGGTAGCCGAATCAATCACCGCAGTGCGAGCCATCGCCAGGGTGCCGCGCTTGTTCAGCAAGCCATTCGTTGCCTCGTTTTTGATGGCAAACTTCGGTTTTTTTACCTCCATATGCTCATTCATGCCTCCGCCCTGAACCATGAAATCCTTGATAACACGGTGGAATATAAGCCCGTCGTAATGCCCGTCTTTGACGTAGGAGAGGAAATTTCTTACAGTTATCGGTGCTTTATCCTTGAAAAGTTCTACCTTTATAGTACCCATGGACGTTTCCAGTATAACCTGCGGATTCTGATCTGACATCTGTCTCCTCCAAAATAGTTGATAAAAATTCCTGTTGAGCGTAATAAACGCCGTGAATGAGTATCATAGTACAAAGAAAATTTAAACTCAAATTGTCAAAGAGTTGCCAAGTGCCAACTGTTGCGTTATGGTGTCTGCACTAAAAAACCTACCGGGAGGTGTTGTATGAAGTCGTTTGTGTCCTTTTTTGCACTGGTTGCAGTTATAACGGCGCTGGCATCCGGATCAGCATCTGCCAAATCGGCGGAGATCGGTTCTCCGGCTCCGGCATTCACTTTAGACGCTGTCGTCAATAAGGAATTCACGAAAGTCAGCCTGAGCGATTATCAGGGCAAATGGGTTGTACTCTTCTTTTATCCGGGGGATTTTACGTTTGTATGCCCTACCGAAATCAATGGGTTCAACAAATCACTGGCCGAATTCAAAGCAGCTAATACCGAGATTCTCGCCGTTTCGGTGGACAGTAAATTCTCTCATCTTGCCTGGATCAGGAGCGGCGCTCTCGACCCGCTCGACTACCCGCTACTGTCTGATTTCAGCAAACAAACAGCCAGGGACTACGGGGTACTTGATGAAGCCTCCAGCAGCGCGCGTCGAGGCCTGTTTATCATTGATCCCAAAGGAGTTATCCAACACATTCTTATTCACAACGAAAAAGTCGGACGAAGCGTAGATGAGACCTTGCGGGTGCTGAAAGCACTCCAGACAGAAGAACTCTGTCCGATCAACTGGAAACCGGGAGACAAGGTAATAAAAAAGTAGCTTGCGAGCCTCTTGCAAAACTCCAAAACTGTCATTCCCGAAGCGTTTCTGATCGGGAATCCGGTTGTAATTGCCTGAAAACCAGATCCCCGATAGAGAAATTCGGGGATGACAAGCTTTTAGCGGCGGATTAGAACGAATCAGGAAATTGGATGCATATTATAAAACGGGGCTGTCTTAACAACGAGCCCATTTTTATTGCGCCTTACGGGGTGAGACAGCCTGGTTCACTGAATTCTCAGAACTATTTTCCCAAAATGTTTATCCTCCTCCATCATGCGATGCGCATCGGCCACCTGATCAATGTTGAAGACTCTTTCAATGATCGGGACAATACTACGATCGGCAAACTTCGGCAGGGCACGGCGGGTGAATTCGGCAACAATCTCCCCCTTTTCAGCAACCGGGCGTGAGCGAAGAACACTACCGATGATCTGCTGACGTTTCACCATCATCAGGGCCAGATTAAGTTCGGCCTTGATGCCGCTGATAACGCCGATTACCACCAGTCGCCCTTTATAGCCAAGCGAATTCATATTGGGAGCCAGATACTTGGCGCCGACATGATCCAGAATCAGATCGACCCCTTTTTTATGCGTAAACTCCTTCACCGTCTCCGTAAAATCAGGAGTCTCATGGAAGTTTATCAGATAATCGGCGCCGATCGCCCTGACTCGCTCCATTTTAGCAGGAGAAGCGGTCACGATCAGCGTGCTGGAAGGTGTCAGTGCCCGACAGAGCTGAATTGCGGCGGTATTGACCCCGCCGCCGCCCCCATGCAGAATGGCTGTTTGCGCATCCTTGAATTCACCGATCATGAAAACGTTCAAAAAGGCCGTAATATAGGACTCGCAGACACACGCGGCTTCTTCGAAACTCATGCTTTCGGGTATGCGCATTAAATGACCGGCGTAAGCCACGGCGAATTCGGCATACCCGCCGCCGCCAACCAGCGTCATGACCCGTTCGCCCACTTTCCAGCCGGACACACCGGCTCCCAGTGACTCAATAACCCCGGCTACTTCCAGGCCGAGTATCTCTGAATCTCCCGCTGGGGGCGGGTATTTCCCTTCCCGCTGTACCAGATCCGGGCGGTTGATTGATGACGCAAAAACCTTTACAAGCACCTGCCCCTCGGCAGGGGTCGGCTTTTCTGCCTCACCGATCCTGAGAACATCCACGCTGCCAAAAGCGTCCATTAAAACTGCCTTCATATCTAGTACCTCCCGCTGGATTAAATTGTGGAACGGATACCGCATGGCCGTTTTTGAATGTAGCGACTTGCGGCTGCTTTGTAAATACAAAATCAGAACGCGTGTGCGGCTTGATTTAGCGCTGTTTTTCTGCGATAAACGGAACGGATCAATTATTCCAATTTCAAATCAAAGATGAAATCAAGGCGGCGAGGATTGAGGCGACGAGGCGTACAGATAGTACGTTGAGGAGCCGAATATGAGCCAACGAAGATAGCGCTTTGATTTGGAATTGGTATTACAACGCAAAAGGACCTTCTGCATGAACATCATGGTTACCAACGATGACGGCATACACGCCGCCGGCATTCGTGCCCTGGCTGAAGCGATGTCATCACTGGGCTCCGTAACCGTAGTCGCTCCCGACCGGGAACGAAGTGCGGCAAGTCACTCCCTGACACTTCACTCACCTCTGCGGATTTTTGAACTGCACAAAGGGTGGTATGCCGTGGACGGCACTCCGACTGATTGTGTCAACATGGGCATTCACAATATGCTGCCGATAACCCCCGACCTGGTGGTTTCCGGCATCAACCATGGCGCCAACCTTGGCGACGCCGTCACCTATTCCGGCACCGTTGCGGCAGCTATGGAGGCAAATTTGATGGGCATTCCGGCGATCGCGTTTTCGCTGGCAACCCTTGCATCGAGTGACCATTATGCGGATGCCGCCCTGATGGCCGTACAGGTCGCCCGCCAGGTAATCGCCCACGGTCTCCCCGCCGACACCTTCCTGAATGTCAACATCCCCGACTGTCCCAGGGACAAAATGCTTCCCCCCATGATAACACGCCAGGGGAAGCGCACCTATAAAGGCAGTATCGTCGACAAGACCGACCCGCGAGGGCGGAAGTATTTCTGGGTCGGCAGTGAAGAGACGCATCACAATGACGAACCCGGTACGGACTTTCATGCCATCAACCGGCGGCACGTCTCCATCACCCCCCTTCATCTCGATCTGACAAACCATAAAACGCTGCAGATTTTAGCCAGATGGACTTTCTGACATATATGGACATTAAGAATGTCTCCTGCTATAGTCACGCCCTCTTCAGTACATTTCCGTTTTGGGGTTTTCATTGAACTTTGAGATCATGAGAAAAAAAATGGTGCAGGACCAGATCGTGGCACGCGGTATAAGTGACCGGCGCGTCATTGATTCAATGCTGAAGATTCCCCGCCATATTTTCGTCCAGGAAGCTTTTGCCGCTCAGGCCTACAATGACAATCCGCTTCCGATCGGAGAAAAACAGACCATCTCACAGCCCTACATCGTTGCTTTAATGACTGAAAAACTGGCACTGACCGGCACGGAAAAGGTGCTGGAAATCGGCACCGGCTCCGGCTATCAAACCGCCATTCTTGCCTCACTGGCTGACAGAGTCTACTCGGCAGAACGTATTCGCCCATTGGCCCTGCGCGCCCGTAAATGCCTCGATTCTTTGAAACTTTTCAATGTCCAGCTCCGTATCAATGACAGTGAGGGGAGCCCGGTCGGATGGGAGGAAGAGGCCCCTTTCGATGCCATCATCGTTACCGCCGGGGCGCCTGAAGTTCCCGTTATCCTGACCGACCAACTTGCCAGCGGCGGACGACTGGTAATTCCGGTCGGGACCGGCATCAGCCAGCAACTGGTTACAATTGTCAAGGGCGCAGACGGTGAACTACAGCACGAACTTTCCATTGAATGCCGTTTTGTGCCGCTTATCGGCAAACAGGGCTGGCAGGAGTGAAGGGAATGACCTCAGGAGAAAACCTCGCCATGCGCATCGGCACCCTTTCCTCGCTTGAGTACAGCGATGACTCCCCCCTGACCGGTCTTTCGTCATTGACACTCGATGATATTGAACAGCCGCTTCTACTCCCGGACGATGACTATATTGAAGATGAGAGCGAGGAAGAAATTCCGCTCGCTGAACTTGAGCGTTTCGATGACGCTATCAAAATTTATCTGCGTGACATCCAGCGAACTCCGCTCCTGAGTGCTGCAGCCGAAAAGGAACTCGCCCGGAAAATTGAAACGGGCGACGCCGCCGCTCGCAACAAGATGATCGAGTCAAATCTGCGGCTGGTGGTAAAAATAGCCAAACGCTATATAAACAGGGGGTTGCCGTTTCTGGACCTGATTGAAGAGGGCAATCTTGGACTGATGAAATCTGTTCAGCGTTTCGATCTGTCCAAGGAATGTCGTTTTTCTACCTATGCAACCTGGTGGATCCGCCAGTCCATTGAACGGGCACTTATCAACCAGTCACGCACAATCCGCCTGCCGGTTCATATATCAGACGACATCGGGCGCATGATCCGGGTTACCCGTAAACTTTCCCATGAGCTGAATCGGGAGCCGACAGCAGAGGAAATAGCCGACTCCATGAAGGCTAAAATCCAGCACGTCCGCCGGTTGTTGACACTGCTGCGCCACACCTGTTCAATAGAGGCCCCGATCGGTGACGGCAATGACTTTGCTCTGATTGACACTATTGAAGACAGTTCCATGCCTGCTCCAACTGTTCTGCTGGAGAATATCAACATCTTTGAACTGATCTCCCGACACTTCAGCAAACTATCCGAACACGAGCAGAAAATCCTGACGCTCCGCTTCGGCCTTGATGATAATGAACCTCAGACACTGGACATTATCGGCCAGCAGTTTGGCGTCACACGGGAGCGCATACGCCAGATCGAAGCAAAAAGCCTGGAAAAACTGCGGGCATTTTATACTCACGGCCAGACGCAACCATTGCCATAAGGAGAACTAGATAATGGACGACCTGAAAAATATTATCCGTGATATTCATGATTTTCCCAAAAAAGGGATCATCTTCAAAGACATCACCACTCTGCTGCAGGACGCTCAATCATATCAGAAAATGATTGACCTTATTTCTCATCGCTATATCGGCATGCGCATTGACAAGGTTGTCGGCGTAGAAGCGCGAGGGTTCATTATCGGTTCGGCGCTGGCGTATAAACTCTGTGCCGGCGTGGTTCTGGTTCGTAAGCCGGGGAAACTCCCGTCCGAAACTTTCAGTAAAACCTACGATCTTGAATACGGAACAGACACCCTGGAGATCCATCAGGATGCCATAAAACCGGGTGAGCGGATCCTGATAGCTGATGACCTGCTCGCGACCGGCGGCACCATGGCTGCAGTTGTTGACATGGTGCAAAGCATGGGGGGAGAGATCGTGGAATGCTGTTTCATGGCGGAACTTGATTTTCTGGAAGGGCGCAAGAGACTACCGGAAGGGAAGGTTTTTTCGCTGCTGAACTTTTAGCGCTTGCTGACGGAAGACCTTATCGTAAACGCAGCTATCCCGTTTATTGAAACTGATTTATTTGAAAGAGGTTGAACCGGATCACTATCTCTGCTATACCACACCAGCTTTTCACACACGTCCCCGTAGCTCAGCAGGATAGAGCACTTCCCTCCTAAGGAAGGGGCCGGTCGTTCGAATCGACTCGGGGACGCCAATAACAACAGGCACTTGCAACTATATTTTGCAGGTGCCTTTTCTGTTTCAGTAATTAATTCATACTTTATTCATACTTTTTCAGCTTGGCCGATCTGAGCACTCTCTGTTTTCGGGCGAAACATCTCTTCCTTTTGCGCCTCCTTACGCGCCATGTTTTCGCTTTTCTGCGGCGCATAATGAATATGAGTTATCACGAAAAGCCCGGTCAGATGGGGACTGATGCTCTTTGACAAGGGTAATTGCCAGGTCAAGCCTGGTCGCACTCTGTTCCGAATTGTCGATATGGACGAGAATATCCTTGAACGCCATGAACGGCCTCTGTTTTTGCCTAAATTGCCACTGCGAGGGCTTTCCCCGCAGTGGCTGCCGCCTGACTACTTGTACTCAGCGTGGTCTTCCAGTTTCCATTTGCCGTTTTCAATCTTCAGCACGCACGCGCCGAGCTGATTAATCCCGCTATGATCGGTTTTGGTCATGGTGATCACCGCCCCGGCAGCCTTAAGCCCATTGGTGCTCTCGATTGCATCACGAAGGGCTGCCCGGAACTGCTCAGTGCCGGGATTGGCAACCTTCAGGGCCTTGGGGACGGCGGCCTCAACGATCTTCAACGCATTCCACGCAAGCGAGGCGAAGAAGTTTCGAGTACCGAATTTGGCTTCGTACTCTTTCACAAACTCCAGGGCTTCCTTTTTTCCCGGATAGCCATCGGGAAACTGCTCCGCTGCAAGGACGGGAGAGGCGATCATGAACGAACCTTCCAGAGCTTTCCCGCCAACACGGAGAAAGTCGGCGTTCGCGGAACCGCCCGACTGGTAGATCTTCCCCTTGTAGCCGCG
>JANNLB010000237.1:0-2267 GCA_031396605.1 Geobacter sp. | reverse complement strand
TCTCCTGGCCGTGGGGTGGCGCGGCACAGCCCACGAGTGGTCGGTCTACCACAAGGCCTCGACCCTGATGGCGGCCCTGATCATCCCGGTGGCGGTCTCGGTGCACTCCATCGTGGCCTGGGACTTCGCCGTGACCGTGGTCCCCGGCTGGCACAGCACCATCTTCCCCCCCTATTTCGTGATCGGCGCTATCCTGTCCGGGGTAGCGGCCGTGATCACCCTGATGATCATCATCCGCCGCGCCTTCCACCTGGAGGAGTACCTGACTCCGCTGCACTTCGACAATATGGGCAAGCTGCTGTTGGTGATATCCCTGCTCTGGTCCTACGCCTATTTCGTCGAGGTCCAGACCACCTGGTACGCCCATGAACCGATCGAGTGGGAGGTCTTCAGCTTCATGTCCGGCAGATACACTCCCCTGCTGCTGATCATGCTGTTGGGCAACTCACTACTGCCGATCGCGGCCATGTGCGTCAAGCGGCTTCGGCGCTCTATCGGTGCGATGCTGGTCGTGTCACTGCTGGTCAATGTTGGCATGTTCATCGAGCGTTTCCTTATCATTGTGCCGTCGCTCTCCCACAAGAACATGCCCTTTGCCTGGGGGAGTTATTCCCCCTCCTGGGTGGAGATATCGGTCAATCTGGCCGCCCTGGCCGGTTTCGCTCTGCTCTTCACCCTCTTCGCCAAGTTTTTCCCGATCATGGCGATTTCCGATGTGCGCGAGCTTGAGGCCCGCAAAGCCGAGGTTCCGCTGGGCCGCGCCCGGCTGCCGTCCATTGCGGGAGAGGAGTGAGACCATGGAAATTCTGGGGATCTTCAGGGATATCGAGACTGCCGCAAAGGCGGTGGATGGGCTGATCAGGGCCGGGTTTACCGAAGCTCAGATCGGCTCGCTGACCTCGGTGCCTTATCCCGACGGCGTGCTGGTCAGGACCGAGCAGCGCTCCTGGTTCCGCTGGCTGGCCCTGGGCGGCGGCCTGACCGGCGCAGCTGCCGGTTTCGGGCTGGCGGCCGGCACAGCCTGGCTCTACCCGGTGCAGACCGGCGACAAGCCGATCATCGCCCTCTACCCGACCGCCATCATCAGCTTCGAGGTCGCCATGCTGTTTGCCATCATCGGCACCATGGCCGGTATGTTCCTGGAGATGCGACTGCCCGCACTGAAGAAACGCCCCTACGATCCGGCCATCACCGAGGGTGCTATCGGCATATGTCTCACCATCCATGCCGGGGGTGAGACGGTGCAATGCAAGCCGGGAGAAGAGCCGGGCGAGTGCATCGGCGAGATCGCCTCCCTATCCGCCGCGGAGCAGAAAGAGCAGGCGATTGAAATCATGCGGGCGGCCGGTGTCCTGCGGGTCATCGGAGAGGAGACGCCATGAGACATATATTGAAGCTGGTCATTCTGGCCGCAGCCCCCCTGTTGATGGCGGCGTTGTGGATGGACGAGCAGCCAACTTACAAACCCTACCAGACGCCGGTTTTGTCCCCACCCGCCGGCAGCGTGCCGGTCACCGGCCGGGAGGTCGTTTCGCAGGATAGCGAGCCTAAAAATCCGCTTACCCCGACCGAGGCATCGCTGGCTCAGGGCAAGGCACTCTTCACCATCAACTGCGCCATGTGCCATGGCCAAACCTCGGCAGAGCCCGGAGCGGTCGGCAAGAAGCTCTCGCCGCCTGCACCCGGACTGGAGCATGAGCAGGTGCGTGAGCGCAGCGACGCCCACATCTTCAAAGCCATCACCTTCGGTTTCGGCCGCATGCCCCCCTTCAAGGACAAGCTCTCTCCCAGGGAACGCTGGGATCTGGTCAATTTTCTGCGCACCCGAACGTGACCTATTACCTTGTAACATTTCAATCAACGTAGGTTTGGCAAAGCAGAATCTGCTGCCTTTTGAAACTTACTACAACCCGAGCTGTTTAAAAAAATCCGTTCCCTTGTCATCAACCAGAATAAATGCCGGGAAGTTCTCTACCTCGATCTTCCAGACCGCTTCCATTCCCAGCTCCGGGAAGTCGATGCACTCGACCTTCTTGATGTTCTCTTCAGCCAGAACTGCAGCCGGACCGCCGATTGATCCGAGGTAGAAGCCGCCGTTCTCGTTTTTTTCAGTAAACCGATAAATTCAGAAGAGGAGTCAGTCCTGTCAAATCTTTAAAACTAAGATCCACCGGAACAAATGACGTTGTATTGAAATCGACCACTGACGGATTTACCCCTGAGAGGACCAGGGTTATAGTCGCGTATTCCCCAACATTTGTACCCGC
>JANNLB010000236.1:0-2118 GCA_031396605.1 Geobacter sp. | reverse complement strand
CCAGCACTTCATCACTGGCACCGAACACTCCGCTGAATAGGGCAAACTTCTCGGCCAGGAGCTCAAAGACCCGCTGATCAGCGGCATTACTCCTGTTGAGAAAGTTGACCACAACCACGTCATGCTTCTGGCCGTATCTGTGGCAACGGCCAATGCGCTGTTCAATCCTTTGCGGATTCCATGGCAGGTCGTAGTTGACTACCAGTGAGCAGAATTGCAGGTTGATTCCTTCCGCCGCTGCCTCGGTGGCAATCATGATATGGGCTTCTTCCTTGAAGTAGTCCACCAGGGCGGAACGCATATCGGCGGTGCGGGAACCGGAGATGCGGTCACTCCCTCGATGCCGTTCATACCACTGCCGGTAAATCTGCTTGGATTGCTCGTCGTTATTGGAGCCATTAAAAAGGACAATCTTGCCCTGATGCTCAGTTTCGGAAAGAACTCTGACCAGATAGTTCTGGGTTCTGCGGGATTCGGTAAAGATGATGGCCTTCTTGCTCGCTCCCAACGCTTCAGCCTTGGCGAATCCGGCCTTGAGAGCCTGAATCATTGACTTCCCTTTAGAGTTCTCCGTTATCGATACGGCAAGATCTCTGAATGATTCAAGGTCGATAATTTCACGCTGGATTGCCTCAGCATCCTCTTTGGTCAGTTGCTCCTCAAACTCGTCTTCTTCCCACTCATCCTTGATCTCTTCCAATGTCTCAAAATCATTGGCAAGTGCATCCTCAACCGGTATTTCTGTCATTCCCGAGGCTGTAATCGGGAATCCATCGTTTTTCAAGATCTTAGAATCTGGATCCCCGATAAAAGCATTCGGGGATGACACTGCGGTAGCATTCTTCAGCTTTGCCTTCAGTCTTATCACTATCGAATCCAATGCACCAGCAATAGCAAAGGTGGATGAAGCCAGCAACTTGCGTAATACGAGCGTCATCAATGAACGTTGGCTGGCAGGAAGCGCCTGCAGATTATCACGACGAAGATATTCCGACACCAGGTCGTATAGTACCGCTTCATCCTTGGTCGGTACAAATTCCTGCGTGATGGGAATCCGGTTGGTGTACTTGATGTATTCGAGTACCTGACGCCTCAATGTCCTTTTGCAGATTGGCGCAATTCGGGCCTTTAACTCATCAAAATTGATCTCGTTGGTCAGACGGGCAAACTGGTTCTTATAGCTCTTGATGTCGCCGAAGATGTAGTCGTCAATGAAGCCGATGAGACCGTACAGCTCCATCAGTGAATTCTGCAACGGGGTGGCGGTAAGCAGGAGCTTTGGTGCGTGTGCAAGGGCTTCTTTGAGGGTGCGGGCGATCTTGTTGGAGGTCTTATAGACATTACGAAGCCGATGAGCCTCATCAATAACCACCAAATCCCATTTGACGGCCTTGACTTGTTCGGCCTTGTTCCGGGCGAATTGGTAGGAGGTGATGATGATTTCGTTCTGCTCGAAGGGATTAAATGCGGGCGCACCTAGGAGCGCCCCTACATTTTTCAAATGCTGATTGAATGACTTGGATTCAAGGAGGGTTGAGGGGAGGAAGAACTTTTCCAGCAATTCCTGGTTCCATTGTTTGCGCAGGCTGGACGGGACAATTATGAGGATCTTCCGCTTCCGTTCGGCCCATATCTGGGAAAGAACAATACCGGCCTCAATGGTCTTACCCAAACCGACTTCATCAGCCAGGATCGCTCCACGAGAGAGTGGGGATCTGAACGCAAACAGGGCTGCATCAACCTGATGGGGATTCAGGTCTACCTGGGCGTCTGCCAGTGAAGCGGTCAGCTTTTCCAGACTATCGGAAGAGCAACGCTTTGTCAGCTCATGGGCGTAATATTTGGCGTGGTAGTCGGTTAGTTTCATTATGAATGAGTTGTCTCCCGGCATTCACCGTATCCTGTAGAGGTCGCCGTATCCATAGGGGTCGCGTCTCCATTGTACAAATTTCGGTGCCACCTTCTTTGCTAACCTATATAACCTTGCTTACAAGATCAACTACACCCCAATTTCGGCCGGCCGAAATTGGACTTAACTATCTGTTTTATAACAATAGAGCCTCTAAAAATGCTTCGTTTTTTTAGCCCAATCCCATCTCGCTACCCCCGGTTACACCT
>JANNLB010000169.1:0-5345 GCA_031396605.1 Geobacter sp. | reverse complement strand
ATATTAAGGTTCCCTTCTTGAATTTGAGTAGGTTTCAGTTACTTATGAAGACACCATCAGCGTTACCGTTCCGTGCGCAACCAGTTTATCCTTCTGGTTCTTCACCGTCACAGATATACTTGCCATCTTCCGTCCCAAATGTATCAATTCCGAACGTGCCGTCAGAACATCCCCCACTGCAGACGGCCTGACATACGTAACGTTAAGATTGGTAGTTGTGCATATTTTGCCGGAGGGGAGAAGCGGTTGGGAAAAGAACGAAACTGAATCCACAAGCGTAGCAACCAACCCGCCATGTGCTCCGCCGAGGTAGTTACGGTGAAGTTCGTCTACGGTTACTTCCATGAGGGCATGAGTAGCCCCGATCTCCAACAGGTTGATATTCAGCGTCCGCAACATCGACATTGCGTTGGCCGAATCCATAGTGGCTGGTTCAATCTTCTGCATGAATGTCATTCCTTTCGCTACACCAGCGGCCTGGTAGGGCTATTTTCTGTCGATTTGACTTGCAAGGCATCCGTCAAGGGTATCCAGTATAAACCTCTGCCTTTATTACGGCTTGATATAGGCATTCAACCCGATGGTGACCGGTTTGCCGTCAACTTCGGCGGTGGAAACTGCATTGCCGCGAGTGCTGGCGACCACCAGGGTCTTGCCGGACGCCGATGGCGTCGGTTTTTCCAGATCTATTTCGATGCAGAGCTTGTTGCCCTTGATTTCAACGGTCATTGCCATTGCCGGGACTCCTTGTAATTGATTGAATGAATGTTCCCACCGCCGCGAAGCAGGCCTCCTGATTGGCCGCCATAATGGTATTGTGGTCGCCCCGTTCGAAGACGAGCAGCTCCTTCGGTTCGTTGGCCCAGGCGTGGAGTCGTTCGGCGTGGGAGACCGGCACCAGATCGTCGTTACGGGTATGCATTACCAGCACGCGCCCCCCTCAAACAATTCATTATCTCAATGGATCAAGAGCGCTCTGCAATAATTCCAGATGACCTTGATCATACTTCTCCATTTTTATAAACAGGTCTGAAAGTCCATAATCCCCATAAGTCAAGATCGATTCGATATGACGCTCTGCTAAATCCAATTCAATAACCAATGCGATTTCGAACACCTCTGATAAAGACAACTGATTTGTTTCGACAGCACGGTGTATCGAATCCAGTTTATCTAATACAGCAATAATTTTTTTGTCTTTAAAATCAATGTCTCTATTATCATCTCCCAGATGGAGTGCGGCTAATTTGAATTGAGCAGCATGGTTGTCTTCATCATTTGCCATCTTATGCCACAGAGCTTTAATATGAGGATCGTGAGTAAACATCTTCTCAAAATGACGGTAAATATGTGCGCACCTTTCTTCTATCAGACAACAGGTATCGAGTGCGTGTATCTTATTAAGTGGTAATTTCTCGGTATTGTTTGTCATTTTTCCCTCCAAGAAAATTTTATATCGTAATTCTTGTGATATTTAGTCCAATGAATGCAGTCATTTAACACCTCTTTTTGGTTGTTTTGTCCATATACATCCTCTCGTCGCTAAGCTTTAAAGCTTCTGCAATCTGATTTTTGTTTTCTGCGGAAGCAATTCCGAAAGCAATGCTTACCTGACCAGTGATGATTTCGGGGCAGCTCATAATCCTCCCGACAGCTTCCTCCGCAACGTTTCTGCCCGTTCCCGGAAGAAGAACGGCAAACTCGTCTCCCCCGATACGGGCAACTGTGTCCTCGACCCGGAATTCTTCCAGGATAATCCGGGCCGCCAACCGAAGCAGATCATCTCCCGCTGCATGCCCCATGGTATCATTGACTGCTTTCAGACAGTTTACATCCGCCATCACGATGCTCAGGGGAAACATTCTGCCATGGGCAAGCCGTTCCAGCTCATCATCGAAAAACGCCCGGTTATAGAGGCCGGTCAAAATATCGTGAGTGCTGCCGTGACGAAGCATTACTTCTACTTCCTTGCGGGTGGTAATGTCATGGGCGATGCCGATGATTCCGATGACCTCACCGGAGTCATTGAAGATGGGCGTTTCGATCTTCTCCTGATGCTGAATTTTTCCCTCCAGATCAACGATGGACTCCTCGAAATAGGTGCGTATGCCGGTCGTCATGACCTCCCGGAAGTCTTTCTCGTATTTCACTGCAAGTTCAGGCGGATAGATATCATAATCGTTCTTTCCGACCAAATCCCTGGATGCCACGCCAAACGTCCTGCTGAAGGGGTCGTTTACCGCGACATATCTTCCCTCCCGGTCTTTAAGCCAGGCAATATTGGGGATATTGTCAAGAATAGCCTGCTGCTGCCGCATTACTTCACTGATCCGCTCCTCCGCCATCTTGCGTGCGGTAATGTCCTCCATGGCCAGGAGGATAATGTGTGAGCCGATATTTTTACGGAAAATCTGCCGGGCATTGAGCAGAATGGTCTTGCGGCCGATACCGGGAAAAACATGCTCGACTTCATAGCCGTTGAACACGGTTGCAAGGGGGAGGATCTCCTCGAAGAGTACCCGCAGCTTGGGAATGTCCCATTGCCGGTTACCGAGGTCGTAGATGAAATTTCCGATTGTTTCCTCGGACGTTACTTTGAAAGTCTCATAGAAGCTCTGGTTGGCGGTGAGGATTTTCAGGTCGGAACTCAGCACCACCAAAGGCTCACGCACCGTTTCAACAATGTTCTCGGCATATTCCGTGTCCCTGACCTGTGACGCGAGAGATCTCAGGAAGAGACTCTGCATGACAACGCTGTTTATCACAGTCGCATCGTGAGTGGTAACTTCGCGGCCATAGTTGAGGGCGATGAGACAGAAGCTGTCGGTAGAGTAACTGACCATATTCGAAACCGGGATCAACTGTTTTTCAAGTTCTCTGACAAGCGTTGATGCAGCCTGCTCCGGGTCGGCTTCATTATAAAAACACACATCCGGCTTACCGCGAGCGGAGAAGACAAGCTTATAGTCAAGATTCATTCCGGGGGTACTTCTATTGATTTCCACCCCTATGGAATCATAGCGTAACCACTGACAGACACCTCCCGGATCAATCATACCGATGACTACGATCTCCGGGCTATCAATTTGATCGACTCTCCTTCTGATGATCTGATGCACAATGCTGTCGACATTTTCCAGAAAATCGAACGTAGCCGGATCAAAATTGGTGATGATCTGTTCGCCAAAAGCGCTCAGCTTGGCTATGTTATGGTAGGCTGACTGGAGCCGGTCATTCAGCGACTTGACATGCAGAAGCATCTTTATCCTTGCCAGCACCTCGGAGCTGTTGAATGGGTTGGAGATAAAATCTTCGGCTCCGGCCTCGATCCCCCGGATGCGGTTATCCGTGTCCGAGAAGGCTGTAATCATCACTACCGGGATATTTCGATGAAGTTCATCGGATTTGATCCGGCGGCAGATCTCGAAACCATCCATGTCCGGCATCTTCACATCCAAAAGGCAGATGTCGATCCGCTCCGCTGCGATCTTCTCAAGTGCTTCCGGGCCATTCACCGCCGATACCACATCATATCCCTGAGGGGAGAGGATGGCCTCCAGCAAGCTGAGATTGAAAGGTTCGTCATCCACGCACAGGATTCGCTTAACAGGTTGATTCATAATTGCTCCTTCACCAGCCATTGTTTCACCAGGAGTGGCAGTTCACGCGTGCTGATCGGCTTGGAGAGGTAACCGTCGAATCCGGCCGCAAGGAATTTTTCCTGGTCGCCCTGCATGGCAAAGGAGGTCAGGGCGATTATCTTCAGCCCGCGGGTCGCCTGGTCCCCCTTCAGAATGCCGCTGGCGGTCATGCCGTCCATACCCGGCATCTGTATGTCCATCAGGATCAGATCCGGCATCAGTTCCCTGGCCAGAGACACCCCTTCCTGTCCGTCGGCGGCTACCGATATCTCATAGCCTTGAAAGGTCAAAACATCCCTGAAGAGGCAACGGTTGTTGTCGTTGTCTTCAACGATCAGTATTTTTTGCGGCATCGTTGTTACCTCCTGTGGTTGAAGATTCCAAGGCGCCGACGGCGCTTTCTACCAGACTTAAAAACTCATGGGTCGACAGGCTCCCTTTTCCCTCGATCCGCCAGATCTTTCCCGCCAGGCGCGCCCGGTCGGCGGCCGAGAGGTCCATTGAGGTCAATACCAGGATAGGCACATTCGCGACAGTAATCTCGTCCCGCAACCGGTCGGCGACATCGAAGCCGCTCATGCCGGGCATCACTAGGTCAAGGACAATCAGGTCGGGTGTATCACGCTGCGCCATCTCAAGACCCTCAATCCCGCTGCTCGCCCGCAGCGCTCGATATCCTTTGCTCTGCAGGGCATTTTCCAGAGTGTCCAGAGTCAGCGGATCGTCCTCGATCACCAGGACGGTGTTGCCGCCGCCGGGGACGGTATCCGGCCGGTTAGCTGAGGGCTCTATGGTAAACTCTTGTGTGAGCGGAATGGTGAAACTGAACCTGCTTCCGGTGCCGATTTCACTTTTCACCCAGATTCTGCCGCCGTGCAGTTCCACCAGCTGCCTGTTCAGCGCCAGGCCGAGGCCGGTGCCTTCGAATCCCTTGGTATAGACCGATTCCAGTTGGGTGAATGGATGGAAGAGCTTGGGGATGTCTTCCTCCCTGATCCCGATGCCGGTGTCCGCCACGGTGATTTCGATAAAATCTCCGTCTTTCACGGCGCTCACTCTCACAGTTCCAGCCGCGGGGGTGAACTTGACCGCATTTGAAAGCAGGTTGAACAGGATCTGTTTCAGTTTCCTCTGGTCTGCCACAATCTGTATATCTGCCTCCGGGGCAAGATCCATGTGGAGCTCTATCCCGCCTTTCAGAGCTTTTTCCCTGAGCAGCATCATTGAAGCATCCAGTGATTCCCGCAACAAAAAAACGCTCAGCTCAAGCTCCATATTACCCGACTCCACCTTGGAGAGGTCGAGGATGTCGTTGATCAGGGAGAGCAGGTGTCTGCCGCTGGTAAGGATGTTGTTTACATATTCCTGCTGCTTTTCATTGATCCGGCCAAACATCTGGTCTAGCAGCACCTCGGAAAAACCGATTACCGAGTTGAGCGGGGTGCGCAGTTCATGGCTCATGTTGGCCAGGAAGTCTGATTTCGCGAGGTTGGATTTTTCCGCCACAGACCTGGCGTTCTCCAGTTCGACGTTCTTTCCCTGCAGCAGCTGATCCAGGCGTTTGCGTTCGGTGATGTCGCGCGCAGCGGCGAACACCCCCTGCAGCTTCCTGTCCCGGTCGTAGAAGGTGGTAGCGTTGAAGGAGACCACCGTTTCCTTGCCGTCTCTGGCGCGTGCGGTGAGCTCGTAGTTGGTAACCTTCTT
>JANNLB010000162.1:0-11420 GCA_031396605.1 Geobacter sp. | reverse complement strand
CCACAGGTACAGATCCTGCGGGACTTCCGTGACACCTGGCTGCTAACCAACGCACCAGGTAGGGCCTTTGTGGCCCTTTACTATCGCCTCAGCCCACCTGTTGCAGGTTTCATTGCACAGCACGAAACGCTCAGGCTGCTGGTGCGGCTGCTCTTGACACCCTTCATCTTTGTCATCAGCAATCTCATGTTAACCAGCCTGGTCACCGGGATGGTACTAACAGGCTTGCAGATCAGGAGGATGAGTCTGAATATGGTCCAAAGTTCCGTGCCCAAATAACCTGCGTACTGTCTCGCCTGTTGTGCAGAAGGAAGCACCGGCCAACCGCATCTCTTCCAAGGCCTTTTCTGAATCGCCTTGTTTAATATCTACACCGGCAGTCGCATCCACCAGCACTGTAACCTCATAGCCCGCACTCAATGCATCCAGTACCGATGAGCGAACACAATAGTCAGTGGCCAGACCTCCGACATATAGCCTTCTTATACCCAGGGCAGACAAGGTTTCATCGAGTGACATTCCCTCCTCCGATCGACCGTCGAAAGCCGAATAGGAATCCGAATCCGGACTGATACCCTTGGAGATAACCACCGTTGCGCCCGGTAAATGCAAAGCGGGATGAAATGCGGCTCCGGGACTGCCCTGAACACAATGGGGAGGCCAGGCGCCACCGTATTCCCTGAAATGACCAGTCACTTCCGGGTGCCAGTCACGACTGGCCACCACAGCCAGTCCTGCTGCCTCAAAACATGAGGCAACCCGGTTGAGCGGCACAACAACCTTGTCACCATCCTTCACAGGGAGGGCGCCGCCGGGGCAGAAGTCGTTCTGTACATCAACCAGCAGCAATGCAGCATCCTTTTCCATAATCATGGCGCCTTTTTCCAGCCCTTTCTATTAACTCCCCCCTGAGGCTGTTCAAGGAATTTGAAATGGATACCTTGTAGCGGTGAGGGTTGATTAACCGCAAGCACCCACTCGGGAGACTGTTCAGCTCTCTTTTGCATCGTTCGGCCATTATTTCCAACGATTCTCTGTCGACCGTACGACGTCCGGCTTCCATCACCACTCCTCGAAGCTTCGTCAGACGGGCATCGGCAGGGAGAGTAGTACGCCGCAGCGGATTTACCGGATCGAAAACCGTATCCCCGCCGCCGATCACGTCGTTATCGAGACAGACCACATCCTGGATGAAGCCGCCATCCGGTTTCACGAGCCTGAAAAGCTCTTTTCTCCCCGGCAGGGTTGACTTGGCAATATCGCCGGTCACCTTCAGTTTGGGCTCTCCGTCGATTTCGACCAGTTTGTAAACCCCATCAAGCGCTCCGCCTCCCGTACCGGCACAGGTCACCAGTCTCGTGCCGATGCCGTATACATCGACCACCCCGCCTTCGCTATGTACCGACTCTACCACGTATTCATCCATGTCATTGGACACAATGATTCTCACCCCGCTGAAGCCGGTCTCATTAAGCATCCGCCTTGCTTCGCGTGATTGATAGGCCAAATCTCCTGAATCGATGCGAATGCCGCGTAATTCGTGTCCGCGTTCGCGTAGCTCCCGTGCAACGGTGATTGCGTTCGGGACGCCGCTTCTCAAGGTGTCGTATGTATCCACCAGCAGGATGGTACTCTCCGGAAACGCGTCGGCATACGCCCGGAAGGCAATCAGTTCATCGGGGAACGCTTGAACCCAGCTGTGGGCCTGGGTTCCGCGCACCGGCAGACCGAACAGCTTGCCGGCCAGCACATTGCTGGTGCCTTTACACCCTCCCACACAGGCCGCCCGTGAGGCTGACAGCCCGCCATCAGGCCCCTGCGCCCTGCGCAAACCGAACTCGACTACCTCGGCTCCGTCGGCGGCGCGGCAGATACGGGCTGCTTTTGTAGCAGTCAGAGTCTGAAAATTGATGATATTCAGCAGCATCGTCTCGACGAACTGTGCCTCCATCAGATTACCTTCCACGGTTAGCAACGGCTCGTTGGCAAATACCAGTGTACCTTCCGGCGGCGCCGTCACCCTGCCACGGAACCTGAATCCACGGAGAAATTCAATGAAGCGAGGCTTGAACAGATCCAACCCCACCAAGAACTCCAACTCCTCCTCTGAAAAGCGCAATTCCTCAAGACAGTCCAAGGCCGGCTCCAAACCGGCAAAGACCGCATACCCACCTTCAAACGGGTTGGTACGAAAATAAAGATCAAACACGGCCGGCTTCTCAGCCATGCCTTCCTCCAGGTAACCGGCCAGCATGGTCAGTTCGTATAAATCTGTCAGAAGTGGTGAGTAGCGCATATCAGCTCAGTTTGTCGTAATCGCCGCTGACATACGGCATCGCCGCCCGACGAACCTCATGATTCAGTTCCGGAATCGTTTCGCAGACATCGCATAGATACTTGTCACCGCTGTCCAAGTATGTCGAGCGCTCGCAATCCTTGCTCCATATCCGGACGTCGCAGGCACCGACCTCTTTCATTCCGGCTTCGGAAGTCATTTTTGCATCCAACATGATAAACACCTCCCTTTTATTGATTATAGCACAAGTACAAATTCGGTGAAACCGAACCCGTTTCCGTCCAAAAAGTGCTTATTCCAATTCCAGATCCAAGCATCCGAGACGCTGTTTATGGTATTATTGTTTCAGGAAGAAAGGGGGAGACTCCATGCTGACCACACCTGATTTTCCGTTACAGGTTTTCTACGACGGTTCCTGTTCGGTCTGCGCGACGGAGGTCGAACGTTATGGGTGCAAGGATCGCGACGGCCGTTTGATCCTGGTGGACGTCAGTGCGCCTGGATTCGATCCGGCTCCTTTCGGAATCGCCCTGACGGAGTTCATGTACCAGATGCATTCGATCGACCAGAAAAGAAGAGTTTTTCGCGGCGTGGAGGCATTCTGGGCCATTTGGCAGGCTTTCCCAGCCTCTACCCTCCTTGGTTTGTGCGGCAAGCTGATTATGCTGCCACTGATCAATCCGCTAGCCAGGCTCTGTTACCGTATATTTGCAGGTATTCGCGGCTACCTGCCGAAACGGCGCAGTGGCTGTTCCAGCGGTTCATGCCGGATCAGAAGGGAGTAAGCCGCGATGAGCCGCCCGACTACATACAGTTGGTGGTCTACCAGTACCATTTTACCGACGCGGCTACAAAACAAGCCTCCGGCAGGTGGTGGGACAGGACAGAGATTGGCAGAGGCGAACCAATGACTCTCAGGGGTCAGAGGAATCCTTGAGGGTCAACTTTTAAACATTCCCGGAGCAACGCGTCGAACTTTGGGCACCAATCGGTGCTGGCTCTACTTCTAAACATTCCCGGTGTGGAAAACCTGGGGCATCTCAAAGGAGACGCTCTCCATTTTTCAAAAAAACGCCGTAAAACCTTATATTCCGGGGTTTCACGGCGTTTTTGTTTGTGCCTGAACAATCTAAGAATTGCTCGGGGTGGTCGGATTATTCCTTCGTGTACATGACCGCTACCGCCCTGGCATTTCCGTCGCCGACAGCTACCCAGCCGTGCGGCTGGCTGGAGTCGTAATAGATGCTGTCACCGGTCCGCATCCGGAGTACTTCACTGTTGTAGTGAAAATCCAGCTCCCCCGCCGTGATGTAAATAAATTCTTCGTCACCCTCATGCTTGAAGAAGAGTGCGTCATCCCACTCCTTGTTTTCGAACTCGACCAGAAACGGCTCCATATGTTTGTGCCGGAGCCCCTGGGCCAGCGAGTGATACGTGTAAGGCCTGACCACTTCATTCGAAGATGAGCGTGGTACTTTTTCATCCTCCCGGACATCCTCGCGTCTCGTCAACACATACTTTTGGCTATTACCGGCGTCGGCAAAGAAAAAATGGATATCAACCTTGAGCCCCCTGGCGATCTTGAGCAGGGTAGCCAGAGGCGGAATGACCTGTTGGTTTTCGATCTGCGACAACAGTGGTTTGGAAAGGGTCGTCAGTTCAGACAGTTCCTGAAGTGTCAGTCGCTTCTGCTGGCGGAGGCCTCTGATCTTCTCGCCGATACGAAATTCCTTTATCTGGGCTTTGATGTCTGTCGGCATATTCACTCCCGCCAATTGTTTGCTTGATATGGATACTTTTGCACAAACGGAGCGACGTTTCAATAACATAATTATGCTGGATAGAACGCAAGGTGCTCTCAGCCTGAATTCCTTGACACGCCGGGAAATTTTAACTACTGTTTCGGCAGGTTAACTCATCCCACACCGATACAGGCGCCGCTCATAATGAATCCTACGTCACGCATCTCCTGCCTGCTCCTGGCTGTATTGATGATTACAGCCACAATCTGCGGCTGCAGCGGTAAAAACGAAGCTCCGCTGTTTCTTGAATCGAATCGCAAGGGGGGCGAGGCGGAAGCCCCGGTCAAGGATGTGCCGACCGATATCCTCTCCACTCAGCGGGCATTCAGCAATGTATCGAAAAAGGTGACCCCGTCCGTTGTCAATATCTCGACGGTCAGTCGAAAAAAGGCCATTCAGCCTTTTTTTGAAGCCAACCCGCTTTTCGAGGATTTTTTCGGAGGGCCGCAGACCCGACGGGACAGAAGTCTCGGCTCAGGTATTCTGATCAGCAAGGATGGTTACATCGTAACCAATGACCATGTCGTGCGCGATGCCGAAAGCATTCAGGTCAAACTCTCCAACGACAAGGTGTATGACGCCAAAGTAGTCGGCGGCGACCAGAAAACCGACATCGCCGTAATCAAGATCAGTGCGGCTGACCTTCCGGCCGCGGTATTGGGTGATTCCGACAAGCTTGAGGTCGGACAGTGGGCGATTGCCATCGGAAACCCGTTCGGCCTGGACCGTACCATGACGGTCGGTGTCATATCAGCAACCGGTCGCTCCAACATGGGTATTGAAACTTACGAGAATTTTATCCAGACGGATGCCTCCATCAACCCCGGCAACTCGGGGGGGCCGCTTCTGAACGTCTATGGAGAGGTAATCGGCATAAACACCGCCATCGTGGCAGCCGGGCAGGGTATCGGGTTTGCCATTCCGATCAATATGGCCAAGCCGGTTTTCTCCCAGTTGATTCAGAAAGGGAACGTGAGCCGCGGCTACATGGGGGTCACGATTCAGCCGGTAACAGACGAACTGGCACAGTCATTCGGGTTGAAGCAGACCAAAGGGGCCCTGGTTAACGACGTTATCAAGGGGGGGCCTGCAGAGAAGGCCGGCGTCAGGCAGGGGGATATCATCACCGGTCTGAACGGCAGCGAGGTAAAGGATCCGTCTCACCTCCAGCGACTGGTTGCCGAAGCGGGCATAGGCAAGGTTGCGAAAATTTCCGTTTTCCGCGACGGCAAAAAGCTTGAACTGAGCATAACTCTGGCAAGTGCCGATGCCGCACCTAAACAACGGCAGCGTCTGGAACGCGGCGGTCGGCAGCAGGAGGGTGAAGCAGATCTGCTCGGCCTGATTGTCGAAAACAGTGAACAGGGTGACGGAGTTGCCGTCGTAGATGCGGTGCGAGGCGGTGCCGCAGCTGAAGCGGGCATTAAACGGGGGGACGTGATTGTCTCGGTTAACCGCAAAAGGACTGCCAACATTGCCGAGTATGCCCGTGTCATCCAGCAGTCGAACCGTGGCGGGAACATGACAATTCTCGTTCGTCGCGGTGATGCAAGCATCTACTTTGCATTACGCGTAAAATAGTGCTAGAATGCGACCTTGATAAACATTTCACAAGGACGCAATACTTGCGCCCTTGCTGCAATAACCGAAACGGTTGTCATTGCTACCAGGGCGTATGCAATACGCCCCTACATGAGGAACATCAACCATGAACATGATAGATAATCCGGATCAGGCAAAACGGCTGGCCAGAGCCATTCTCTCCGATGTGGCCATGTACAACAAGGAAAAGGTCGAGAGCGGCATCAAAAATGACGATATTTTTGACGTGCTCAAGGAAGAGATCGAAGAGGGTCGTCAGCACATGCTCTCCCGGGTATCTACTGAGATCAATCCGGAACTGATCTACGAGATTGCTGTCGTCGATGTCCTGATAAAGCGGGCAGGGAAAATAGAATCTTCCATCTGGTAACGAAAGTTCATACTAATTATTTCTGCAAGGCGCGCCTTTACCGGTGCGCCTTTGCTGTTTAGAGGTTTCCCATGAATCACATATCACTCACATTTTCCCCTGAAAACGAACCGATCAGAATTGATCTTTTTCTGAGCCGCGAGATGGGGGGCGAATCCCGCGCGATGGTTCAGAGACTGATCGAAACCGGCAGTGTCCTGGTCGATGGCAAGCAGGTGCGCACTTCACTGAAACTGAAGGGGGGGGAGCAGATCGAGATCGACATCCCGCCGCCACTGCCGGCACAGCCGTTGGCCGAGGCGATCCCGCTGGAGGTGCTGTATGAGGACAGCGATCTGATCGTGATCAACAAGGCGGCCGGAATGGTGGTACACCCCGGAGCCGGCAACACCAGCGGCACTCTGGTCAACGCCCTGCTTGCCCATTGCAGCGATCTGGCAGGTATTGGCGGCGAGTTGCGCCCCGGGATCGTTCACCGCCTCGACAAGGGGACCTCCGGTGTGCTGGTGGCGGCAAAGCACGACCGTGCTCATCAAGCGCTTTCGGAACAGTTCAGCGCCCACACGGTCAAACGCATCTATCAGGCGCTGATTTATGGATCACCACCGGAGGATACCGGCAAAATCGAAGGGATCATCGGACGCCATCCGACCGAGCGGCTCCGTTTGTCCGGCACCGCCAAAAACGGAAAACATGCGGTTACCCGCTGGAAGGTGAAGGAACGCTACGGCAGGATTTCACTGGTGGAACTGAGGCTGGAGACCGGCCGGACACACCAGATCCGGGTACATCTGACCGAAGCCGGTTTCCCGCTGCTGGGGGATCCGCTCTACCCGGATGGCGGGCGCTGCAATAATATCCCCGACACCAAACTGCGCGGCATGATCAACCATCTTGGCCGCCAGGCTCTGCACGCACGTTGTCTTGGCTTCATTCATCCGTCGAGTGGTGAATATATCGAGTTTACGACGGAGCCTCCGGAAGACCTGCAGGAACTGCTGGCTTATCTGCGAGAGAAGGCGAAGTAAGCAACCCTTCCAGCCGCAACAGCTGCTCCAGACTCTGGCTCAGATACACGGGACAGCCAAGCTGTTCCGGCACGCGCAGGTCTACATCGTAGCGATCTCCGACGAACAGCGCCTCATCCGGAGAACGTCCGATCTCCTTCAGTACCCTCTTCACCATCCCCTCATCCGGTTTGCCACGCCAGGTGTCATCAATTGTATAGATGTCACATACAATTCCATCCAGCCCCAGATAATTCATGATGCGTGCCGTCAGGATACGACTGTTGTTCGTGTATATGTAGAGAGAAAACCTCTCTGCAAGGCGCTCCATCAGCCGGATTACCCTCTCGTCCCGAACGAGAGAGGCTTCCGGTCGCAGGTTGCCCTCAAAGAATCGATGCAGTTCCTGTACGCTTCCCCCCAGATATGTACAGACCGCGGAGATGGTCTGAGCCGTACCACTCTCTTCCGCAAGCTTCAGCCGGGTGGCGCCCATCAGCTGCACCGCTTCCGCTTGACTGATACGTTTGAGACCGGCGATGTACGCAGCGGAGGCATCCTGAATCTCGGCGGCATAGCGGTCGCAGGCATACAGGGTGCCGTCCAGGTCGAACACTATCGCGCGGATTTCAGCAGACGTGAGCGCCGGCATTCATCCTCCGATCCTGCGCTGGCAGAGCAGCCGGGGAGCAGTTACACCCCGGGACTGAATCAGTATCTTGAAGGTGTCCCCCATCCCCCCTTCAGGGAGGATCAGCTTCTTGAGGGTCAGGCGGAGCCGCAGCTTTTCCTCTTCAGATACGGCTGAATGTTCGATCTCCTCAATCTCCTCGACGATGCCTGCTGAGAGGAGGAAGCGGTATTGCTCCCCAAACCAGACGTTCAGCAGTTCGAGCTCTTCTCCGCACTTCATCAGTGTAGTGAAATCAACGTGGGACGTAATGTCCTGCAGCCCCGGGCGAAGGTAGGGATTTTCCTCGGTCTGGTGGCGGTAATAGCAGAGCAGAGTTCCCAGCTTGCGGCGGGGAGTGTAGAGTTCAGGGGCTGGATATCCGTAATCAATCGTCAGAATGAAACCCTGCTTGAGCGCTTTCGATACCGCTGCCAGCCACTTCGGGGCGTTCAGGTTGACTTCGGCCTGCTGGCCAGGATGCAGCTTCACATCAATCCGCTTCAGATATGCTTCTATTTCCGGAGTGGATGGTTCCCCGACCTCTTCGGCAAACCCGCCATCCGTGAAGGTTACATACAGTTCTTTCAGGCCGTCGGAAGTCATTACTACCCGATGGGTTGGCAGGGCATCTATCAGTTCATTGGAGTAGAGGCAGCCGCTGAAGGTGAAATTCCCTGAAGCAAATTCATCCGGCGAACGCCAGCCGAGCCGGTCTATATGAGAGGCCAGCATTTCGCGCTGCGCCGATTCGAGAGACGGCTCCTGCTCTACAAGTACCAGACGCAGACCGCTGTACATCTCCGGCTCGCGCTCCGCCAGAAAATCCATGATGTCGCACGCCAGACGGCCATTGCCGGCGCCGCACTCCACCAGGGTAAAACCGGCGGGTGTCCCCATGCTGCGCCACATCTGGGCGATCTCGCGGGCGATCACTCGTCCGAAGGCGGCATGCACGGTGATGCTGGTATAGAAATCACCCTCGGCGCCGACTTTGCGCCCCGGAGAGGTATAGTAGCCAAGCCCCGGTTCGTAGAGACAGGCCGCCATGAAGTCGGCAAAGGTGATGCGCCCCTGTTCCGCAATGCGGGCGATTAGTATGGTGTTGAGTGTGCGGTCAGTTGACATATTGAATCCCGTTTTTAAAAGGTGAAAATTGAACGTACTTATCTATGATCCCTGCTTCAACAGCTTTTCGCCCTTCTTCTCCTTGCCGCGATAGAACTCGCGCATCTCTTTGACCTGGCGCTTGATCTCCTTGCGCAACTCTGACGGTTCAAGCACTTCGGCATGGATGCCGTAGGAGAGAATCCACGAAACCAGCTCCATCTGACCCGCCGCCTCAAATTGGACAATCACCCGACCTTCAGGGTCTGTGCTGATCTTCTGCGCCGGCATCCAGATCCGGTCCCTGACTGAGTGGGCGATCTCGGTGGAAAAACGGACTCGAACCTTCATCGGAGTGTCGCTCACCAGACCGAAGGCACTGCTGAAATGGGCTTCGGGCTGGTAGCTGTCCGGTATCTCGAAACGCTGGCGAGTGACCTCTACCCCCCGGATGCGTTCCAGGGCGAAAAGGCGCATGCCGGAACGGTTGTGAGCATTCCCCAGCAGATAAATTCCTCCCTTGTGGAAGACCAGGGTATAGGGATCGACCTCATAGTCATCAATTTCGTCTTTGCCCTTCTTGGCATATTTCAGCCTGATGCGGTACTGCTGCAGCAGCGCCTTCTGCAGGTCGGCGACAAAGGGGGCCGACGGAGAGTAATCACGCGCGCCGTGCAGCAGCGGCAGCGAAACCCGAGCAATCCGCTCCAAATGCGCGGCATGGCGATCGGGAAGCACAGAATGAATACTTTTGAACAGTTCGTCAATCTCGGCTTGAAACGGTGTGCCGGCCAGATGGGCTCCCAGTGAGCGCAACAGGTAGAGTGACATCAGCTGAGGAAGGGTAAAGGTGATCGGAGGAAGGTTGCGTGATCTGGTCAGAAAACGATAGACCTTTTTCCCTTCGCTCCACTCCGTCGTCAATGAGTAACCGGCCTGCTCAACCGCGTTCAGGTCGCGGTGAATGGTGCGACGATCGACATCACACTCCTCTGCCAGTTCGTCCAGTGTCAGGCCGCGCCTGGTTTCCAGCAGCCGGATGATCGAATGCAAACGTCCCGCCTGGGAATATTTTCTCGCCGGTTTTCCTTTCTGCATGGTTCCCCCTTGCCGAATCTGAATTTATCGCTACAATGACAGCAGCTAACCCCTCTAAATCTCCCCTTACTTAGGGGGAGACTTCACAGCTTCCCCCCTTAGGTAAGGACCCTCTGGGGCCTGAAGGGGGATTGAGGGGGGTTAGTTTTAGATATTATGTGTTACTAGATCCTGGGGTTTCAGGGAGACATTGTAGCGATTTGAGCCATTTTGACAACCAATTTCTGACATATACTGTCATGCTGCATGACTGGCTCAACCAGCCCGGCTATGTCTCACTGTTTTTCATGAGCTTTCTGGCTTCGACACTTCTCCCGCTTGGGTCGGAGTGGCTGCTGGTAATGATGCTGGCCGGCGGCTACGACCCGCTGACAACGGTGGCCATCGCTACCATCGGCAATTACCTGGGAGCCGTTGTCACGTATCTGATCGGAATAGGCGGAGGGAGCTGGCTGATCGGGAAGGTGCTGCGGGTTTCCCCGGAACAGCAGGAGCGGGCTCAACAATATTATTCCCGCTACGGTTCCTGCTCGCTGTTTTTTTCATGGCTGCCGATTGTGGGAGATCCAATCTGTCTGGTGGGGGGGATACTGCGGGTCAATTTCGGCCTGTTTACTCTCCTGGTTGCATCCGGAAAACTGGTACGATATGTCGCCACGGCCTGGATAACCCTGGCTGCTGCCGGATAAACGGGACACTTTTCTATGACTGAATCAATCAAACTTTCCTCTCTCGACACTCACTTTGCCGATTTTATCGTCCGCATCGACCCGCATCCCGGTAACGAACTCTGGTGGGGAGCGGCCCTGGCCAGCCATGCTGCCGGGCGCGGTCACTCGTGCTTCAATCTTTCCGATACGCCCGATGCTGCCGCACTTCCGCTTCTGCAGATGCCGCGAAAGCCGCCCCCCTCCGACATCCGCACCTGGCGTGAGGCTCTGAAACCCTGTGACACCGTCGGCGCTCCGGGGGCATATACCCCGCTGGTGCTGGATCAGGCCGGCAGGCTGTACCTTCATCGCTGCTGGCGTTATGAACAGCAGGTCGCAGCGGGCATCCTGTCACGCAGCCGGTCGCTGGATATAAATGAAAAACGGCTCGATGACGCCCTGGCCCGCTATTTTCCCCCAGCGGACGGCGACGACGATCTGCAGCGCTCGGCGGCCCGGATGGCGCTGACCCACCGCTTCTGTGTCATTTCCGGCGGGCCCGGCACCGGCAAAACCGCCACCGTGGCGCGTATCCTGGCGCTGCTGCTCGATGTGGCGGGGGATGGTCGACCGGAGATCGCGTTGGCGGCACCGACCGGCAAGGCCGCCCTGCGCCTCCACCAGTCGATCATGCATGCTGCCGACAGCCTTGCTCTGCCGGATGAAATCAGAGGCAGCCTGCCGACCGGAGTCAGCACGATTCACCGGCTGCTGGGTGTTCAGCATCGTGCAGTCGCCGGCCGTCCGCACGTCGGGGA
>JANNLB010000156.1:0-4550 GCA_031396605.1 Geobacter sp. | reverse complement strand
TGAAGAGCCTGTAACTGCACTCCGGCATTCCGCCCGCGACGTCGGCTGAAGAATCGCTGCCAGCCGGAGAATATGGTGAACAATTAGAAAGCCCGCAACCACTTGACCGGTTGCGGGCTTCCTCTTTTTGTTCGCATCAATTCACATTTTCGGGTTAATGTCCGCAATCGGTCTGTAAGCTATGCCATTCTACTTGTGACTCAGGATAAGTCTGAACACGGGTTCAGAAGGGGCGCAACAGGGCGGGAAAGAATAGAAGTCACAACGGGTAGCGGCAGGAGGAAATCGCAGGCAAACTCGCTCCTTATCAGGCTCCGCTCCGGCACGAGATCGGTGTTTCGCGCTACCCTGTTTGCGTTTTTATACCACTCGCAGGTAATGAAGGGGTCGAGTGTTACGTAGTGGTCGAGATACAGGACCATTGCCCCTTCAGAATTATTGAAAACCTCATAGCCGTTGAAGTAGTACTCCCCGGTTTTGGGGTCGGTTGGGGCAAAAATGGCACTGTAGATGCCGATAAATTTCTGTAATTTTTCGCAGACTGCCCGGAACATGGCGCTTCTGTCCGGGACCGAATAGATGATATCGATGATTTCAAGTATCTTCCTGTAGTCTCTTGCGGAAATGGCCATGATCAAAATCCTACTTTCGTAGGGTTTATTTTATAACGCGTTTATAGTATATTTTATTTGCTGAATAGTATATACATCCACAAAGACAGCAATCAATCAGATATAAATGCCGTAACGCCGTTCTGCCAATGACAATAAACGGAGAACAAAGTGATCTATCCTGCTGTTTATTCTGTTCGGCAAGGCCCTCTTCGCACTCCTCCCGTCTTGAATCTTTCATCACACTTTCCCTAGTGGGAAGCGAAAAACAAAGAAAAAGGAGAATATCATGAAACAGCAGTTATGGAAAATGATTCTATTCACTACATTAGTCCTGAGCGCCCTGGGGATCTCGGGGTGCGGCGGTGGTAGCAGCGACACAACACCAACACCCACACCTACACCGACCCCGGCTGTGACCACTCTCTCCGGCACCGCCGCCGCCGGGGCGCCGGTCATCGGCAGCGTCACCATCAAAGACAGCAGCTCGCCGACCAGGAAAGAGAAGACCGTGACCATCCTCGCGGACGGCAAGTACACTGTCGACGTGAGCGATATGACCGCCCCCTTCGCCATGCGGGCCGACGGCAACGTGGGTGGCAGGGAATATCATCTCTACTCCGCCGCCACCCAGGCCGACGTGGGGGGGACCGTCAACATCACCCCCTTCACCGACCTGATCGTCGCCAACATCGCCGGTGACATCGCCGCCAACTTCTACAACAACAACACCTATGCCGCCCTGACCAAGGCCGATCTCGACGCCGCCCAGACTGCGCTGAAGGCGAAACTCCAGCCGATCCTGACGGCCGTGGGACTCGGCGATAGCATCGACCTGCTGCGCACCGCCTTCAGCGCCGACCACCAGGGGCTGGACGGCGTGCTCGACGTGTTGAAGGTGACGGTCGATCCCACCACCAAGACCGCCGAGATCAAGAACATCATCAACAACGCGGCGATCAGCGATGACCTGAAGAGCAGGGCCGACACGAGCGCCTTCACCACCCAGGATGCGAGCGGCGTGGCCGGCGGTCTCACCGACCTCCAGGGCATCCTCAAGGGTTTCGACGATTTCTCCGCCCTCATGGCCACCAGCCTGCCCAGAGCCGATAATGCCCAGTTGCTGGCTCTCTTCGACCAGGCGACCTTCATGGACGACGGTGAAAATCTCGCCGCCTTCCTCGGCGATATAACCACCGATCCCATCATCATCGGCCTCAAGTTCGCCGCCATCACCGTCGTCTCCCTCGACCCGGTCGCCGGCGCCGCCGAGGTAACGTTTGTTCCGCTCTTGCAGGGTCAGACCCAGGGTAACGAAATCGTTAAGTGGAAGATAGTCAGGAAGAACAACGTCTGGCTGATGCAGGGAAGCCAGCGCATCGCCCAAACCGAGATCGAAGTGCAATCGCAACTCAATACCAACGCGGGGAGCGCCACCCCGCAGATTCAGACCGGTTTCTGGCTGAATATTGAGGACCGGGGCGCCAGGGGGATCAACACGGCCATCGTCAAGGGACCGGGGCTACCCGTCGGCGGGGTCACTCTGATCAAGAATATTGCCTCTAATCGTTTCGGGTTCAGTATCCAACAGCCCCCCTTCAATCCAGGTAATAGTTTCGTCTCGATGGACGACGCCACGGTCGGCGCCATCCCCGACACCGGCGCGATCTACACCTTTGAGCTGCGGGATGCCGGCAATGTCATCATGGCCACCTACACGGAGACCATCAGGAAGCGGCCCTATAAACTGAGTGAGCTCACCACCGCCTCCTTCCCGATCATCACCGCGCCGTCCCCGACCGCTTTGGGAGCCTTTACCGGCGGCAGCCTCACCGTCTCCTGGACCATGCCCGCCGGTCTCCAGATCAGTTTCGTTGGCGCGTACCTGAGAGGGCCTCAAGGCAGCGCAGAGGTGAATGTGGATCCCGCCCTGACGGCGACCAGTACGACCCTGACGATCCTGCCCCAGACCTCAACCGGGACCCCCATCACCATCACCGGCCGCGGCCTGAACATCCAAGGGGTAGACAACTTCGGGAGAAGCCTGAGCACCCAACAATAATTGAGTTTGATACCTGCGGCCAGCCGGTGTTATCCGGCTGGCCGTGCAATGGACAGATGCAAGAAGGGCAACCCGTTCGGGTTGCCCTTCTTGCATTGCGGAGCTTTGATACTTGGGCACGAGGACCATGTTCGCAGGTCACCACCAGCTCGGTATTTTTGTCTGAAGGGATGCGCGCCAGCCGCAACAATATTTTCCAGGTCGGGGCATGGATTGCGCCGGGTATGTGCCCATTCCGGAACTCGATGCCGCTCCGGACATCGAGGATTGCAGGTGGCTGTTTTGATTTTATTCGCTTCAGCAGTTCCTGTGGCTGCATTTCGTCTCCTTTTTCCGGAAGTACCTTTGCGCACGTTGCAATCACCCTGTTTGATGTCTGATGTCTCGGAATACCCGGTATGCAAGCAACACAAAGGGCCAGGCGTGCCAAATCAGATCAAATATATCGATCGGCTTTTTCAGTGTACCGGCCAGCAGCATTCCGAGTTTTTCCACGATATGCGGCTGGGGATAAAATGGCGCAAAGCCAAGCAACAGCACAATCGGGATGAGGAACCGGTAGTCGAGCAGATTTTTCATGATACCCCATGTCGCGCGACCAGTAGGTGACATACCATCCCGGTACCACCAGACATACAGGAAACCCATTTAACATGGGCAATTCCTGTCCATTCATCTCATAGGCGATAATAAAAGGGACTTGGGAATTATTGATATACCGTTTTATCAGTAGGAGCGTTTTCCAAAACGCGATTGCTGCAACATTCAACAATGCTGGCCGTTGCAGCATTCGCGGCAAGATGCCGCTCCTACGGAGTTGTTCTGTGGCGATGCAATAAATGGTATTTGGTATCTGCCGGGTCCCTAATGTCGTCCTCAAGCGCCTTGTCCGGTTGAAGACTCTTCAAAAAGCCGGGTGTCGTAGGCAGGGCTGGTTTGTCCAGCACTTTCAGGGTGTCTTAACGATTTTGGTAAAGAGATAATCGTTTTTAGCAACCGGTATATGGCAACCGAAGCACTCGACGACAAAGTTGGCGTCCTTGCCGTAAGGTTTCAGTTCATTTCCCACGAAACGGGCAAATCCCCAACCGCCGGTATCTTTGTACTTCTTTGCATCCTTCACCATAAACTCGACTTGCACGAATGCACCCGGTTCAGTAGCTGCCGGGAAGGTGGGATGTTTCTCGGCTATCCAGGCTGCCTTGGCCAGCACGCTTCCATCGGGGAGCGGCTTTTTGCCGGCACGCAGGGCCTCGACAGCGATCTCGTTGCCGGTGATGATGCGGATATGGCCCTTGTCTTCCCGGTAGGAGGGAGCGATGACCTTCCATGCCATGTAGTCAGGATAGATGGCAATTCCGTTAGGCGCCACCGGGTGTTCCGCTGCAACAATAGAACCTGCTGAAAGCAGAGAAGATGTAATACATACCAAAACGAATTTCCGCATAAAATCCTCCTCGACGTTAATTTGCGCGTATCACTATTTCCAATAATGAAACGCTATATTTGAATACTATCAGGGATTAGATTCTTTTCAATGAGTCAACGTGCAATTTGTACTGCGACCAGCTAAAAAATGCTCATTTTATAATTAGGCTGCAATGTTCCTCTAAGTCTCCTTGAAGGATAAGCTCAAAGTCAGGGTTGCCAAGGTCCTGCAGCAAACCCGTTGTCGTGTTTATGACAGACGGTGCAGTCCTGACCATCTGAGTGATTGCCTGGCTCCGTTTGGAAGATTCTGTGTATCGGCCCAAGAATCGGTTGCTGAGTCACATCATCCCAACCAATCCTCCCGGAGGTCTGGGTATGGCAGACCTCGCAGATCCTGTATGTTCCCTGCGGATCTGGTTTCATGACAGAGTCGTCACCGAAACTGT
>JANNLB010000137.1:0-26467 GCA_031396605.1 Geobacter sp. | reverse complement strand
CCTTAGTACGAGAGGACCGGGATGGACGTACCGCTAGTGTTCCAGTTGTGCCGCCAGGCGCAGTCGCTGGGTAGCCACGTACGGAAAGGATAACCGCTGAAAGCATCTAAGCGGGAAGCCTCCTTCAAGATTAGGTATCCCTGGGTGTAACAACCCCTGAAGGCCCGTTGTAGACCACAACGTTGATAGGCCGGGTGTGTAAGTGCAGTAATGCATTTAGCTTACCGGTACTAATCGGCCGTGAGGCTTGACCATAAAAATGAAATACGGCCCGGGGAGGGGCAACCCTCCCCAGGTCGATATAAATCAAAAACAAATCATACAAAAACCAAACAAACTATCCATCCAACGCAATTGCCAGGAAATACCAAGGCACAGGATTTTGGTTCAGATGCAAGGCAGTCAAGGAACAGATTGCGAGACGTAGTACCCCGCTGGGCATAAACAGCGCTACGTTGAGCGAGATGTGACGAAGGCAACGCCGCAGATGACCAAAAGCCGAAGCCGGACAAGTTTCTCGGTGGCTATGCCGAGGGGGTCACACCCGTTCCCATCCCGAACACGGAAGTTAAGCCCCTCAGGGCCGATGGTACTGCACGGGTAGCTGTGTGGGAGAGTAGGTCGCCGCCGGGAATAAATCAAAGAAGCCCGCAACCAGTCAAATGGTTGCGGGCTTCATGCGTTTCTGATTCTCCTGGATTTACATTGCCACATCAGGTGAATGATGGTAAAAATCTATTCTGTTCCCATTATTGAACACGCGGAGTTTGCCATGTTGAAAAGCTATGAGGCTGTTTATCACAACGGACATTTGCACTGGCTGGGTATGCCGCCACCACGAGAGATTGAGAAGCGTCATGTGATGGTGGTTGTTGATCTGGAAAATAAAGCTGCAAAGCCGGCACCAGATATCCGCCAGTTGCTTGCACAAACTCGCGGCTGTCTCAAGCCGCTACGGGCTATTGATGAGATTGATAAAGGAATTGCACAAATTCGGTCGGAATGGGATTTGCCATAGTTGCCAAAATCAAGGTTTATAATGCCTATCTCAATTAACAGCTAACGAGAAAGCTCATGCAAAATACTCAGGAAATTCTTGATACTATTCGGCAGTCAAAACAGTACCTGTCATCAACGTTCAAACTTCAGACTGTTGGAGTCTTCGGCTCAGTGATTCGAGGAGAGCAGCGGGATGGGAGCGATATTGATGTATTGGTTGATCTGGATTCTAAAGCCGATTTGCTTGATTTGATTGGCATAGGTCAATATCTGGAAGAACGCCTGCATGCCAGGGTTGATGTAGTCCCCAGGGCTGCTTTACGACAGGAATTTCGGGATCAAGTGTTGAAAGAGGTCCGTTACCTGTGAGGGACCACACTCTTTTCATACAGGATATTCTGCTGGCAATTGAACGGATAGAATCCTTTATCGGCGGCATGGATTATGACGCTTTTGTCGAGGATGACAAAACATTGAGCGCTGTGGTTCGTAAGTTGGAGGTCATTGGAGAAGCGGTCAAGCAGCTTCCTGATTCGTTCACGCAACAGCATCCGACTATTCCTTGGAAGCAGATTGCCGGAATGAGAGATAAGCTTATCCACTTTTATTTCGGTGTTGATCCTCTTTTGGTCTGGCAGACTGTTCAGAATCGCCTGCCGGAACTCAAAGTTGCCATAACAGATTCAACACAGTTGGGTTGAACATCGACTGTCATCTTCTCTCAGGTGCGTGTGAATGAAACGTCTGGAGTCAGGATGTGGCTGATGCGAATGTCCGAAACTCTAACCTGACCCCGGAGGTTTTCCTAAAGGGATTGAGGGGGATTTTAGAGGGGTTGTAGAAGTAAAACTGCCGCAAAATAAATATTCCTTCACGCCGCAATCAATCGGCATTTCGGGTTTAACCGCAACAATTCCTCACGCCTGCTTCGGCTTACTTCGACTCCCTTCGACTCCGCTCAGTACAAGTCGCTCAGGGCGGGTCGCTCAGTACAAGTCACATCACACGCCGATAATACCAATCAGACCTCCGAGGTTTTTGAAACCTCGGAGGTCTTCGCGCAGAACTACCGTAAATTCATCCGTAGGGGCGCATTGCATGCGCCCGCAGCTCAATATCGCAGCACCGCTGCTTTCAGTCTCTTCTCCTTCAAACCTGTCCAGTCGGCCTGTAGTCGAAGGGAAGTTGATGAAGTGAGGATTGAGGAGAGGTTTCGTATACTGTCCCAGAAATACCAGCCTACAAGGCCGCTTATTTGGGTCAATCCGAGTTTGGTATGGGCATCTATTAACCGATAAACAATTGTAAATGCTTCGATTAAATTGCCGATGTGATATCTATTTTCTTGCGAAGTTTCCATGTGTTGCTCCGTTAAGCTTCTTTGCATTTAATCTTGTTTAGATCTAATCGACCCCAATGACCTATCTGATTCCAACTTGCATGATGCGCGCGGAAGTGGATGCCAAGCAGCTAGCCAGCAACGAGTAGATTTCATTGCGGACTATCTTGCTGCCCTATGTTCCTGTACAAATGTCCCTTAACCATTAGTAGATAATCTACCTCTATGTTTTCCTTGTACGTAATCTGCGACAGGACCAAACTCATCAATATGTCATTACCAGCCAACTACAGAGAACTCGAGAATCTTACAAAATGGCGATATCTTCCTCATTGACTCAGGTGGCCAATATCTTGATGGTACAACTGACTTTACTCGAGTCTTTCCTGTAGGACGCAACCCCAGCAGCGAACAAAAATGCCACTACACTTTGGTTTTAAAGGCACATATTGCACTGGCATCATTGAAATTTCCGGCAGGAACTACTGGACAATCTCTAGATTCTGTAGCGAGAACTCCACTATGGAGAAAGGGATTGGATTACGACCATGGTACAGGACATGGAGTAGGCAGCTATTTAAGTGTGCATGAGGGGCCTCAACGAATTGCCAAAAACGGTTCAGATATTGTTCTCACACCTGGCATGGTTATTTCGATTGAACCTGGGTATTACTCTGAAGGAAAGTATGGGATTCGGTTTGAGAATCTGGTCGAGGTCGTTACTGATGACGCGGATGAGAACGAAGGATCCTTTTTCAAATTCAAACCATTAACGCTTGTCCCTGTTGATATATCTATGGTCAATGTGAGTCTATTAGATAAATCGGAGATCGATTGGATTAACTATTATAATTCGCTTGTATTATCTGAACTCTCGCCATTCTTTGAAGATGAAATCGCTGAATATTTCAATAAGGAATTAGTCGCAGTCAATAATATCATTACTTGAGCTTTTAAACAGCATAAGGTTTAGTATAGCTTATGTATATTCCCACCCAACACCTTTTCTGAATCTCTATGAAAACACATTTCCCTCCTTACTGGGCACATTTCCCATGATGGTCTGCGCTTTTCTCTGGAGCGTAGCAGGCCTGTTCATAAAAATGCTGTACTGGAATCCTTTCCTGATAGCCGGTACGAGAAGTTTGATCGCTTTTTGAGAAATAACGGGGACATATTTAATAGAGCGAGGGTGTCAGGCTGCCTTCGCAAATTCCGCCACTACCGAACGTCCCAAACAGAAAAGGGCGCGTTCTATGCCGGGTGTTTTGGATGGGTGACGCGGATCGAGCATCCGGCGTACTTCTTTTTCATCAACTCCAATTCGGCGGGCAAGTTCGCTTTTACTGATATTGTCTTCGCGCATTGCCTGATATAAAGCAGATTTCAGGGATGTGGAAAGCGGGACGGTGGCCATGTATTCACCCTGTTTTTTGCGGGATGGCGTTGGAATATCCACGCCTCGCTTCATACGAGATGCGATTGCTTCTTCAATGGCGTCTGATGCCTCAAAAACGGCTTGAGTTGTTGTTTCACCCTGGGTGATTGCTTCAGGAAAATCTCGGCAAGTGACGGTAAAACCACCGTCAGTGGTGTCAGGTGTCAGTTGTACGGGATAGATCATACGTACCATGTTTATGCTCCCATGATGTCATCAAGAGTGATGCCAAGCTGTTTGAGCATGGCGTGAAAGGTTCCGGTTTTCAATTCATCTTTCGGGTTGCGTACGATAGTAAGGCTGTCTCCCAAAAAAAGGGTTATGTGGCTACCCTTGCCGCGTGCTTCATCAACCACGCAGACAATGCCTTTTGACTTTGCTATCTTACGTACACGCTTTATGAATTCGTTGCCTTTCATGGATTTAATGTCGGTCTTTTTTGTCCGGGTGTCAAGCGGAAAAGTATTAGTCTGGCAGGATGTTGTTACTTACCGATTAACTCATTTGTGTCATCTAGCGCGTACTCTGCGGTAAATGCTTTGTCCGCCTCACAGCCTGTCAATAAATGCCGCGATCGCCGCATGAACCTTTTCCGACCCTTCACCCGAAAGAATTCCATGGCGATTGAAGTCGAGGGGCACATATTGCTTCTGTTCAGCTCCGATACGACTGAACAGGAGCGCCGTATCTTCAGAATTGACTACCGGGTCCCCGAGGCCCTGCACAACCAGAGCCGGCACCGTTACGTCCGCTAATCGCGGTTCGAGATCTTTCATGAAATGCTCAAGCTCCGACAGTGCCGCTACCGGAATCCGTGCATAGTTGATCAGTGGATGTTCCGGGATATGTTCGATATATTCTTTTTCCGCCCCGTGGATGTGCATTGCATCCATGAGTCTGTTCCATACGGTAACTACGGATGCGAAGCGAGGAAACAAATCCTGCAGGCGAAACGGAGGTGAGACCGCAAAAACCCCGGCTAAACGGCCAATGCGGGCGGCACAGTCCAGCGCCAGACCGCCGCCGAAAGAAAAGCCGCCAACTACGACCCGCGTGCAGATAGCACTCATCATGGCATAACCCAGATCCACCGATTCAATCCAGTCGCCCTCGCTTCGAGTGGCAAGGTCTTCTGGTGAAGTCCCGTGCCCCCGGAGGCGGACACAATAGACCCAATATCCCTTTCCGTGCAGATAAGTTGCCAGCTCAAGCATTTCAAGCGGGGCCGCCAGGAAGCCGTGTACCAGTACAATACCCAATAGCCGGGAAGAACCCTTCAGCAGAAGCGGTGCGCCGACAGCACGTTCTTTTGACTCGTCAGGGTGGCGGAAATGTACGTAATCAGTTTCAAACTGATCTACTGCCTGACGTTGCAGAACTTCGGCAACCTTGTGGCGGATCAGCATTTCCGGAAGCCATGCCATCCAGCGTACCTTGCGCTTCAGACCTGCTAATGGCTGCACTTCATTTGCCGCCACCCCGAGCGGATTTTCTATTCGAATCCGCTGGAATTTGCTCCCTGCAGAGAGGTTGTCTCTGTTTCTGAGCAGATTCCCTCCTTCGCAACGGACAACTCCGGTTTCCCTGGCCAGTTCCAGAAAGTCACGGTATTTGTGGTAGCGGTCATCAGTCAACAGGGCGACCTGACCAATCTCAAGGCTCCGGTGACAATAGACGAGAGTTTTGTCCGGGACCAAATCGGTCAACAAAAAAACGCGTCGCCGAAAATCATCCTCGGAGATCTTGTTAAAGGGGAGCGCCTTGAGCAACGATGCAAAAAGATGATCGTGGTTGACGGTGGTCATATTATAAATGTCAGACATGAAACGGTGCATCAGCGCCGTTGCTTCCTGGCGCATGGCCGGCAGAGATGGCAGCAGGTCGTCAAAATCGATCTGCCGCAGGGAGAACATGTCCTGCATGATCCGTGCGGAGGAGAGCGATTCTGACGCTGCAATGGCCTGGCCAAAGCGGATGTCGATATCCACCCCCTCGAAAAACATGGTTCCTTCGGTCAACAGCTCTTCCCGCAGTCGTTCGGAGATGTTGGGAGCAAAACGTGTGGCCAGCGTGCTCAGAACGTTCTCCCGTGAACGCAGGGGATAATAGGTAAGGTTGATCGGAACGATCCACGTTTTTCCGCTTAGAACCGGCGCCAGATCCTCAATCTGAAACATGTTCTGCAGACGCCCGGCTTCAGCCGGATTTTCTGCAAGCAGGTGCCGCAGGCGCTTTCGATAAAATTCGGTGCGCAGCGCCAGCGTCGCGGCCCCGGAATGGGCGGGACGACGTCCGCCACGATGCAGGCCGAAGAATGAGGGGCTGCTGACAGCTTCCTTGTCTTTGACCATCTGCCCTTCGGGAAAAATAATCCAGTTGGCCTCGCCGGTCAGAAGACCCTTTACTATCAGATGGTCGCGATCAGGATTTCTGGTGGAAACAGCCCCGACATTTTCCAGAAACCCGCCCAGAGGCCCTTCAAATAAGGAGTGATCAGCCAACGACCATACCGGCACCTGCGTGTGAGCAAAGATGTGATACGGAAGCAGGAGGGTTTCTATACGGGTGAAATGATTGACAACGAAGATGATGGACCCAGAAGGAATCGACTCCTGTCCATGAGTCATGACATTGATCCGGGAGAAACTCTCCATAAGCGCAATCATCTGGCCTGTGGCAAGATAAGCGGAATAGTTCATGGTCTGTCCTTTCTTCACGCCCTCTCAGGTCGGGAGGTATTGCGCTGTAGTTGCGTTAAAACGTTCCAGCTGCTCAGTTTGCCAAGCCTGGTCGCGTCCAAGTTCCGATGCCATCAGGTGGGCCACCCGGGGGGCGATTTCACGGCTGGCGACCGCGTCCAGAAAGAGGGCACGGGTGCGCCTGGCAAGAACGTCTTCGACGCTCCTTGCCCATTCGGAACGCACCGCCCAGATTATCTCACCGGCTGTATAGGGGAGGCGAGGGTGCAGACGTTCCTTCCAGGTGGAGTGTTCATTAGTCAGCTGTTCAAGCTTTCCCCGGTCGGAACCATATCCATCCGGTAACCCTGATGAACGAGATGGCGGTTCCCAGCCATGCAGGCGCAGTGAACAGGTGGTCGATGGACGTGAATCAAGCCCTCCCCGGCTGGCAGCAGCATCAACCGCGACAACCGCCATGCTGCGATAGGTGGTCCACTTGCCGCCGGTAATGGTCACAAGCCCAGAAGAGGAAACAGACAGCAGGTATTCACGGCTCAGCTGTGAAGTTTTCTGCCCTCTCTCTCCTCCGATCAACGGCCTGAGCCCCGCAAAACAACTGAGAACATCGGAACGGGTCGGTTGGCGTTCGAGGCAGCGTCCTGCATGGTCCAGCAGGAAATCTATCTCATCCGGCAACGGAACCGGTTCAGACGTAACCATGTCGATGGGGGTGTCCGTGGTGCCGACGATGACGCGATCATGCCACGGAATCGCGAAAAAGACCCGTCCGTCGTCGGTATGTGGAATCATGACCGCGCAGCTGCCGGGCAGAAATGATCGGTCAAGAACCAGATGCGCTCCCTGACTCAGGGTGATCAGGGGAGAGCATGACGGTTCGTCCATCCGCCGCACCTGATCACACTGTACTCCGGCGGCGTTGATAACCGCCCGGCCGGACAGCCTGTATTCCCTGCCGCTTTCACGTTCTATGGCAGTAAGAGTGGCCATCTGTCCGGATGCCGTGGCAAGACCGGTGACGTTCATGTAATTGAGCGGCGTTCCGCCCAGGTCGGCCAGAGTTCTCGCCAGGCAAACGGCCAGGCGGGCATCATCAAACTGGCCGTCGTGGTAGACGATGCCCCCGCGAAGGTTCTTCCGCCTGACGGCCGGAATGAGATCAATGGTTTCTTCCCGACTGAGATGCCGGGAATGTTTCAGCCCGTGAGTACCCGACAACAGGTCGTATAACGCCATGCCGGCGCCGTAGAAGGGACGTTCCCACCAGCAATAGAGCGGGATGATAAAGGGGACGTCATGCACCAGATGCGGGGCGTTCGCGAGCAGGAGATACCGTTCGCGCAACGCCTCGCGGACGAGTGCCAGATTGCCCTGCTGCAGGTAGCGCACGCCGCCATGGATAAGCTTGGTACTGCGGCTCGAAGTTCCGCAGGCAAAGTCCCCCTGCTCCAGCAGCAGTGTACGGTAGCCGCGTCCGGCCGCATCTACGGCCGCCCCAAGCCCGGTAGCTCCGCCGCCGATAACAATGATGTCCCATGGCCGGGAACGGTCATCCAGTCTCTGCAGGAGTTCAGCCCGTGATGGATTCATGGTGCCGGATATTTGTGGAGAATCATTCAGCATAACTTACGGTCCGTGCAATCGGTATCTGTTTCACATGCAATTGATAAGGATTTGAGTTTAGACGATGTTTCCGCGGAGTGCAAATTGCTTATGCCGGTACTCACGTTTTTATACGGAAAGGGCCAGACAACAACGTGAAGCGTAGTGAAAAATCTTGACAAAAAAACGAACCTGGCTGTATATGTTAATCATTGACACAGGGGTGAAGTATGAGGCTGAGTAACGAGGACCATATGCAGATCAGTGACCTGGCCGAAATGCTGGGGATCACTACCAGGACAATCCGGCTTTATGAAAAACTGGGGCTGGTAGACCCTCCCAAGCGAACCGACGGGCGGGTCAGGTATTATGAAAAAACGGACGTAAAACGTTTCAAGTTCGTCCTGAAGGTCAAGGAACTGGGGCTTTCTCTGGAAGAGATGAAAGAACTGGCAATCCTTTTTGACAAGGAACAGAAACTGCCGGAAAAAATCATGCCGCGCCTGACCGAACTGCTGGACATCCATCTCAAGAGCATCAAGCAGAAAGTATCAATACTTCAATCGCTTGAAAAAGATATTACCGCCTATCGACAGAGGATCATCGATCAATTCAATCTGATCAAGTGATCTTGGCTGCCGCCGACCCTGTTCCCCAACCCGAACGTTTGAGCTTTCTTCAGATTTCTGCACGTATTTAAGCCGTGACTGCCCCAAATCAGGTATGCTAAAAGCGGATCGCAGCGATCATCGCAGTGGTTGTTCGTTCAACGTCCGGTAACTTCGCGCGTTCAGGAGGTTTGAGACCGAACGAAATAAGTCGGCACTGAACTTGCTGATATGTGATACACTCGCCGAAAGCATGAAAGGAGATTTCGTATGAAAAAAACAGTACTGTTTCTTTTGATAGCCGCCATCACAGCAGCATCGTCCGCACTGGCGGAAGTGAGCGTCAATGTCCAGATTGGTGTACCGGTTTACGCGCCGCCACAACGGGTGATTGTGTCCACCCCCCCGTCAATCCGTTTTGATGTGGCGCCGCTTTTTGTCGCCCCTTCCAGACTTGGTTTTTATGTCGGCGTAGACACCCCCTACGACATCATCTTCAGCTCGGATAATTACTATCTGTACTATGGCAACAGCTGGCATAATTCCCGTCATCACAACGGCCCCTGGGTTGAAGTCCCCTACCGGGAGCTGCCGCCCGGCATCCGCAGGCACCGGATCGAGCAGATCCGTTCATATCGAGACCGGGAATATAGCGTGTATCGCAATGATCGGGATCATTATCGCGGACGTCACTTTCGGCCCGACCATGAGCGGAAGCATGAGATGAAAGATGAGCGTCGGCACGATAAGGAAGAATGGAAAGATGAGAAACGACGTGACAAGGAAGAGCGGAAGGAAGAAAAACGGGACCGGAAACGGCGTGGTCATGACAGAGATTGAGATGACTTGATACCGGAGGGGGGCAAAAAGCCCCCCTTTTTTGTTTGTACGCCCGGCAGGGCGCGTGGCGCGTAAGCGCCATCGAATCAACTTACTCCGCCATCTCATAAACCCCGTTCAAACTGTACACATGCCGCTTCAGAAATCTCTGATAACGCTCCTCATCAACCTGAGCCTTACGCACCAGCTTCATGCAATATCCCATCTGCGTTTCCGTGCTTGACGGCTTGCTGTAGAGCTGCAGCGCGAATTTGGACAAATCGCGCACCATAAAGTCGAAAATCTGGTCGACAACGTCGTCATCGGTGGCAAGCAGAGCGGCATTCTCCAAAATCAGCTGCCCGTAGACCACTAGGGTGAAGATTTCACCCACGGTCAGCAGGAAGTCGATATCTTTCTGCTGGGCCGCATCCGGTGTTGCCTTGAACAGGAACTCGCGGAACAGGCTGATCTGCTCCTTGAAAATCTGCACATTCGACAGGGTACAGGCGTCATAGACCGGCCGGTAATCGTGGAACTGAATTTTCCCGAGCCCCCTGGTTGCCCCCTGATTAAACAGATAATCGTCATTGACAGGGTCGAGGCGGCGCGGTACGATCGCGTATTGGGCCGGATTGAAGAAGTAGTTCTGCATGAACTTGACGATCAGAGCGATGTTGACGTGGACCGTCCCCTCCAGTTTGGGGAGCGCCCTGATGTCGCGGGCGGCGGTTTCAAAATACATATCCTTCTCAAACCCCTTGGCCGCGATCACGTCCCAGAGCAGGTTGATCACATCTTCCCCCTGAGTCGTCACCTTCATCTTTACCACAGGATTATACAACAGGTAGCGACGGTCCTCTGTAGAGGCGGAACGGAGGTAGTCTGCGGCCCTCAGGGCAAAGAGCTTCATGGCGACCAGACGGGCATAGGCATCGACGAACATCTGCTTCACATGGGGGAAGTCGGTGACATGCATGCCGTAGAGGTTGCGCCCCGAGGCGTGGTTGATCGCCTCATAGAAGGCGTGGGAGCAGATGCCGATCGTGGCCCACCCCAGGTTGTACTTGCCGATATTTACGGTGTTGAGCGTCGCATTCCAGGCTTCATCACCTTTTGAAAGGATGTCCGCCTCAGCCACCGGATAGTCGTGAAGCACAAATTCGGCCACATAGGATTGAGTTGCGGTGATGTTTTTCACCAGTTCGTATTTTTCATGTTTGCTGTTAACGACAAAAAAGGCGTAGCCGCCGTCATCAGGCTCCCGTCCGAAGACAGATACCATAGCTGCTTCATTGCCGTTGCCGATGTAGTATTTGTCTCCCCGAGCCAGGTAATTGCCGTCACCGGACGGTATCAGCAGCATGTCGCTGGCGTAGATATCGGCGCCATGCTCCTTCTCCGATAGTCCGAAGGCGAAGATCGCCCCCTCATCCAGCAGCTTTGCAGCTCTCCGCTTCAACTCCTCATTCGGACTCATCCAGATCGGCCCGAGTCCCAGGATGGTGACCTGCCACGCATACCAGTAGCAGAGGCCATAAAAACCGAGCAGTTCGTTGAAGGCGCAGAGGCGCGAAGTGTCCCAGCGACAATCCTTGTCTCCGTATCCGGAGGGGGTAAGCAGAGTGGCAAAGATCCGTTCACGCTTTACGAAGTCAATAAAGTCGGTATACCAGACCCTGTTGAAATCGTCCTCCTTGAGACTCTTCTTCCCCTTGGCCTCGAAAAAAGCGACCGTCTTGCGGAGGATCTCGTTCAGCTTGGGATCTGGATGTGTCTCTATCATTTGTTTTGGATTGAGCAGGAACATGGCTTACTCCTTGATAATCAGTAGAACTGCGAGAAATCAGGCTTTCTCCGTTCCATAAACGCCTGCAGCGCCTCAGCCGCCTCCGGCGACTTCAGGCGTGCCATGAACTGCCTCCCCTCTTCAGCGATCGTTTCCCGTAAAGGTGCCTCATAGTCACGCTTGAGAAGGTACTTGGCCAGACGTACCGCCGCCGCCGGCTGGGCCGCCAGCTGCAGTGCCCTGTTCCGTGCGGTTCCAAGCACTTCCCCGTCCGGACAGACAGCGGTCACGATCCCGACGGCACGGGCTTTTTCAGCACCGAAAACCTCACCCAGCAACAGCAGTTCCGCTGCCCGTTGATGACCCATGATACGGGGCAGGAGCAGAGTGGAGCCGGCTTCAGGACAGAGCCCCAGATTGACGAACGGCATCTGGAAGGTGGCGCTACTTCCGGCGTAGACCAGTTCGCAGTGCAGCAGCATGGTGACACCGACTCCTACCGCCAGGCCATTGACCGCCGCTACAATCGGCTTGCGGGCCTCGCTGACGGCAAGCAGAAACTGCATGACCGGACTGTTCTGACCGGTTGGCGGGGCTGTGAGAAAATCGGCCAGGTCATTGCCGCTGGTGAAACAGTCATCGGCGCCGCAGATCAGGATTACCCGTGCCGCATCATCACGGTCAGCCTGTTTGAGGCCGTCGGCCAGGGCCTGATACATGGCTGGATTCAGGGCATTTTTCTTGTCAGGCCGATTGATGCGAAGCGTAAAAATACCTTCGCTGAGTTCGCTTTGGATCTGTTCCGTGTTGCTCATAAAGTCTGCTCCTTACTATTATGCCATCGCCTTGATGCTCTCCGGTAGCGCCACCGTTTTGTTCTTTATACTGTCAAAACAGACCATTGTGGTGCGGGCTGTGGCGTAGGTCTTCTCCTGACCGTCATGCAGGCGATATTCCAGATCGAAGCTCGAACGCCCTGTTTTGGCAAGCCAGAGCGTAACAATGACCTGGTCGTGGAGCATGATAGGAATTTTGAAGTCGCATTCTGCCCGCGCAACCAGAGTAAAAATACCATGCTGCGAGACTTCCCGGAAAAAATCATTAAACAGCTTGACCCGTGCCGTTTCCAGATAGGTGAAGTAGACGGCGCTGTTTACATGGCCATAGACGTCAAGGTCGGAAAAGCGCAATTCAATGCTGGTTGAATAGGTTTGTGGCATCTTCTGCTCCCTGCTAAGTCGGGAATTATTTTCTCTATTATTTGGAAGGAAATAATTTCGTTAACGCACGTAATAACACTTTCCGGTTAACTTTTACCGAGCATACCCTTCTTCAGGGCCTCGTCAGCAGGTATCGGACCCAGATATATTCCGAGGATGCCCTTGACCAGTTGTTTCGAGATAATTGTTCCCATAACCTGGGCGTTATGTTTGTAAACGACCGTCCCATCGCCTCCCAGGACGAGATCTGCCGTATCGCCACGCAAAAAGTCGCGGTTAAACAGAGCGAGAAATTTTTTGGCTACATCGGATTCCTCCATACGGGTGTTGGCAAAGCCTTCTTTTATTGCCTCCGTAATCTTTTCCTTATCCACCTTGCTGTGCAGAAAATTCAATCGAATCAGCTTGTCAGCCGGATCGACCATCACATCTCCCACTGTAGACATCGGCTTGGCGGTGTAGAGTGAGCCGATATATACCTTTACCCACCACTTCGTACGAATTCCGTAACCGTTTAATTGAAGCGGCCGTTCGTTGACAGTTACAGTGGTATCCAGGTGCGCGCCTGCCACTTCCAGAGCCACCGCCGGTCCCGTCAGGAATATCGTCACCAGTAACGCGAACAATACATTTTTCATAAAAAACACCCCTTGAAGTACAATTCAGCCGATCTCACGACCGGCTGTAAAACCCTGATGAATGGCATCAAAAACCATAGCGGGCTGAAGCGCGTCTCCCGCGACCCGAAACGGAATGCCGCCGGCTGCGACCACATCCTGAAGCGGATTATGGCAGCGTGTCCCGACAGCCAGCACGACGCTGTCGGCGGGAATATCTTCAACCCGGCCTTCACATTCAATCCTGACGCACTCTGCTGTGATCTCGATCACCCGGGCCGCTGCTCGTGTCATGACGCCGTAACGTTTCACATCCTGCATCATCCCCCAGCGGGTGCTCTTGCCGAAGTTTTTACCCAGTTCATCCAGCAATTCGATTACGGTGACATCCTTGCTGCCCCGGGTTGCCAGTCCGTACAGATCATCGACGGACTCGGCCCCATGGACCAGCAGAAACTTGAGCGCTTCACCGGAAAGAGTGCCTTTCTCCGCGAGAAAAAGTGCGGTTTCTACGCCAACGGCGCCGCCTCCTATTACCACCACCCTCCGTCCTGTTACGACATATTTTGTCAGTACATCCCAGGCCTGGACCACGTGCGGCAGATCTGCGCCCGGTATGAGAGGCGTGATCGGTCGGCCGCCGGTGGCAATGATCACCGCATCCGGGCGGATATCGTTCAAAAACTGATCATCGACGCTTGAACCCAGTACGACCGCGATGCCGGATAACTGCACCTGCCGCTCCAGATCGGCCGCCAGTTCGAGGAACTCTTCCCGCCCCGGAGGTGCGCCCGCCAGCAGGAGTTGTCCGCCGAGACGGTCGCCCGATTCGTGGAGCGTTACACGATGTCCCCGTTCCGCTGCGGAAATTGCGGCGCTCATCCCGGCCGCCCCCCCGCCGACAACGGTGACGTTCAGCGGGACGTCGGTTTTGGTACACGCCCGGGATCGTTCATAACCCGCACGGGGGTTACAGAGACACTCCACCGCCTTCATTTTGAAAAGGTTGTCGAAACACCCCTGAGCGCAGGCCACACAGTGGACGATGTCTGCTTCACGCCCGCTACGGGCCTTCTCGGGGAAAAAGGGATCCGCGATCAGCGCCCGCCCGATCGCCACCATATCGCACAGACCGTCTGCGATCATACTCCGGGCCAGATCCGGATCATTGATGCGGTGGCTGGCGATGACCGGTATACAGACGCGCTCCTTGATACCGCGGGCCAGGTAGCCGAATACGCCGCGAGGCACTTCGGTGATGATCTGCGGTACCTGGGCTTCATGCCATCCGACGTTTATACAGAGGGCATCCACTCCGGTTGCTTCCAGTCGGACGGCATATTCCTGGAGGTCTTGACGGCTTGATCCCCCCTTCATGAATTCGTTGCCGTTCATCCTGACCAGCAGCGGGAAGTCAGTTCCCACAGCATCGCGGACGGCACGGATCACTTCAAGGCCGAAACGGATGCGACCCTCAAAATCGCCACCGTACCGGTCCTCCCGTTTATTGGTGAGCGGAGAGAGGAATTCACTGATCAGGTAGCCGGTGCCGGAGAGGATCTCAACGGCATCGAAGCCGGCTTCCTTTACTCGTCCTGCCGCCCGGGCAAAGCGCGTTATGATCTCCTCGATCTCAGGTATCTCAAGCTCATGCGGTGTTTCGCGGGTCAGTCGTGACGGGATCGGGGAGGGGGCGACCGGCTGCTTGCCACCCATCAGCATGGAGTGATTGTAGCGTCCGGCATGGTTCAGCTGGACGGAGGAACGGGCGCCATTGTCGCGGATAGCAGTTGCCAGACGGGCCAGGCCGGGGATGTAGATATCCCTGTGAGCGCCGATGTTGCCCGGATGACCGGAGAGCTCGTCTATCGTTGCATACCCTGCCGTGATCATGCCGGCGCCGCCGCGTGCCCGCTCGGCGTAGAAATCGACCAACCGGTCGCTGACCGCATAATTTCCGGCCATGTTCATATGCATGGCCGGCATGTAGATGCGGTTCCTGACCTCCATCCGGTTGATGGTAATCGGTTGAAAAAGCGGGTCGATCATGATATGTCTCCATTATCTGTTCGTAGGGGCGAAGCAAACGTCCTATCTGCTTCGCCCGCCGTCAAGCTCGGTGCTGTAGAAGTGGACTTCCCCGACCATGTAGGGGGTCTGTACGGCGTGCTGCTGCATGGAACTCCGGGACTTTTAAAAAATATACTTCTCCGCCTCTATGGCGGCTGCTGCCAGCTGCCGTTTTGCCTTGAGCAGTCCGGTGGCATCGTACTTAGTGAACCTGCGGATGCCGGCCAGCAGCATGGTCAGAGTATCTCCCTCCTCGATATAATAGGCGGCCCGCCGCGCGGCAGAGGCCGCCTTTTCGGTGCCGTTGAAGGTGAACACTTTCACGGCGGCGCTGACGGAGGCCTTTTTGCTTTCGCTCAGTTTAGGCAGGATTTTCTCTGCGCGCAGTACGGCACTTTCAATGGCAAAGATGTTGATAGCCAGATCGGCGACAGCCAGCAGAATCTCCTGCTCGTCCTTGATCGTGTCCATGAACTTCTGCACACCGCTGCCGGCCAAGACCAGGAAGGCCTGTTTCAGACCGGCGACCAGGACTTTCTCTGCCGCAAAGGGAACAGAATCGTCAAGCTCGTCAAAGGATGGCGACATCAGCGACTCAAAGGCCTTCATGGCCTCTTTCTGGAGCGGAATTTCACCTTTCATGGCGCGCCGGAGAATAATGCCGGGGATCAGCAGGCGGTTGATCTCGTTGGTCCCCTCCCAGATCCTGTTGATGCGCTCATCACGATAGTACCCCTCAGCGGCGTACTCTTGAATGAAGCCGTATCCACCATGAATCTGGACAACCTCATCGACAACATCTGCCAGCACCTCACTGCAGAACACCTTGGCGATGGCGCATTCGACCGAATACTCCTCGATTCCCTGCTGATAGGTTTCATAGTAGTCAGCCGTACCTTTCGGGAGAGTGGCAAGACGGTCGTCTATCAGACCGGCAAGGCGATATACGAGCGATTCCGATGCGAAGATGGCGGCGCTCATGTCGGCTATCTTCTCCTGTATGGCCCCGAAGGTTCCGATTGTTACTCCGAAGGCTTTGCGCTCATTGGCATATTTGATCCCGGTAGTAAGTGCTATCTTGGCCGCACCGGTGACACCCGCCCCCAACTTGAAGCGCCCGACATTGAGGACGTTGAAGGCGATCTTGTGCCCCTTGCCGATCTCGCCCAGCAAGTTTTCAACCGGTACTTTGGCATCCTCCAGAATGATCTGTGTGGTGGACGATCCCCTGACCCCCATCTTGTTCTCTTCCGGCCCGACGCTCAGCCCTTCGGTACTCCGCTCGACCAGGAAGCCGGTGAAGTGCTGCTTGCCGATTTTGGCAAAAACGGTGAAAAAATCCGCGATGCCGCCGTTAGTGATAAACTGCTTGGTGCCGTTGAGGATATAGTGCTTTCCGTCCGGGGAGAGAAAGGCAGTTGCAGACGCGCCAAGCGCATCGCTCCCTGAGCCCGGTTCGGTCAGGCAGTAGGCCGCAATCCATTCGCCGGAAATGATCTTGTGCAGATACCGTTCTTTCTGCTCCTTGGTGCCGTAATAGACCAGCGGGAGCGTGCCGATACCGGTATGGGCGGAGTAAGTTACGGAAAATGATCCGGCCTGAGCCAGCTTTTCGGCCGCCAGCATACTTGTGGCTTTGTCCAGTTCCAGCCCGCCATACTCCTCGGGGGCATCGATCATCAACAGCCCCAGCTCACCACACTTCTTCATCAGCTCAACCGTCAGCGGAAGATTGTGATGCTCGATCTCCTCGCGATGCGGAATAACCTCATTCAGGACGAACTGTTCTGTAGTATCACCGATCTGGCGCTGTTCGTCGCTGAAATCCTCCGGCGTGAAAATGTCATTTTTATCAGCTACGGTAATCAGATATTCGGCACCTTTGAATAGTTTTGCAGCCATGGTGTCACCTCGTGTTGTATTTGATATTGATCATATATTTATTGGCAGCATTGCGCTCCCCCTCCCTAGCCCTCCCCCGCTGGGGGAGGGAATGAAAGCCTCCACCCAGCGGGGGGAAGTTGGAGGGGGGCAGGGGTTACACCTTCTCAAAAATCCCGGCAGCGCCCATGCCGCCGCCGATGCACATAGATACAATGCCGTAGCGGGTATTCGTTCGCTGCATCTCCTGGAGAATGCTGGCGGTCAGTTTGGCTCCGGTACAGCCGAGCGGGTGGCCGAGGGCGATCGCTCCGCCGTTTACGTTGACCCGGGCGGGGTCTATTCCCAACTCTTTGACGCAGGCCAGAGATTGCGCCGCGAATGCCTCATTCAGTTCGATCAGGCCGATATCATCCAGAGTCAGACCGGCCATCTTCAGCGCGGCCGGAATGGCGGCCACCGGGCCGATTCCCATCAATTCCGGCGGCACCCCTTTAACGGCAAAGGCGACGAAACGGGCCAACGCCTTCTTGCCGATCTTTTTGAGATAATCCTCGGATACTACCAGCACCGCCGCGGCGCCGTCGGTCATCTGGGATGTGTTCCCGGCGGTAACCGTGCCGGTCGTCTTGAAAGCCGGTTTCAGTTTTGCCAGTCCGGCAGCGGTTGTGTCAACCCGCACGCCGTCATCGGTATCGACCAGCCCTTTGCTCCGTTTCATTTTTCCGCTTACCAGAGTGCAGTTCTCCACTTCCACCGGGATGATCTCGTCCTTGAATTTTCCCGATGCGATGGCAGCGGCAGCCTTGGCATGGCTGGACGCGGCAAAGGCATCCTGCTGTTCGCGGGTGATGCCGTATTTATCAGCGACCAGTTCCGCAGTAATACCCATCGAGGCGAACGCTTCCGGCCAACTCGCCATCAGTGACGGATTGGCGCTGTATCTACCGCCCCCCATCGGTATCATGGACATGCTTTCGGCGCCGCCGGCGATGATGCAGTCTGCAAATCCCGCCATGATCCGCTCCGCAGCCGAAGCGATGGTCTGCAGGCCGGAGGAGCAGAAACGGTTGACCGTTTGGGCCGGGACCTCGACCGGTACTCCGGCCTTCAATGCAGCCACACGGGCGAAGTTCATCCCCTGCTCCGCTTCGGGAAAAGCACAGCCGATAATGATGTCCTCAACATCATGCGGGTCTATGCCGGTTCTCTCCAGCAGCCCTTTGATTGCCGCCGCTGCGAGATCGTCGGGGCGTACATCCTTCAGTTTCCCTTTTTTTGCACGGCAGCCGGGAGTGCGGTAGGCGGCCAGAATATATGCGTTTCTCATTGGTATCCTCCGGTATGGTTTTGCTTTTCAATGTAGGGGCAGCGCCTTGTGCCTGCCCGATTTTGACTGTTGACCGTGCTTACAAGGGCACCCGCAAGGGGCGCCCCTACAACATTGTGCTCAATTGCGCAGCGGTTTCCCCTTCTTGAGCATATGCTGGATGCGCTCCAGGGTCTTTTTCTGGCCGCAGAGGCGTACAAAAGCTTCCCGCTCCAGATCCAGCAGGTACTCCTCGGTGATCAGGGTGCCGGCCGGAACATCCCCGCCGGTGATGACTTCAGCAACCATGCCGGCCAGATACTGGTCATACTCGGAAATATAACCCCCCTGTTGCATATTCCAGAGCTGCGATTTGATGGAGGCGGCCACACTGCGTCCGGGCGCCTTCAGGTCGGTCAGCGGACTTCCTGGGCGATAGTTGGCTGCCAGTGAAATCGCCTTCAGTTTGGCGTCATGGATACGCTTGTCGATGTCCATGGTGATGGCGTCTCCCTGGCGCATGAAGCCCATCGGCACCAGTTCGGCAGCCGACATGCTGACCTTGGCCATGGCGATATTCATGAAATTCTTGAAGATGTACGGGGTTGCATCGATATCGTATTCTTCGGCCAGTTTGATAGCGCGAACCGCCATCTCCTTGGTGCCGCCGCCTGCCGGAAGCAGGCCGACCCCGAGTTCTACCAGACCCATGTAGGTTTCGGCATGGGGAATGATCGCATCGGAGTGCAGACAGGTTTCACAGCCACCACCCATAACCAGATGGTGAGGAGCCGCAACGACCGGGATCTTGGAGTATTTGATTGCCATCATCGCCTTCTGGAAACCCTTGACCGTCATGGCTATTTCATCGAACGCACCTTCGGCGACCGCAATCGCCAGCAGCATCAGGTTGGCGCCGGCCGAGAACATACTCCCCTCGTTGGCTATGACCAGACCAACACCCTCTTCTTCCGTACGCTTGATTGCCTTATGAGCCATGGAGAGGATCTCACCGCCGATGGCATTCATCTTGGTATGGAACTCAAGACAGAATACGCCGTCACCCAGATCGATCACGGAGGCGCCGCTGTTTTTCTCAAGCACCCTGTTGTTTCTCTTGAGAATCGAGAGGCTGATGTGCGATGGTTTTTGCGGGACTTCACGGTACTCTTTGTCGAGAATGCTGTAGTAGTAATTCCTCCCGGTCTCGAATTTGTAGAAGCGCTCGACAGCCTTGAGTCCTTCCGGTACCTGCACGCCGTCCTTTCCGGCACGCTCCACGAAATAGGCAACACCGATTGCATCCAGCATCTCGAAAGGACCGAGTTCCCAGTTGAAGCCCCACTTCATGGCATTGTCGATATTGACAATGTCGTCGGCGATTTCTGGAATCCGGTTGTAGGTGTAGATCAGGGTGTCACGCAGGTTGGTCCAGGCAAATTGTGCCGCCTTGTCGTTCCCGGTAACAACCGCCTGAAGACGTTTAGCCGGATCGTCGATCGACTTGGCCGTTTCAATCGAGGCAAACTTGGGGCGCTGCGAGGGAGCATATTCGCCGGTGTTATAATCGTAATAGAAGAATTCCTGCCCATTCCCGCCTTTGACTTTCTTGAAAAACCCCTGTTTGCTCTTGTTGCCGAGTAATCCCTTTGTAACCATCTCGCGTATGAAATCCGGGAATTTGAAAATGTCGCGCTGTTCGTCAGCCACCAGCAGTTCGTAGGAATTGCCGGCCACATGCTGGAGAGTGTCGATACCGACGAGGTCTGCGGTGCGGAACGCCGCGCTTTTAGGCCGGGCCGTGGCTGTACCGGCGACGGCATCAACCTCCTCAACGGTCATGCCCATTTCCATCATGGTGCGTACGCAGTTAGAAATGGCGTAGACACCGATGCGGTTGGCTATGAAGTTGGGGGTGTCCTTGGCGTAGACGATCCCCTTGCCGAGACGTTTGGAGATAAAATCAGCCATAAATGCCGTCACCGCAGGATCGGTATAGGAACAGGAAACGATCTCCAGCAGGCGCATATAACGAGGCGGGTTGAAAAAATGGGTGACCAGGAAGTTTTCGCGGACATTCTCCGGCAGGCACTCCGCCATCTCATTGACCGACAGCCCGCTGGTGTTAGTGGAGAGAATCGCCCCCTCTTTCAGGTTCGGAACGACCTTTTCGGTGAAGAGCTTCTTCTTGATCGCCATGTTCTCGATGACAACTTCGACGACCCAATCGCATTCCTTGAGCTTCGACATGTCATCGTCGAAGTTGCCGACCTCGATGTTGGTCGCGTAGCCCGGCAGGAAGAAAGGAGCCGGCTTCATTTTCATCAGCCCATCCCGTCCGGTTGTCGCGATACGGTTTCGTACCCTGCTGTCGGTGATCGTAAGGCCGGCCGCCCTCTCGGCGTCGTTCGGCTCCCGTGGTACGATATCGAGCAGAAGCACCGATACGCCAGCATTGGCGAGATGTGCGGCGATGGTCGCTCCCATCACTCCCGCTCCCAGAACTGCTACCTTGTTAATCTGTCTCATTATATTCCTCCCTGTCTTTCAGCGCGTTCTAACACCTTACCACCCCTGGCCCCTCCTACCAAAAGTAGGCGCTTCTAAGCGAAATAGGAGGGGGACTTTTTTTAAGCTCCCCTCCTTACTAAGGAGGGGCTGGGGGTGGTTGGGTTTTAATTGAAATCAATTACTATGATCACTGTACAGATCTTCAATCTTGTGCCTGTATTTTTCATAAATGATCTTGCGTCTCAGCTTCAGCGTCGGAGTCAATTCGCCCCCTTCTATGGAAAAGTCATGGGGCAGCATTACAAACTTTTTGATGGTTTCATACGGGGCAAGACGGGCATTGATATCGGCCAGCCTCTGTTCAAACAACCTCTGAACCGGCTCATGCATGACCAGGTCATCCAGTTCATAGTAGTGAATATGCTTTTCTTTGGCAAATTCCAGGAGACGTTCCAGGTTTGGCACGATCAGAGCGGTCAGATACGGTTTGCGATCGCCGTACACAAAGGCTGAGGTCACGTACTTATCCATCCTCAGCTCGTTCTCGATCGGCTGTGGCGCGATGTTCTTACCTCCTGCGGTAATAATCATCTCTTTTTTGCGGTCGGTGATAAACACAAAGCCATCTTCAATATGCCCGATATCTCCGGTCTTGAACCAGCCATCCTGTATCGCCTCGGCCGTGGCGACCGGATTGTTGTAATACCCAAGCATAACCTGCGGCCCTTTCACCAGAATTTCGCCATCCTCCGCTATTTTGAATTCTGTCTGCTCCAGGGCGACCCCGACAGATCCAAAGCGGATATGTTCGAAGTTGTTGAAGCTGAGGGCCGGACTCGTCTCGGTCAGTCCGTAGCCTTCGAAGATGGGAATACCGATCACCCAGAAAAATTCATTGATCGTCTTGTCAAGCGGGGCTCCACCCGAGCAGAACAATTTCATGTTGCCGCCAAACTTGGCCCTGATTTTACTGAATATCAGGCGGTCGGCCAAAGAGTACTTCAGGTTGAGTAGCGTTTGCGGCTGTTTGTCTATATATGTGGCGGCAACGTATTTTTTGCCGACCTCTACCGCCCAGTGAAACAGAGCTCTTTTGACCGTCGACATCTGGTGGGCGTTCTCGAAGATACGGTGATAAATTTTTTCAAACAGGCGGGGAACGCTGACCATGACAGTCGGTCGGATTTCGAACATATTCTCGGGAACTTTTTCGATACTGTCGGCAAACGCCATCAGGGCGCCGTTGCGGATGGTCATGTAGTAGCCGGCAGTCCGTTCAAGGATGTGGCTCAAGGGGAGAAAACTCAGCAGGACATCGTTCTCATCTATCGCGCCGCTCTGCTCAGTCAGATACCTGGTGTTGGTCAGGATATTGTTGTGTGAAAGCATGACCCCTTTCGGTATGCCGGTAGTGCCGGACGTATAGATCAGCGTCAGCATGTCACCCGGTTCGATCCGGTCGATTCCGGCCTCGATCCCTTTTTTCTCTTCGGCGCTTATGGGAGAATCAATTTCCGAGAGCTGGTAGAAAGTCGTGACCGGCAGTGACGGGCTCCCCAGAAATCGCTCAAACGATACAACCAGTTCCAATCCCGGTATCGAATCTCTGATCTTGAGAAGCTTGCTGTATTGGAACTTTCCGGACACAAACAGTATCTTTGCTCCCGAATGGTTGATCATGTACTCGATCTGCTCCGGCGTGTTGGTTGGATAGATCGGCACAGTCACGCTGCCGGTACACAAAATACCCATGTCGGCGATAACCCAGCCGGCACGGTTTTCAGAGAGGATAGCAATCCGGTCTCCCGGCTTGACACCCATCTTGCCGAGGCCCCGGGCTACCATCAACGCCCGCTCATAGTACTCGGCATACGTCAGTGTAACAAAGGCACCCTGTTTGCGATATTTGAGGGCCTGCCTGCTGCTGAAATCCGTGGCATTGCTCCTTAGCATGTCAGGTATGGAGCGATAGGTCTGATTGCTCATATGTTTACCTCCGTCTGATTCTGTGTGATTGCAGGCTACATATACTTAACGTTCATGTCAAGTATAATTTTATTCTATTTTCGTATTTAATCAGAACGTCAATAAATTCATACCAGCTTTCTTCCAAAGTGCAACAACTGCCAATTTATCCAATTTAATCTTCATTTAATTTAATGATCCTGCCTGAGGATGTGGGCACTCACGAGCAGAAAATTGTATGGGATATCCGGCCTTTCATTAAAAGACAATACGGGACTGAAGAGCGTAACAGTCCGATACTAAATACTAATTCTGAATTATAGTGGCGGGTGTCTTCTGCTGATATGATAATTATTGTATGAAGATGCCCCCCCGGAATTATTTTATGCGTACGGTGCATATTTATTCTTGACATGAACGTTAAGGTGGCATAGCTTGTCGAAAAAATACCGTTCTAAAATTTAAATCTATGGCAGGGTTACACTTGATAATCATGAAACAGCATTCAAGGAATCTTCGTAATCACATATTGTCCATGAGAGTCAGCGCCGATGAATGGGGGGTGATCCATAACTGCTGCACTACAGAGAAGCGCACGCGTATCAGAGGTCATGAGGGATGCATTGAGAATGTACATGCAACGAAGTGGAGAACACACATACGGAAAGGAGTCTTGAAATGAAAAACAAACTGGTTTTAGCGAGTATACTGGCGACTCTGGCAGGGACAGCCTCCCTGACTTTGGCGGCAGGGTTGAAAGTGAATGAGCAGGGAGGAAAGGCGATGGCGATGGGGAACGCCTTTACTGCGCAAGCCGATGACCCTTCGGCTCTCTTCTACAACCCTGCAGGGATTGCATTCCTCAAGGGGGCTCAAGTCAGCCTCGGTTCTACGATTATTTATGTGCCATCAACCGAGTTTAACGGCACGACGCCTCTTAGCGGAAACGCGCCTCTCGCTGTCGGCAGCGATTCGGTATTTGAAAAAGCCAAGCGCGATATTTTCATTGCTCCTGCCCTGTATGCAACTTACTCTTTTGAAGGTATGCCGATCTCAGTTGGTTTAGCTGTAAATGCCATCTACCCGTTGGCAAAAAGCTGGGATGACAGTAGCGCTTTCCGCAACCAGATTATGAATATAGCTGTCAAGCCGATCAATTTCCAGCCAACCGTGGCGTATCGTTTTGATGACTGGAATCTCTCGGTAGGCGCGGGGCTTGATATTACCCATGCAATCGTTACCATGCAGACAAGTGCCCACTCCCCGGTCGTTGATCCAAATAATCCGGCCCCTCCATTTGGCGCCTATGAGCTGGGAAATATGGGACTGGATGCCACTGCGACCGATATTGGCTACAACCTGGGGCTTCTCTGGAAGCCGCGCAAAGATCTTTCATTCGGCGTTGCCTACCGGAGCGAAATATCTCTTAATCTTAAAGGCGATGCAAATTTTCTGGCAACTACACCCACTGGGCTTGGAGCAATAGGATACCCGACTTCAGCAGTATTTCCGTATTCAAGATCTCGGGCAACATCAGCAGTTTCATCCACAGTCACTCTGCCGGATAGCATTGCCCTCGGTGTTGCCTGGATGCCGACAGACAAGCTGACGCTGGAGTTTGATGCCGAACGAACCGGCTGGAGCTCATTAAAAGCCTTGGAGTTCGCGTTCGACAGCTCACAGTTTAAGAACTTCAATGGCAAGCCGAAACCTCTTGAATGGAAAGATGTCTGGGCCTACAAGGTCGGCGGCCAATACGCTCTGACTAAAAACCTGGATCTCCGTGCCGGTTACATGTTCGACACCAATCCAATTCCCGACTCCACCCTCGGGCCGTTACTTCCCGACTCTGACCGCCACAGCTTCAGCATCGGGCAAGGCATCCACAACGACCATTTTTCGATTGATCTTGCCTACATGTGGACCCACTTCGTGGATAGAACTGTCAACAACCAGAGTTCGGCTACATTATTGGGTGAAAACGGCACTTTCAAAAGCGACGTTCACCTCTTCGGCGGATCCATTACGGTCAAGTTCTAAGCAATGGACCTGACACAGTGACTATACGTTATTATCTAACTTAGAGAGGTATTGCCATGTATCCAAGTACTATACGCTTATTATTTTACATTTCATTCTTGCTGGTTATGGGATGCTCTGACTCATCCAACCCCTTGGGGTCTACGGGTTCGCCATCCACCAGCTTCAACTCGGCGCTGTTCGATCCGACCACCGGTAATGTTCCGCTGCCAAATATACTGGCCACCGCGACCGCTAAAGATCCGCTAACACAGTATACTGACGCATCAGGAGGCGTTGTTGCCCGTACTGCCAATACTCCGATGACGCCACCTGAAGCACTGGCATATATCAACAAGTATGAAATGGGTTCTACCAATGCGGTAGCCGGACTTAACGCCCCGATCTACATCAGATTCTCCAGTCCCGTTGACGCAATTACGGTAACTGCTGCGAACATAAAAGTGTTTCAGCTGACTCCGGACAGTGCGGGTTCAGAAACAAATCCACTCGGATTCACCGATATTTCAGCCTTGTTTGATTTCAAATACACCGCCGGAAGTACCGATCTGTTCCTTTTCCCCAAATTCCCCCTGTCTCCCGCGACACGCTACCTGTATGTCGTAACCAGTCGTGTGAAGGATTCGGTAACCGGCGGCAGCGTCAGCAGTTCAATTTATTTTGAAGCGCTTAAATCGCCGCTGCCGCTGGCAGGGTCATTTGCCGCGCTGGAAGCAATTCGTGGCAATGTGTATACCGATGTGGCAAAAACTATCGTAAAACTATCAGGGTATGCCAAAGTCATGAATGATCTGATTACGGCCTCTGCCACCACTACCATTGCAAGTCGCAGCGAAATCGCCGTATTGGGGCGCTTTATCACCACAGGCGCAGGCTTCATATCCAAAGACGGCACAGGATCCACCGCATCCATGATGCCGGTTGAAAGCGCCCTGCGGGCATTTGCCGCCGGTGCGGCACTGGGTGGACTGTCAGGGAAAACCTGGTCAAACTCGGTAACGGTAACGACTCCGGCAGGACTTACCCCCGCAGCGTACTGGACCGCTGCCGGGGCTGGAACTGCACCCGCTACAATTGCGAGTGTCGTAACCGGAACAATTAACAGCGCCCAGCTTTCGATGGACCCGGTTGTGGCCAAGGCGAATGCAGCCGCTGCAGGCGGGGATCTTTCGGCTGTCGCAGGCGCCTATAACCCAGCATCCGGAGTGTTGCAGCCGTTTCGGGACGGTGCCGGCGCCCTGACCGCGTATTATCATACGACCGCCTCCGTACCGTTTGTGCTGATCACGCCGACAGCCCCGACCGGAAAAGTAGTTATCTTCCAGCACGGCATTACCGGCCAGAAAGAGCAAGTGGTAGCGGTTGCCGGAGCACTTACCGGCGCAGGATTCACGGTAATAGCAATCGATCTTCCGCTTCATGGTGGATTGGCTGTGCCGACTCATACGACCGGAGCTGTCTGGGGTCAGGATTTCATGGCAGTCGGCGCACCACTTGCCACTCGCACCAACGTCCAGCAGGCCGCGTTCAACCTGAATCGGCTCGAACTCACCATGAAAAC
>JANNLB010000222.1:0-18889 GCA_031396605.1 Geobacter sp. | reverse complement strand
GTCGCCTCCGAAAGCTGCGCGCTGGATCTGATCGAAGCGGACTTCATCCGTGAGATCGAACCGGGTGAAATGGTTGTCTGCACCAAAGACGGCGGCATCAAGTCGCTCTTCCCGTTCAAGAAGATTGAGCCGACCCCCTGTATTTTTGAATTTGTCTATTTCGCTCGCCCCGATTCGTACATCTTCGGCAGGAATGTCTATCTGGCCCGCAAGGAACTGGGGCGGCAGCTGGCGCGTGAGTATCCGGTGGATGCCGACGTTGTGATTGCCGTGCCTGACTCCGGCGTACCCGCCGCCATGGGTTATGCCGAAGAATCCGGCATTCCGTTCGAACTGGGATTGATCCGCAACCATTATGTCGGCCGGACGTTTATCGAGCCGGCCCAGTCGATTCGTCACTTCGGGGTCAAGATCAAGCTTAATCCGGTGCGTGAACTGCTCAAAGGCAAACGTGTTGTCATAATTGATGACTCGATCGTACGCGGCACAACCTCGCGCAAGATTGTCAAGATGGTTCGCAACGCCGGGGCACTGGAGGTGCATCTGCGGATTTCATCCCCTCCGACAAGCTATCCCTGCTACTACGGCATTGATACGCCGAACCGCAAGGAGCTTATCTCATCATCGCATACTATTGATGAAATCTGCCGCTATGTTACCGCCGATACTCTGGGGTATCTGTCCGAAGAAGGGCTGGTTTCCTCTATCGGTCATGGTAATACCCACTACTGCAAAGCCTGTTTTGCCGGGGACTACCCGGTCGCATTCCCCAAACCTGTCGAGAAACCCCAGATGGGACTATTTGAAGAGGAGACCGTAGAATATGAGTGATCGCGAACAATTAAAGAAGATCATCCTGGAATTGTCGTACGAAAAGCGGTTGGTAACACTGGCTTCCGGTCGTCAGAGTGACTTTTATTTCGACGGCAAGCAGACTACTCTGCACGCGGAAGGTGGTTTTCTGGCCGGCAAGCTGTTTTATGAAGCCATCAGGGACATTGAAGGAGTCCAGGCGGTTGGCGGCATCACGCTGGGCGCCGATCCGATCGCCACGGCGACGTCGATTGCCGCCCATCTGGCCGGCAGGAGCATGCACGCCTTCATCATCCGCAAGGAGCCGAAAGGTCACGGCACCGGCCAGTGGCTGGAAGGTCGCAAAAACCTCCCTCCCGGCACAAGGGTTGTCATTGTGGAGGATGTCGTTACCACCGGAGGTTCCTCCATGAAAGCGGTACGCCGTGCTGAGGAAGAGGGATTGAAAGTGCTCGGCATCGTGACGCTGGTTGATCGAGAAGAGGGTGGCAGAGAGAATATCGAGGCGGAAGGGTACTGGCTGAAGGCGCTCTTTACCAAGAGCCAGTTGGTTGGAGAACAATGATATTGAAAAAGTCCCGCTGGCTTTAGCGGGACTTTTTTGTACATAAACACTATCGAGCCCCTCGGCAACTTCCGGAATTCCGGATCGGAACAGATACCGGAACTTCCCGACTTTTCAAAGTAGAATAAGGAGGCATCATTGAGTAACCACAGTGCATATCCGGAGGGAGAATTGCTTCTCCGTACCTCACCGATGCCGAGTGACACAAACGCGAACGGCGACATTTTCGGAGGATGGATCATGTCGCAAATGGACATCGCCGGCGGGATGATGGCAATAGAAATTACCGGCGGCCGCGCAGTCACAATTGCGGTGGACGCCATGAAATTCATCAAGCCGGTAAAGATCGGTGATGTTGTCTGCTGCTACGGCAAAATTACGAGGATCGGGAACACGTCCGTCACCATCAGGCTGGAGGTTTGGGTGAAGCCGGGTTTTCGGGAAATGAAGATCGATGAAGAAAACGCGTTTTTCATGGTCACAGAAGCTTCGTATACGTATGTGGCTGTTGATCATGAGGGGCGGAAGCGACTGTTCCCTAAACTAGAGATGCACGCGTTATGAATATGGTCAGGTCGTCCAGAGCCGGGCCATGGATAACCTGCTGCGCATCCTGGACCAGTTTCCCGAAAGTCTGGATCTGCTGCCGGGAGTGCCGCGTGTCAGCAGGTAAGTTATCGCGTAAATGCATGATGACGATGTGGGCATGGTGTGTGAGGATGGAGAAATACGATGAATTCCATAAAAGGTGATGAATTGGTCGAGCCTGCGGCGTTGCGGGCTTGGGTCGAAAAACGAATGGTGTTCGTGGAGCTGACTGATGGGCGGGTAGTCGGTTTTCCGGCGGAACGGTTTCGTAGACTGGCCAATGCGACTGATGAACAGTTGCAGGAATTGACGTTGCGACTGAACGGATATGCATTGCGGTGGGAATCGATTGATGAAGATATTACTGTTCCGGGGATTCTAGCCGGGCATTTTCAGTTACCGATTTACAGGATGGCGGCATAAGCGGGTGTCGCCATTGAGGCGCGCTTAAAGGGGACTTCAGTAAAGCTGCATGTCCCCTTTGTATCTACGCAAGGAGGGTAAGTGCAAGAACCAATTTTCTCCGGCAAGACCCATCTGATTCTTGAAGAAATCAATGAGTTTTATACACGATTCGGTGAGGATTCAGCTCGATACCAGACCAAGGCCATTGGAGCAGTAACTAACGAGGTAGTCCGCCGACATTTGGAACAAGAAGGCATTTTTGTCTCTAATAGGAATGTTTTCATAGATGGGTTGCCAACAGAATGGGATCTTATTGTCTACAAAGCCGGTGCAGTCCCGAAAGTTGGTTGCGTGTGGTGTCCCGCTGATGTTCTGGCTGTTATTGAGATAAAATATTCCGGTCTATACGATCGGAAGGCGATCCCACGTCTAAAAAGTACATTTTCCAGACTCACCCAAAAACACCCTCACATAAAACCTTTCTATTTCACTTTAATGGAAACGCCTAGTGCGCAAAAATATGTGTCAGATGAAACTTTGGGATGTCGTGCACTGACACTACATTGGTATCGTCAATGTAGAGGTGAGGACGTGTATAGTATTACTAAAGATTGGGAGTACCTTGTGAAGGATCTCCAAAATCTATAAATTTATCAGCAGTGTCCGGTTTGGTCTTTGCATTCAGGATTTTAAGCCCCGTTAGGGGCGTCCGACTGTAGCCGGGGGATCTATCTCCCGGATGAGATGCCATTTTTCCCCACGTCACGTACGTGACGTGATGATGTTTTGCCGCAATGACCGGGGAATGAATTCCCCGTCTACCTGCATTCTATCCCTACGGGACGTAAACATAAACCAAACCGGATAACGCTGTAAATTTATGTATTTTATCTGTTACAAACCAAACCCCCTATGACCAAACAACGCCTCGACAAACTTATTTTAGAACGCGGTCTGGCTTCCTCGATTGAGAAGGCTCAGGCCTTGATCATGGCCGGTCAGGTCGTAGTGGGCGACCACACGGTTGACAAGGCTGGACAACAGGTAGCTGCTGATGCGGAGATTCGTCTCAGGGGAGAGGCTCTTCCCTATGTCAGCCGTGGCGGGCTCAAACTGCGCAAGGCGCTTGATGAGTTCGGCATCGATGTAACGGGTCTGGTCGCCGTCGACGTAGGTTCCTCCACCGGCGGCTTCACCGATTGTCTGCTGCAGGCGGGAGCGGTCAAGGTCTTTGCCGTTGATGTCGGCTATGGCCAGCTGGCCTGGAAGCTGCAGCAGGATCCACGCGTCGTCAGCATGGAGAGGACCAATATTCGCTCTGTTACTCCGGATCAGCTGGATGATGTACCGGCGATTGCGGTCATTGACGCTTCGTTCATTTCGCTGGCCAAGGTGCTTCCCGCTACGGTTGGTCTTTTGAAACCGGGTGGGCGGATCATTGCCCTGATAAAGCCGCAGTTTGAGGTCGGTAAGGGTGAAGTAGGGAAGGGTGGGATCGTACGCGACCCCGCTGCCCATGAAAAAGTTATCGAAGATGTCCGTCGTACCGCGTTAGAACTGGGTTTAACGGTCTCCGGGCTGTGTGAATCACCGATCACCGGGGCGGATGGCAACCGGGAATTTCTGATTCTGCTGCAATTGCCTGTACCGGACAAGCCGGAACCCAAAAAAGTTTCACGCAGAGACGCAGCCAAAAGTAGGCGCTTCTAAGCGAGAACGCGGAGTAAACCAAGATTAGAAGCTTAGAGTCCTTTGGGTAAAACCAAAATTCTATTGTTTTGACTTTCTCTGCGTCTCCGCGTGAGGCCGGTTTTGCCGTACATGCATTAGATCTTGAGACTAAGGAGGGAAGAGTGGAAAACTGTATTTTCTGTAAAATCATTCGCGGCGACATACCGTCAAAAAAAGTTTTCGAGGACGAACAGCTGCTCGTTGTCGAAGATTTAAATCCGCAGGCGCCTCTACACCTGCTGCTGCTGCCGAAAAAACATTTTGTCAACTGTCTGGATATGACCGCAGAGGAAGATGCGCTGGTCGGATATGCCTTTCGGAAGGGGGGCGAGATTGCCCGCCAGAAGGGGTACGCCGAATCCGGTTTCCGCATCGTCCAGAATAACGGGGCGGGGGCGGGGCAGTCGGTCTTTCACATTCACTTTCATTTGTTGGCGGGGCGAAATCTGGCATGGCCTCCGGGGTAGCACTAAAATGCCATCAGCCGCTTGATCAATCCCGGAAATGTTATATCGACTGTCATAATTACTGTCAGAACGATCATTACCACAACGGTGAACCAGGCAATGGCGTTGAATACCGGACCGTTGATATAGGTTCCCATCAGGTTTTTATCATTGATCAGTTTGATCATGAACATCAGCACAAATGGCAACACCGCACCGTTGACAACCTGCGAGATAAACATGATCGCCATCAGGGGTGCATTCGGAATCAGGATCAGGCCGGCGCTTATGACGATAATGATTGTGAACAGCCAGAAAAATTGCGGCGCCTGCTCGAAGTCCTTGTTGACCCCCGATTCCCACCCCATCCCTTCGCAAATGTAGTAGGCCGTTGAGAGCGGCAGGATGCATGCGCCAAACAGCGAAGCATTGAACAGGCCGAAGGCGAACAGAGTCGAGGCGTACTGACCGACCAGCGGTTTCAGCGCCAGGGCCGCGTCGGCGGCGGTTTCAATCTTCAGTCCATGCAGGTGGATGGTTGAGGCGCAGGCAACCATCATGAAGAAAGCCACCACGATGGCCATGATGCATCCGAAGATGACATCAATCCGGGAAAAATTGTACTGATCGGCTGTGATTCCCTTTTCAACTACTGCAGCCTGTTGATAGAACTGCATCCAGGGGGCGATGGTCGTGCCGACGATGCCGATCAGGGTCATCAGGTAGGCGCTGTCGGTATTGAATGTGGGGGTGACGGTCGCTTTCAGAACGATATTCCAGTCCGGACCAGCCATGAAGGCGGCGATCGGATAGGCGATGTAAACCAGGCAGGCTACAAGGAACACCTTTTCCACGACCTTGTAGGATCCCTTAACGATCAACAGCCAGACCAGAATTGCGCAAAACGGTACGGAAATATATTTGCTGATACCGAAGATCTCCATGCTTGCGGCGATACCGGCGAACTCGGAGATGGAGTTGCCCATGTTTGTCAGCAACAGGGCGATCATGACGTAAAAGGTGACCTTGACACCGAAGGATTCACGGATCAGGTCCGACAAGCCTTTGCCGGTGACAGCTCCCATGCGGGCGCACATCTCCTGAACCACAACCAGCGCAATCGTAGTAGGTATCATCATCCATAGAATGGAGTAGCCGTAGTTGGCCGCGGCCAGCGAATAGGTGGTGATGCCGCCGGCGTCGTTATCCACATTGGCCGTGATGATGCCCGGCCCGAGGATGGCCAGGAAGATCATGAAATTCCGGGGGCTGAAGCTCTTGAGCGGCTTCAGAAATCTGAATTGTGAAATACTGGTAAACATAAAGGCACTCGCGCGGTTATCGACGTTTGATCTTGATTATTTGCGGCAGATAGTGGGCTAGAACATCGTCCACGGTTACTATGCCGGCCATACGATCTTCCGAGTCCAGAACCGGGACGGCGATCAGGTCATATTTTGCAAGCGTTTCGAGAATGTCTTCCGGTTCGGCATCAACGTGAACGAACTTGATGTTCTCTTCCATTATGTCAGTAATATGAGTTTCTGGCGGATTCATCAGCAACTGTTTGAGAGAGATAATCCCTTCCAGCCGGTCATCGATATCCACGATATAGCCGTAATAGATCGTCTCAACATCATCTGCGCACCCTTTCAGGAGCTCCAACGCTTTACCAACGGTAATCTGTGAGGAAAGCCGGAAGTAATCCGGCGTCATCAACCCGCCGGCAGAATCTTCTTCGTGCTCCAGAAGCTCCTGGATGTCCTCGGCATCCTCCCGGTCCATCATATCCAGCAGTTCCTGAGCCTTGCCCTCAGGAAGATCGGAGAGTACGTCAGCAGCCTCATCCGGCTCCATCTCTTCAAGGATGTCGGTTACCTGCTCGTCATTCAGCTGGTTGATGACCACATTACGCATGTCCGCTTCAAGCTCGTAAATGGTGTCGCCGGTAGTCTCGGAATCGATGGTATTCAGCACCGTGCGTATGTTCTGGATGGGGATGTTTTCGATGATGTCGGCCAGATCGGCCGGGTGCATCTCGTTCATCTGGTCACGGGCAATCTTAAGCGCAAGTTTCGATGAGTTGGCCTCCAGCGGCTGAACATATTCCCAGCTGATCTCGCTCTGCGGGATGTCGCGTTTGATTGCCCGGGCAAAGCGCTCTCCAAAGCGTTCATAGCCAAGGCGCCTGAGCAGCCCGCGAAAACCGATATCTACCGAAAATATGCAAAGTTTCAGATTCAGCTTGCCGAGCTTAATATCATTAACCCGAACGACTTTTGCGCCGTTTACGTCAACAATCTGTTTGTCAAGCAGGTCCCGTTTGACGAGGATATCCCCTTCTTCAGGCAGATACGTGTCCAGATGTCGCGGTTTGATGCTGCCGGTTGAAATCACCACATGAGTAAAGAGAGTAACCTCACTCCAGGGGAGGGTTTTTATCCCCTTACGAGATTTGATCACAATGTGGGAAACCTCAGGGAACACTTCACCCGGAACCATGATCAGATCACGCAGAATTCCGATCTGATCGCCGTTGCTGTTGATCACCTTGCGGCCGATGACCGAACTGAGATAGAGTTCGCTTATTTCAATCGTCATAATTCAAACCTTCGCACAAATAAAAAGACCCTTTCGGGAAGAAAAGGGCCTTTACAAAGAAGCAACCAACCACTTCCCCCAAGGTTGACTTTCGGCAGTGCACAACTTAATGCGGCACAAATCACGATGGTATGCCTGAAAATATACCGGAATTGTATAGCACGATACTCGCCGGTGTGCAACTTACTAAATCAGAACATAAACCGCCGCATGCTGATGTTCTGCAGAAGACCGATTCCGACCATGGAGGTGATCATGGAGGTGCCTCCGTAGGAAAAAAACGGCAGCGGTACTCCGACCACCGGGAACATGCCGATCACCATCCCCATGTTGATGACAATATGCCAGAAGAGCATCGCGGTGACACCTACCGCCAGCAGACCTCCGAAACGGTCGTTGCAGCGACGGGCTATGTTCAGCCCCCACAACACCAGTGAGAGGTAGAGGAAGATCAACAGCAGGCATCCGATAAAGCCCCACTCTTCGGCAAAGACGGAGAAGGCGAAATCGGTATGTTGTTCGGGGAGAAAACGGAGCTGTGACTGCGTTCCTTTGGCAAAACCCTTTCCGGTGAAACCGCCTGAACCGACAGCTATTTTACTCTGAATGATGTGGTACCCACTCCCGAGTCGCGAACGTTCAGGGTCCATAAAATCAAGGACCCGGTTTTTCTGGTACGGACGCAGCAGGAACGCCCAGCCGATCCAGCCCATTGGAATTGTAACGCAGACAAATGTCACGATGGCCGACCAGCGCAGGCCGATGTACATGATCATGGACAGGGCGATCAGAATAACCAGAGTGGCCGTCCCTAAATCCGGCTGTTTCATGATCAACGCAGTCGGAAGTGCCAGAAGGGTCAATGGGATAAGCACGTCTCTGACTGTCAGGCCGTCGACCGATTGAAAATTATTAAAAAATCGGGCAAACGTTACTATTATAACGAGCTTCATGAGTTCTGACGGCTGGATATTGAATAATCCGAGGTCCAGCCAGCGGGTCGCTCCCATGGAACGTCTGCCGACAACAAGCACTGCAATCAGCAGCAGGATCAATAACCCATAAAACCAGTAGGATAAATCTTCAAGGATATGATAATCAAGAGTGCATGCAGCCAGTGAAATAGTCATTCCCACCAGCATCCAGTAAAATTGTTTGATATAGTAGGCGGTACCGACAATCTTGTAGGGAATGGTTGCACTGTAAATATTCAAAATTCCGAACAGGCAGACCGTCACAACCAGTCCGGCCAGAACCCAGTCAATGTTGGTGAGCAGGCGACGATCAATCATGAACGGTACCTCCGTTGATGCGCGGTTCATTCACGACAGTCGGCGCCCCGCTTTCTTTACCCCATTCATCTTCTTCATCTGCCGTCCCGCCTGTTTCCCTGCGTAGCGGTTTTTTACCGTCAAAATACGCCCGCAGTATTCTGCCTGCAATGGGGGCGGCAGCCGCTCCGCCATGTTCACCATGTTCAATGACTACAGCAACAGCTATTTCAGGCTTATCAAAAGGTGCAAACGCCACAAACAGGGCATGATCGCGGAAATGATAGGGGGTGCTTTTTTTGCTGCTGCCCAGCTTGACAACCTGTGATGTGCCGGTTTTTCCCGCTACTTTGACATCATACAATCTGGCTGCGGCACCGGTACCCCCCGGTGCATTGACAACATCAAGCATACCCTGCTTGACAAACCGGAACGACTCTTTGGAGAATGCCGCAGTGCCGATAATTTCAGGTTTTGTTTCCCGGAGCGTTTTCCCGTCGGCATCAACTATCCGCTTTACCAGATGGGGCCGGTAAATCATGCCATCATTGGCGATCGTTGCGGTCATTGAAGCCATCTGAATCGGAGTGAGAATAACAGCGCCCTGTCCGATTGCAACCGGGAGAGTTTCGCCACGAAACCACCGTTTACCGAAGCGCTTCAGCTTCCATTCCGATGTGGGGATGAGTCCGCTCTTTTCATTCAACAGCTCGACTCCGAGGGGCGCTCCCAGCTTGAAGGCCTGAGCAGCGGCTGCAATCTTGTCAACACCCAGCTTTTCACCCAACTGGTAATAAAATACATCGCACGATTCGCGCAGGGATTTGCGCAGATTCGTGGCCCCGTGCCCCTTTTTGTTCCAGCATTTGAACGTAGATGTTCCCATATCGTAACTGCCGCTACAGTTTATCGTCGTTGAGTCATTGATTTTGTTATCCTGTAGTCCCGCCAAAGCGGTAATCATTTTGAAGGTGGATCCGGGGGGGTACTGTCCGCTCAATGCCTTGTTTTCAAGTGGATGACGTTTGTCATCCAGATAACCCTGCCAGACGTCCGCCGGTAATTTTCCGCTGAAAAGTGAAGGATCAAAGCCGGGGTTACTGACAAATGCCAGTATTTCACCGGTAGTGACATCCATGGCGACCGCCGCACCGGCCTGATCACCAAAAGCCCGTTCTGCCTGTTTCTGTACAGCCGCGTCGATCGTCAACACCACGCTGTTGCCGACTGTCGGATAGCTCTCGGAGATAGTCCGCAATAACCTGCCACGGGCATCAACTTCAAGCTGACGGCCTCCGTCACTGCCATGCAGCTCTTTTTCCAGAGCACGCTCAATACCGTTTTTACCGATGTAATCGCCGGGGTTATACTCTTCGAATCCGGTGGAATTCATTTCTTTCTCGGAAACTTCACCGATATACCCGAGCAGATGCGCAGCAAGCTGGCTGCTGGTGTATTCCCGAACCGGCTTCATCTCAATCTCGATACCGGGCAGCCGCATACGGTTCTCTTCGACAATCTCTACATGGTCACGGGTAATGTTGGAGGACAGTACAATCGGATAGTATTTGGCACGGTCCTTGTTTTTATCCCACCGCTCCGCCATGTCGGCCCGATCAAGCTTCAGAAGAGTGGAGAGCAGTGTGAGAAGCGCCTCCTTATCCTTAACCTCCTGCGGGATAACTGCAAGACTGAAAGAGGGGCGGTTGCTGACCAACACCTTGCCGTTTCGGTCAAGTATTGCGCCACGGGAAGCGGCCACCGGCACGAACCGGAGCCGGTTATTTTCCGACATGGCGCGATAATCATCTGCGTTCAGTATTTGCAGATGCCACAACCGGATCACCAGAAAAAGGAACACGATGCCGACTACAAAAGAAAGCGCCAGAATCCGCTGTTTTGATTCAAGTAATTCCCGAACAAAGCGGCGCTCTTTCATTGCGATTCCAATTGACAGTCGAATCCGGGGAATGCTGCTACAATTGAGGCAATAAAAGCGTTGACCAGCAGGCGCGGAAAGATGTCCGACAGCATGGAATAGATAATTCCGGGGGATGCGGTAAACATGAGTATCAGGAGCAGATTCAGCGTGAAGCCGGCAAGTGTAACGCCGGCGACTGTCAGGACGAAAAGGATTGCACTGTCTGCATACAGCCGGTCCGACACGCTCTTGATAACGAGAAAAGAAATCAGAAAGGTAAAAGCATTAAGGCCGAGGTACAAGCCGCCGCAGACATCATCAAACATGCCAAGCAGCCAGGCTAGTGGCGCCCCCACCTCAAACGACTCGCGCAGCGCGATAAATACCATGATGACTAGTAACAGGTCGGGCTTGAAGGGGGGGCGTATAAACACGGGGAGGAGTGACACCTGGATGATAATTGATGCGAGGACGAGACAGATAAAAAGCAGAACAGACCGTCTACTCATACCCACCCCGCTGCACGACAAGAACTTCTTCAAGATGGGACAGATTGACGGCAGGACGAATCGACACGGTCTGGAAGATACCGTATTCTCCGCGTTTTACCATGGTAACTTCTCCGATCGGGAGCCCTTTCAGAAAAACTCCACCGATTCCTGAAGTTATAATTACATCTCCTACTTTCACGTCTTCTTCGCGAGTCGCAAATTCAAGTGTGCAGAGCATCTCCCCTTTACCCTTCACAACTCCACGTGCTCTGGAGCGCTGTATGGTCGCAGAGATTCCGCTGGCGTGATCCGTCAGTAAAAGCACTCGCGCGGTCGAGGAGGAAACTTTTACGGTCTGGCCGACAACTCCATCGGAAGAAATCACCGCCATTCCTTCTCGAATACCGCTCGAACTGCCGCGATTAATTACCAGTGTTCTGAACCAGGAGGTAATGTCCTCGCCTATGACGGTTGCTGCCACAGTCGGTTCCCTGACGCTCTTCTTCATTTCCAGCAGAAGCTCAAGGCGCCGGTTTGACAGAAACGCTTCATTAGCTTCCAGCATCCGCAGATTGAGACCACGGATATCTTCCCGCAGCCGCATGTTTTCGCGATTGGTGTCGACCAGCTGTATGTAACCGTCCCAGATATCTTCAACAAAACCGCTGATCCGGGAGACAGGACGGAGCAGAGGTGACAAAACGCCCAGAACGGAGCGTTCAATTACATTTGCTTCGCGATTGAGAGGAACATTCAGCGAAAATACCAGCAGGGCGACGAGGATGCCGATGCCGGTCAAAAGTGGATACAAATATTTTTTTAGAAAATCCATGGAATAAATCTCGTTCTCAACGTTTCAAATCCCACACAAATCGGATTCATTGCAGACCCGCCGGAGATATTCTTTGCAAGATGAGTCGGGCGTCGGTTCATATACCTCTTTCATCTGCTTTTAAGCCGTGAGTCATGATGAACACACTGCTTTGAAATGCAGCCTACTTAGGTAGCATGTTACCCTGAGCGGTGTCAAATCCGATTGAGTCATATCAGCAGCTTTGCAGCTGAAAGCAGATCATCACAGATGATCGTCTCAGGATCTACGTACGGTTCCTCGCAGGCGCCGTATCCGGTACGCACCAGAATAGTTCGGCACCCCGCAGCCTTACCCGCTTGAATATCTGCACGTTTATCACCGATCATCGCCGAAATTTTCAGGTCGATGTCATAGCGTTTGGCGGCTTCCCGCAGCATTCCCGGTAATGGTTTCCGGCAACTGCAGGGGAGGGCATAACTGCCGCGACCATCTGGATGGTGCGGGCAGTACAGCCAGGCATCAATGTACGCACCGTGGCTTTTCAGAAGAAGGGAGATGTGACGATGCAGGTTTTCGACATCGTCTTCCGTGTAAAACCCCCGGGCGATTCCGGACTGGTTCGTTACTACAACGACCATGATTCCGGCCCGGTTGAACACTTGAACAGCTTCCGCTGCACCCGGAATAAATTCAAAATCTGAAATCTTGTATAGATACTCTTTTTCGATATTGATGGTGCCATCCCGGTCCAGAAATACCGCACGCTTCATCAATTCCTCCGAATCAATTGTTTTGTTGTATTTAACCTGCTGATTTAGTGAGCAAAACATTCAGAGAAACATTGACAACATGATACTTAAACAACTATAACAACACTCATTACCTCAAGGAGATCTGCTCAGTGATCAAAACCAATAATCTCAAAATAACCGGCATCACCCCCATAATTGCCCCGGCCGACTTGCGCCAGGTTTTCCCGTTGTCGGAAAAAGACCGGGCATTCGTCAGCAAGAGCCGAGAGCAGATAAAAGAGATCATCCAGCGTCGGGACAGGAGGCTGATGGTCGTAGTCGGCCCCTGTTCGATTCACGATACTGAATCTGCACTGGAATATGCCGAAAAATTGTCGGAACTTTCACGTAAAGTTGATGATCAGCTGCTGCTGATCATGCGTGTGTACTTTGAAAAGCCACGAACCACTGTAGGCTGGAAGGGGCTGATAAACGACCCGGACATGAACGGCACGCATCTTATTTCCAAAGGGCTCGGAATTGCCCGTGGTCTGCTGAGCCGCATGACAGTGCTTGAAGTTCCGGTTGCCAATGAAATGCTTGATCCGATCACTCCCGAATATGTGGCTGATCTCATCAGCTGGGGGGCCATCGGCGCCCGGACTACCGAATCCCAGACCCATCGTGAACTGGCCAGCGGTCTCTCCTTCCCGATCGGCTTCAAGAACGGCACCGACGGCAACCTGCAGATAGCCATTGATGCCATGAAGGCTGCACAGCACTCTCACAGCTTCCTCGGCATTAACCGTGAGGGGCGCACTTCCATAATTCAGACCAGCGGCAATCCTGATGTGCATATCGTCCTGCGGGGCGGATCGAAAAAAGTTAACTATCACCCCGAGGATATTGCCCATACTGAAGAACAACTCAATAAAAACGGCCTGCTGCCGACCATGATGGTTGACTGCAGTCACGGAAATTCAAGCAAGGACTTCCTGAAACAACCCGCTGTGCTGGAGTGCGTTGTCGATCAGCTGCTGGCTGGCAACAGTTCTATCTCCGGGGTGATGATAGAAAGCAACCTTAACTCCGGAAGCCAGAAAATCCCTGCCGATATCGGTCAGCTGAAATACGGAGTGTCAATTACTGACGCCTGTATTGACTGGGCCACTACGGAAAAGATACTGATTAACGCCCACGACAGGCTGAAAAACAGAAAATGACTTCGCAGGGGGCGCACTGCGTGCGCTCTTACTCATACATCATCCTCATTCCGCCGGTTGCCCGCCCCAGTGGTCCGTTGAACGTGCCTTCAGCCCCTTCGGCCAGCAGATCCAGATAATTGATCTTCTTTTTCGGAGGTAGCAGCAGCTCAGGATCTCCGGCTATCCCGGCCTGTCTGCCCGCCTCTTCAATCGCATCCTGCAGAGTTCCCAGTCGATCCACCAATTTAAGTGCCAATGCCTGTTCACCTGACAGTATCCGTCCGTCCGCAATGGCGCGCACTTCATCAACCGGCAGCCTGCGCCCTTCCGCTACCGCTCTGATAAACTGCTGGTGGGTATTGTCAATGACCGACTGCAGCATGGCACGATCTTCAGCGGAAAACTTCCGCACCGGAGATCCTGAGTCTTTGTATTTGCCGGTTTTCAACGTGTAAGATTTTATCCCGATTTTATCCATTAACGATTCGATGTTAGACAGTTTAAGAATAACCCCGATGCTGGCCGTAATAGTGCCGGGGTTTGCATAAATCATGGTTGCAGGTGCAGAAATATAATACCCGCCGGAAGCGGCAAGGCTACCCATTGAGACAATTATTTTCTTTTTGGCGGCGAATTTTTTGACCTCGGCATATATTTCCTGAGACGGCGCTACAATTCCGCCGGGAGAGTCTACACGCAGCACGACAGCTTTGATGCTGTCCTGTTTAAGGAAATATCTCAACTGCCGGATTGTTTCTTTTGAGTCGAGAATCATCCCTTTTACCTCTATGAGACCGACCCCTTCTTTACTCGATAAAGAATCCCCGCTGCCGATAAGAGTTGAAGCAATCTTCACTGAAACTGCAAACAGAATCGTGATTGATACCAGTACAACGGCTGCGATTATGGCGGTTTTTTTTGACATGTACGAACACCTTATCAAGATTTTATCTTTAGAGAAAGAAGCACTTCTGCTACAGTTGACCAATGAAAGTTCTTGTCATATCTGATACTCACGGCACCGTGAACCGTGCCCTTAGTGCGCTCTCTCTCGCAGAGCCGGTTGATGCGGTTATCCATCTTGGAGATGGGAGTGCCGATGCGGAACTGCTTCGTGAAGCACTCGATGTCCCGGTCATTAGCATCGCCGGCAACTGTGACACCGGTTCACGAGCGCCGCGAGAACGTCTGTGGGAGTGTGAGGGAAAGCGGATTCTATTGACTCACGGCGATGCATATCAGGTCAAGTCCGGGCTGGCAAGGTTACGGCAGAGAGCTGAGGAAATCGGTGCGGACGCGGTTTTGTTCGGCCATACTCATCAGATCGTGCTTGATAATCATTCGGGAATACTGCTGGTAAACCCCGGAACTCTTTCAAATGCCGCCCTTCACCGCAGTTATGCAGTCCTGAACATTACACCAGATGGCATAACCTCCCGACATTACAACATCGATTAGTAAGTTAGAAATCATTATCTGCGTATTTAGTACGATTGAAATAATTTCAGCGGTTTATTTGCAGAAATGATTTCGTGATCGTACTTATTCCATTTATCGGGGCAGCAGAGAATGATTTCGTTAACGCACTTATCCTGTTTATCAGGGCTAAGAAATATCACCTTCCCTGTTCAAAGCCTCATGCCCCTTGTGCACCGCCTTCTCCAGTCTACGCCGCCTCGGCCAGGTAACAACATAATCGATCGGGCCGGAAAGAATATAGATGAGCAGAACGGCGAATGTCATCACCACCGGTTCGGCGGCAACAACTATCAAAATCACTACAGCAAGCAGTAAAAAGCCGAACGGCTGCCGTTTGATAAAGGCGGGATCTTTAAAAGAATGGTATCTGAAGTTGGAAACCATCAGGAACGCCAGCAGATAAATAAGCCCCAGTATGGAAAGTTTTTTAAAGGAGCTGGGCCAGCTGAAATGATAAAACAGCAGCACCGTTGCGGCCACCATGCAGGCTGAAGCCGGAGTAGGGAGACCGACAAATCGTTTACTCTCAACTGTATCGACCTGCACGTTGAAGCGGGCAAGACGTAATGCCGCACAGATAAGAAACAGAAATGCCGCAACCCAGCCAAGTCTTCCGAATGGTTTGAGGGCCCAGGCATACATGAGGAACGCAGGGGTAACCCCAAAGGCTACCAGATCCGCCAGAGAATCAAACTCGACACCGAACTTGCTGGTGGTGCCGGTCATACGGGCTACCTTGCCATCAAGTCCATCACACACTGCAGAGATGAAAATCCAGATTGCTGCCGTACTGTAGTTGCCGTTTAAAGTTGCTACCATGCTGTAGAAACCGGCAAACAGGCTGCTTGCTGTAATCAGATTGGGAAGAATGTAGATCCCGCGCTTTATATTCTCGCTTTTTTTGACCGCCGTATCCACTGTTTCATCACTCATGAGGTCGTATCCTTGATTAAATGATTCTCGCCAGTACGGTTTCGCCTGCCACAGTTCTGTCACCCAGCTTAACAAGAGGCTCAACTTCGGGCGGCAGGTAGACATCTACTCGCGAGCCAAAGCGAATCAGGCCATATTGTTCGCCACGCACCAGCAGATCCCCCACACGTGGATAACTGATGATCCGGCGCGCCACCAGTCCGGCGATCTGAACAAATGCTATCCTGACTCCACCGGCTGTCTCCAGTATGATTCCGTTGCGCTCATTCTCGCAGGAGGCGCGTCCATTGCGGGCATCAAAGAACTTTCCCTGATGATGAGATGTATCGATAACTTTCCCGTTAAAAGGAACGCGATTGACATGAACATTAAAAACCGACATGAAAACACTGATTTTCAGGGCCGGGGAGCCGAGTGGCGTTTCAGGTACCCGTTCAACAACGATAACGGTTCCGTCTGCAGGAGCAATGACTGCAGCGCTGTCAGCAGGAGCAGTTCTTTCCGGGTTGCGGAAAAAATAGAGTACGAACAGAGTCACTATAAGGGAAAGTGCGGCGGGAAATGCCAGGATTGTAGAGCAGAGTTTCCAGGCGGAAAAAGTCAGCAACGCTGTTAACCCGGCAGAATAAGCAATGAATGGGTAGCCTTCCCGGGCAAACGGGGATGAATTAGTCATAAACCTGCCTGATAAGGATGCGTTAGATTGGATGCAATAGATGTTCGTCAATATCATAAAACCGGTAAAACTATATACACCCCATTCCTGTCGGGAAAGGGGTGTATTAAAGCCGCCAGCACTTACTTAGTTCTTAGCCTTGTCAACGATCTTGTTTTTGCCGATCCAGGGCATCATGGCCCGCAGTTTCGCACCGACTTCCTCAATCTGGTGTTCGGCTCCGCGACGACGCATAGCATTGAAGGTCGGTTTGTTGACCTTGTTTTCCAACATCCATTCTTTGCAGAATTCGCCGCTCTGAATTTCATCAAGGATCTTCTTCATTTCCCACTTGGTCTCTTCTGTTACAATACGAGGTCCGCGGGTCAGATCGCCGTATTCGGCCGTATTAGAAACTGAATAACGCATATTTGCGATGCCTCCTTCGTAGATCAGGTCGACAATCAGCTTGGTTTCGTGCAGACATTCAAAATATGCCATTTCCGGCGCATAGCCGGCTTCTACGAGAGTTTCAAAACCAGCCTGAATCAGTGCCGAAATTCCGCCACAGAGAACGGCCTGTTCACCGAACAGATCGGTTTCAGTTTCTTCTTTAAAAGTTGTTTCAATAACGCCCGAGCGCCCGCCTCCAACCGCGGATGCATAGGCAAGGGCGACTTCCTTGGTTTTATTTGATGGATCCTGATGCATGGCGATCAGGCAGGGAACACCGCCACCTTTGGTGTATTCATGACGTACCATGTGGCCGGGACCTTTGGGAGCAACCATGAAAACATTGAGGTCCTCGCGGGGTTCAATCTGGCCGAAGTGAATATTGAAGCCATGACCGAACGCGATAAAAGCGCCTTTTTTGAGATACGGTCCAATCTCGTCACGGTAGACATCTCCCTGAACTTCATCAGGAAGGAGGATCATCAGGATATCGGCGGTTTTTGCTGCTTCAGGAACAGTAACAACTTTAAGGCCGGCAGCTTTGGCTTTTTTAACCGAAGCGGAATCTTTTTTGAGGGCAACTATCACATCAATGCCGGAATCCTTAAGGTTGAGCGCATGTGCGTGCCCCTGTGATCCATAGCCTATAATAGCCACTTTTTTCTTTTTTAATAAAGCCAGGTTGCAATCTTTGTCATAATAAACTTTCATTTAAGTCACTTCCTCCCTGCGAAATATCCGGAAAACCGGTTCAACCTATTGATAAAACGAACAAACACAATAATACAACTACAACGGAGCTGTCAATCAATTTACATTTTGCAGGGGCGATCCCTTGTGGTCCCCTTGCTGTGATCGTCAACAATCACGCAATTGTCATCAAAAGCGGTCACCCGCAAGGGGATGCCCTTACAGCCCATAATAGTTGCAAAGGGAGACGGCCGATCACCCGTTCCACCCCTTGGCGCCACGACCAATGGCAACCGATCCCGTGCGCACAACCTCCTTCAATCCCAGCGGCCTCAACAGCTCCAAAATTCCGTCAATTTTGAGCGGATTACCGGTCACCTCGATCGTATAGGATTTCGGGGTGACATCGATGATTTTAGCACGGAAGATGTCGACTATTCGCAACACCTCGGCACGGCCATCATCCTCGGCGTAGACTTTTATCAACGCCAGCTCACGCTCTATTCCACTACCGTCTGAAAAATCAAGCACCTTGAGAACATCGATCAGTTTGTTCAGCTGTTTGTTTATCTGTTCAAGAATCTGTGCGTCGCCACTAGTAACGATCGTCATTCGTGACAGTCCGTCTTCGTTGGTGGGCGCCACAGACAGCGACTCGATATTGAATCCGCGACCGGAAAATAGTGTGGCTACACGGGAGAGCACCCCGAAATCGTTTTCAACTATAACCGATATTGTATGTTGCATAGCTATTTCCTCTCCTTAGTAAGCTAGAAGTTGTTTTCTGCATGTATCTGGCAGAAAATAACTTCGTTAGCGCACTTATCCTGCCTTGTCAGGGCTAGGCGTTCAATACCATTTCATTCAGCGACGCTCCGGCCGGAACCATCGGCATCACTTTTTCCTCTCGGGCAACTTTGAACTCCATGATCACCGGCCCGTTTTCCTTGAAACCCTGCGTGATAACCGACTCTACATCACCCGGTTTTGTGGCCAGAAAACCCTTGGCTCCATAGGCGTCCGCCAGTTTGACGTAGTCGATCGGCAGTTCCATGCAGGTGGATGAGTAGCGCTTGTCGAAGAACAGTTCCTGCCAC
>JANNLB010000031.1:0-6087 GCA_031396605.1 Geobacter sp. | reverse complement strand
GCCCGCAGCATTAGTGCCTTGGCTCAGAAACCGTCGAAAGGGAGGAGTAGCTTTTAGGAGAGTGGCAGTGGGGAGTAACTGACATTTGTCATGGGTGTAGGTCTGACACTGTTTGGTTCGCTGTTTGGTTCTCCGTGCCCGGAACTCGCGTATGGTGTCCCCGGAACTCGCGTTGCAGGGGCGGACGTGGGATGCGGTGCCTTTATTATCAACACCCAGTCAATAATATATAGTTTGAAATTTCAGGTTCGTGAAATGGGTGGTAGATGTCGGTTTGAGATTTTGTAGAATGTATAGCTCAGATACTTATATTTCTTGCTGAGGGGCGTATGGGGTGATGGGAATATGAGCTCGTAGAAATAATTACTAAAGGACGGACATCTTGTGGCATGTATTGCGGTTGGGGGAGGTATTAATGGTGGCGTGGGTGGTGAAGTGTGATGTATATAAGTAACAGAAATAGGCAGATTTCTAAAACCCCCTTCTTAAGAGCAGGTGCGCCAAATAGTAGCTTAATAATTGGAGATTACCTGAATGGCCAGACAAAAAAAAACCGCAGTCAAATCCTTCGCTGATTACAAATCAGACAACCATACTTGGATCACATTGGCTTCCGGCGAATATTACCCGGATATTCTGTCTGATGCCTGTGAGCTTTACAAACCGGTGTTGGTATTATTCGGCCAACTACTGAAATCCTCCGAGTCTTCAATTCGCCTGTTCATGTCCATTTCTGAGGTATCGGAATCATGGATGCGCGTCCAGCTTGCCCGTGTGTTTCGCAAATATGCCAGCCCTGAAACCCCGGTTGAGATGTTGAAAAAGAAAACCAAGGCAGGCGAAATCTGCCAACAGTTCGGCTCTGGCTTCAGGCCGGTACACGAGGTACAGAAGGCATTCATGTCACGCCCAATTCCGGATGAGGCGCTCTGTGCTGTTTTATGGGAATACAAGGATCGTGGCAAGAAAGGTTATGACCTGACGGATCGCTTTTTCGCGCTGTTTCGCTCCCATTTTCCCAATCTCGACATTCGTGGGCCAGAACGTGCAGGCAGAGACATCTTGATGAAAGAGGTCTTCAAGGAGTATCCAAAGCCCGACCGTCCCGTAGATTTTGTAATTTATGAAGGTGATAATGTTCTGGCTATTGGTCTTGCTCGGTATGATTCAGACAGAGGCGGTGCTCAGGAAGATGACCGCACCGGAGGCTACAAAAATTGCGCTGATGAAATCCTGACTTTCGCCAAGAAAAATGGTTTGAGTACAAAAGTAATCTTCCTGAATGATGGACCAGGGCTCTTGCTTGGCTCCATGTGGAACGACTATGCCTGGTTGGAAAACAGTTGGCCGGGTAAGATCATGGTTATAACCTTGCGTATGATCCCGGAGCGTATCTGTCTGGATTGGCTTAAAGCGAAATAGAGGTGATGATATAATGGCAACAGGTATTCCAAAAAGACACAGTAAAAAAACAACTGATTCTGCAGTGTTATCAGCAGCAGACAACAACCCTGATGTTTTTCTGTCCTATCAAGGAAAGTCAAGCATACAAGCAATTCTGGCTACACAACCGGCTGATCTGCTGAAGATGTGGCCTGACCGGGTCATCCCGCTGCATGAATCACCTAACAGACTCTATTACGGAGATAATCTGCCAGTGCTTGCATCGCTGCTGCATGATCCCCGGATACGGGGTAAAGTCAGGCTTATCTATATTGATCCCCCTTTTGCTACAAGCGGGGTTTTTCAGACACGCGGCCAGGCGGATGCCTATTCTGATTTGCTGGCAGGCGCTCACTTTATCGAATTCCTCAGAAAACGCTTAGTACTACTGCGTGAACTGCTGGCGGATGATGGCTCCATCTATGTGCATCTTGACGACAACATGGCTTTTCACATCAAAATCATCATGGATGAAGTCTTTGGTCCGAAGAACTTTCGCAACTGGATCACACGTAAAAAATGTAATCCCAAGAACTATACCCGCAAGACCTATGGCAATGTTGCCGACTACATACTCTTTTATACCAAATCTGACAACTATGTCTGGCACCGCCCGGTCGAAGGATGGACGAAAGAGCGTGCGTTGAAGGAATATCAGTATATTGAGGAAGGCACCGGACGCAGATACAAGAAAGTGCCGATACATGCCCCCGGTGTGCGTAATGGCGAAACCGGTAAACAGTGGAAAGGGATGGAACCGCCTCCCGGCAAGCATTGGCAATATATCCCAGACAAGTTGGATGATATGGATGCACGGGGAGAAATATACTGGTCTCCCAACGGCAATCCCCGGCGAAAGATATATTTTGATGACAGTGACGGTATACCTATCCAGGATATCTGGATGGATTTTCGTGACGCCCACAATCAGAACATCAAGATAACCGGCTATCCGACCGAGAAAAACAGCGACATGCTGACCAGAATCATTGAGGCGTCCTCAAATCCAGGAGACTTGGTGCTGGACTGTTTCTCAGGGTCTGGCACCACAATTTCCATAGCAGCAGAACTGGGCCGCAACTGGATCGGTATTGACAGCAGTACAGAATCTATTTCTACAATCTTGAACAGGTTTGCCTACGGCACACAGGCAATGGGAGACTTTGTCACCACTAAAGAAAAACCTCCTCAAATGCTTTCACTGTTCGATTCTCTTGAAGAGGTTGTGAAGGAAAAAGCAACTCCTCCTTGCGGCAAGCAAGTTACTGATTTTTCCCTTTTTGCTGAAAAAAGCGTTGTTGGCAATCTGACTACCATTGTGACCGATTGGTGCAAGACTGTTGGCTTCAGTTCTTTTTCTTCGTCAGTCGGCGAGCGGGAATGCGATTATGGTGGTTCATCCAGCATGCTATCAACTGCAACAGGCCACATCTCCTCGGTTGATCCAATCATGGCCAAGTTGATAGCCAAGATCGGCGACTGCCGTTTAATTAGAAAGACGGAAGGGTTTGAGGCGTTGGCCGAGGCGATCATCAAACAGCAGTTATCACGGAAGGCCGCACAAACAATATTTGTCAGAATTCTTACCGCCGCCGACAGCAGTCATATCACCCCCAAGCTGTTGGCCGGGATGACAGATGAAAAGTTGCGTGAGTGCGGTGTGTCCGCTAGGAAGGTGTCCTATTTGCGCAGCCTGCAGCAATTTGAGGCATCAGGTACGCTGGACTTTGGCAAACTTGAAGATGAGAGTGATGAAGAGGTTATAAATGCGCTGACCAAGATAAAGGGTATTGGCAGATGGACTGCCGAGATGTACCTCATATTCGTTTTGTTGCGCCCGAATGTCTTCCCGCTGGATGACGTTGCAATTCGCGGCGCTCTATGCAGACAGTATGGGATTGATTCTGAGAGCTTTCTGGATGAAGGGATAAAAATAGCCGATGCTTGGCAGCCGTATCGAAGTATTGGATGTTGGTATTTGTGGGCGTTTTTGAATGAAGGTAGTAAGGGCTGAAACAATGAGGATCGCTAATCAAATTTGACTCCGCCGGTCATTCTTGACGAAGTGCAGAAGATACCCTCTGTATCTCACTTCGAGGGCATCATCAGTCGCAGGGCGCTCAAGCGCGTTGCATCCCTCCAGAACGTGACGGGCAGACGCCAGATCGCTGAAATCTGTTCTGCTGACAAAATCCTGAGCAAAGGCGCTGGGTCAGGCTTCCAAGTTGTTAAGTTACGGGTAACAGGTGCCTGACTTCACCGATTTTCTTTTGCATTGACCAGATAAATTGATGAAAACTGGGTGCCTGGTTAAGACTGGAGTTTGCATGAATAATTCCGAATCAAAGCGATTCTCCATAGCCCTCTCCTTCCCCGGCGAATATCGTACTTTTGTCGAAAAAGTTGCCGACAATCTCACTGCTAAACACGTCACATATTTCCGGTGCAACACAGGAAGCTTAATGATTGTCGAAGAAGGAGCGGAACGTGGAAATCAGTATAAATCCTGACTATCGAAAAGTGCTTGATGAAATCAAGCGTCATATAAAAAGCTCGCAACTTCGCGCCGTACTGGCGGCAAATAGCGAGCTTATCGCTCTTTACTGGCATATCGGGCAATCAATTGTATCCCTCCAGACAACAAATAGCTGGGGAACAGCGGTGGTTGAACAACTGGCCTCTGATTTGAGATCCGAACATCCCGGAATACAAGGTTTTTCACGCACAAGCCTTTTTGCCATGCGGCAGATGTACCTCTTCTTTTCTCCACGCTTTGAAACTGTCCCACAGATCGTGGGACAACTTCCCTGGGGGCACATCAGAACAATCCTCGGTAAAATAAAAGACGTGGATGTGGCTCTGTTTTATATGGCTGCTTGTACCGAAAACGGCTGGACCCGGCCAATTCTGGAGTTACAGATAGAGCAATCACTGCACATCCGGCAGGGAGCGGCCCCAACAAATTTCAACAGTGTACTGCCATCACTACAGGAAAAGCGGGACACTTCCAAAAAGCGGACACTCCCCAATTAAAGGCAGTTCAGTGATCTTTTGATCTCCTCCGAACATGCTACACTACACCCAATTTAACCCTTGCCCCTCAACAGCCACCCTTGCTATTCTCCAGCACCATTGCAAATCTCCCTGACCAATCGTACCGAAGGCAACCTATGAAAGAAAGAAAACTGCAAATCCATAACAGCACCGCTGAATTCCTGATCTTCACCAAGCAGGCGGGCGAAGGCACCATTGAGGTTCGCGTCGAGGATGAAACGGTCTGGCTTACACAGAAGCTGATGGCTGCGCTGTTTGAAGTCTCTGTGCCGACGATCAATGAGCACTTGGCCAATCTTTATGTCCAGGAAGAAATAGCCAAAGGGTCAACTATTCGGAATTTCCGAACAGTTCAAAAAGAGGGTAATCGGGACGTGGCGAGGAATGTGACCCAACAAGTGAACTTGATGAAAAACAGTATGCCGGAAATTCCGACATACTGCTAAAAATTGACCCTTGCCCCACTTATGGTGGCGGGCTGGTCGAAAAGAGGAAAAATAAAAGGTGTTCGCTCCTCTCACCAAACTTCTTGCACCAAACCCCACCTGCGCGGTACATTCCTGCTTAAGCTGAACTTGTACCTTCTGTACAAGGTAGATTCCGCCCTGTCCTTGCATGGTTACGAGAGAGTTCGATAGGAGCTGATTATGGGAGAACTTGACAAGGCACTTATCGAAGAATTGAAGCGCCGCTTGCCGCCGGATGTATTACTTCATATCCGCCGGATGATTCTGTACGGCTCGCGTGCTCGCGGAGATGCGGCGGAAGATTCCGACCTCGATCTGGTGGCGTTGGTGGACGAAAACAGCCCGGAGCTTGAACAAAAACTTGATGAAATCGCCTACAGCGTAATGTGGGACAACGACTTCAAGCCGATTATTTCACTCAAAGTGTTCGCGGAGGAACGGTTCCGCACAGCTGCTGCAAAGGGTTTTTCCTACTATCGCAACGTGGATCGCGAGGGGATAACGGTATGACGGACGAAGTGCAGCGCTACCTGAACAAGGCCGACCATGCCTTATTGGTAGCCAGTGACCTTATGGAGCAAGGACATGTACCTGATGCGGTCAGTAAGGTTTACTACGCCATGTTTTATGCGGCCAAGGCGTTGTTGACGGCCGAAGGAATCGATGTTTCAAAACATTCTGCAGTGGAGTCAGCGTTTGGATATTATTTTGCCAAGCCGGGCCGGATTGATGCCAGTTATCACAAGATGCTGATGAATGCCAGAAAGATTCGTGAAATCGCCGATTACGAAATTGATGAGGAAATTGTAGAACCGGTTGCGTCGGTAAGGCTAGATGAAGGTCGTGAGTTTATCATCGCGATCAAGGTATTTTTGGCTACAAGTAGCGAAAGGAATTTATACCCATGAAAAAAATAATCATCATCGGCGGCGGCATATCCGGTCTGGCTACCGCCTGGCTGCTGCGGCACAAGGCGCAGGCTGCCGGAAAAGATGAAGCGCTTGCGGGCGTTGTCGTTGCTGCGATGCAGGTTGCTCTCCACTCCGATCGCCTTGCAGAGATCCAGCGTCTGCGGCTTGCTGTCCAGAAATCCGTTCGGCCCCCATTCACATGTGTAGCCGTC
>JANNLB010000128.1:0-25544 GCA_031396605.1 Geobacter sp. | reverse complement strand
AGACTGAGTAAATTGCAGTATGTAACCGCCGGAAACGTCATCCCCGGCTCGGATTCCGGACAGCTGGGCAAGTTGCTGGCGTTTTGCGAATGGAGTCAGGATGCGGTCAAATTGCTGGGGCATAAGGCCCAAACCCTGAGGAAGTCGACGTCCGTTGATCGGCATAGCCTGGACGGCATGGTGGACACCCTCGTCGATGATCTCAAGGGGGTGCTGATGCTCCCCTGCTCGACGGTGCTGGGGGTCTTGCCCAAGATGGTCCGTGACCTGGCGCGCGAGCGCGGCAAGGAAGTGGAGCTTTTGATTGAAGGTGAAGCGATTGAGATCGACAAACGTATCCTGGAGGAGATGAAGGACCCGTTGATCCATCTGGTACGGAACTGCATCGACCATGGCATAAAAAAGCCCGAGGAACGTCGGCGCGGCAATAAACCGGCAGCCGGGCGGATCTCCATTACGGTCTCGCTCAAGGATTCGAACCTGGCAGAGATCATTGTCACCGACGACGGAGCGGGGATTGACACCGGACGGGTGTTGACGGCTGCGGTTCGCAATGGGATTGTCCCGCAGGATTCAGCCGACCGGATGGAACGGAAGGATCTGCTGGGGCTGGTCTTCAGTTCAGGTCTTTCCACCGCATCTCTGATCACCGATATATCGGGGAGGGGGCTCGGCCTGGCCATCGTCCGGGAGAAGGTGGAGAAGCTGGGCGGTACCGTGATGCTGGCAAGCGAACCGGACAAGGGAACCACCTTCCGGATGGTGCTTCCGCTGACCCTGTCAACCTGCCGTGGCGTTCTGGTCGTGGTGGGAGAGCAGACCTTCATCATCCCTGCCGCGGGGGTGGAACGGGTGGCGAGGATCGACAAGGGCGCGCTCAGTACCGTGGAGAATCGGGAAACCATCGAGATGGGGGGCGAGGCGCTCTCCTTTGTCCGGCTGGCCGATCTCCTGCGACTCCCGAGGAAAGAGCGCTCCGGAGATGATGCCGGCCTGATCCAGTTGTTTGTGATCGGCAGCGGGGCGAGCCGGGTCGCCTTCGGGGTGGACTCTATTCTCGATGAACAGGAGGTCCTGGTTAAAAGTCTTGGTCCGCAGCTTTCAAGGGTGCGCAACATCGCCGGCGCCTCGATCCTGAGAACCGGCAGGGTGGCGGCCATCCTGCACCCAGGCGATCTGGTAAAATCCGCGATCAAGGACTCCGCGGCGCCGGCCGCGGCATCCTATCAACCGGAAGCGGCCGATGCAGCCCGCAGGTCGGTGCTGGTTGTTGAAGATTCGATTACTTCCAGAACGCTTCTGAAGAACATCCTGGAGACGGCCGGCTACCGGACCACCACGGCCGTGGACGGTATCGACGCTCTGACGCAACTCAAGACGAACGATATTGACCTGGTGGTGTCTGACGTAGACATGCCGCGAATGAACGGATTCGAGCTGACGTCCGGGATCCGCGCATCCAGGGAATTCGCCGACCTGCCGGTGGTGCTGGTGACCTCCCTTGATTCCCGTGAAGACCGGGAGCGCGGCATCGATGTGGGGGCTAACGCCTATATCGTCAAGAGCAGTTTCGATCAGAGCAACCTGCTGGACGTGATAAGGAGACTGATTTGAATCTTCAAAAGGAATCCAAAATCAGGGTACTGATTGTCGATGATTCGGCCGGGATGCGGATGATGCTGGAGTGGATATTCGGACATGATCCCGATCTGGAGGTGGTCGGCAGCGCCTGCGACGGAATAGAGGCTGTAGATGCGGTGGCGCGCCTCTCCCCCGACGTCGTCACCATGGACATCCAGATGCCGAGTATGGACGGTCTTGAGGCCACTCGCAAGATCATGGAGACCAAGCCGACCCCGATCATCATTCTGAGCGGCAACCTCGACGCGGAAGAGGTGGCATCGTCGTTCCGCGCCATGGAGGCCGGTGCACTGGTCGCCCTGCCGAAGCCCAGGGGCGTCGCTCATCCGGAATACGAGGCCGACGTGGCCAATCTCGTCCGCATCGTTAAGCTGATGGCGGAGGTAAAGGTGGTGAAACGCTGGCCCCGTACCGCCAATGGCGAGCCACAGCCGCTCTGGCAGGCTGCCTGCGCGCCGGCGCAGACCAATCACCAGGTGGTGGCGATCGGCGCCTCGACCGGAGGGCCGGTGGTCATCAACACCATTCTGTCCGGACTGCCGCCGGGTTTTCCGCTCCCGGTGCTGATCGTGCAGCACATGGCGTCAGGATTCATTCAGGGCTTTGCGGATTGGCTCAACATCACGTCCCGATTGCCGGTGCATGTCGCCTCCCGGGATGAGCTTGTGCTGCCCGGGCACGTATATATCGCCCCGGACGGATTCCAGATGCTGGCGAAGCACGGCGGGCGTATCGCACTGATCCGGAGCGCCCACGAGAATGGACAATGCCCTTCGGCTTCCGCCCTCTTCCGTTCCGTCGCTGCTGTCTACGGAGGGAAAGCGGTCGGCATCATCCTTACCGGTATGGGGAGTGACGGGGCCAGGGAATTGAAGCTGATGAAAGACAGGGGGGCAGTCACCATTGCCCAAGACCGTGAAAGCTCGGTTATATTCGGTATGCCGGGAGAAGCGGTGAATCTCGATGCCGCCGGCTACGTCCTGACTCCGGACAGGATCGTGGGCTATCTGGCTGCAAACTTCAGGGAAAGGAAGAGTAATGACAATTAACGCACGCAGATCCGGAAACAGCGGCGACACGATCCTCATCGTCGAGGACAGTCCGACCCAGGCCGAACAGTTGTGCTACATACTCGAAAAGCATGACTATCAGGTCAAAGCCGCCCGTAACGGCAACGACGCCCTGGCGATGATCAAAGAGGCGCGGCCGACGTTGATCATCAGCGATATCCTCATGCCGGAAATGAACGGCTATGAGTTGTGCCGCCGGATAAAGGAGCTCGACGACTGCCGGGATATCCCGGTCATCCTGCTCACTTCCCTCTCAGACCCGCGGGACGTCATCAAGGGGTTGGAGTGCGGGGCCGACAATTTCATCACCAAACCTTACGAGGAGGAGTATCTCATCTCCCGCATCAGGTATCTGCTCGTGAACCGCTACCAGTCGGGGGAACAGAGCGATCTCCCGGAACTGAAAATTTCACTTGCCGGACAGGAATACTGCATAAGGTCCGATCGCCGCCAGATCCTGGATCTGCTGCTCTCGACGTACGAGGCAGCCATCCGTAAGAATAAGGAACTGATCAGGGCCAGGGACGAATTGAACGATCTGAACGAACAGTTGAGGAACGCCAACAATGATCTGGAGGCGTTCAGTTCAACAGTTTCACACGACCTGCGAAATCCACTGAACAATATTTATATCTCCTGCCAGGCTATAGAGATTATGTACGAAAGCTCGCTCGAAGAGGAGTGCAAGGAGTACTTCAGATACATCTTCAAAACGGTCGAAAGCATGAACAAGCTGATCAGCACCCTCCTGGAGTTTTCCACGCTCTCCAGGTGCGAACTTGTCCGGAACCAGGTGGACCTGAGCAGTATGGCGAGGGGGATAATCGAGGAATTGCGCTACGGTGAACCGCACCGGCAGGTAACGGTCCATATTGCGGAAGGTATCACCGGGAATGGAGATATGCGGCTGTTGCAGGTGGTGCTTAAAAACCTGCTTGGAAACGCCTCTAAATATACCCTGTTAAAGGACAACGCCGTGATCGAGTTCGGCATGGCGGAGATAAATGGAGTTCCGACGTATTATGTTCGCGATAACGGCGCAGGGTTCGATATGACTAATGCAGCCGGACTCTTCACACCCTTTCAGCGACTCCACTCTGAACAAGAGTTTCAGGGTTTCGGCATCGGCTTATCCACCGTGCATCGGATCGTTGAGCGTCACGGTGGCAGGGTCTGGGCTGAAGGAGAGGTCGGCAAAGGGGCCGTGTTCTACATTACCCTGAACCCGTGATAAAGCTGGCATGGTAATGCCGGCCAAGGCGCATAACCAGAGATCGCCTTCAGCTGGTGCCGTGTTGCATGAAACGGAAATCTGAATCGTTCTAATCCGCCGCTATGAAGATTGTCATCCCCGAATGATTTTATCGGGGATCTGGTTTTTCAGGCAGATACAACCAGATTCCCGATCAGAAACGCTTCTGGAATGACAGATTTGGGAACTGGCGGCGAATTAGAACGTTTCAGAAAAGGAAATGATAAATGGGTGTTGAAGTGTATGTGGGTCAGATCTCCGGTATGGTCACCGAAGATGAAGTGCGGAAGCTGTTCTCCGTAGTGGGTACGGTTACGTCCGTCCATCTCGTAATCGATCCCGTTTCCGGCGAATCGAGGGGATGTGGGTATGTCAGAATGTCGTCGGAAGATGAAGCCGGAGAAGCGGTTGATCTCCTGAATGGAGCCAGGCTCGGAAACCGGCTGATAGTGGTAAAAAATGCCGCACCTAAAATTTTCAAGAAAGTTCCCTCATTAAATAGTGGGCAGGAGCGAAGCGGTCCAGCCAAGCCTCCGCAAGGTGGGCGTAAGAACCGGTAGTCTCATTAAGTTGAAACATGCACGGTTTTCTGCTACAAAAGTACGTTGCTCTTCCAAAAGACTTGACGATTCAAAAAGTGGACACATGAATAGATGCCTTTACATACTGACCTGTATCCTGATGTCCTGTCTGCTGCTGCCGTTTCCGGCGCTGGCGGCCAAGAAGAAAAAGGCTGCCTTCAGCGGGCAGACATCCGCCTCCAGTCGCCCACCTGCCGTTCTGAATGAGATGAAACACTGGTCAAACCCCGATTACACACGGATTTCTCTGGAACTTGACCGTGATGTTACCTGGGAGACGCATGAACTCGGCAAAGGCGCTCCCGGCAAGCCGGGTCGTGTCTATATTGACCTGAAGCGGACCCGTCTCGGGAAAAGCGTTAAGGATATAACCATCGGAGACGGTTTGCTGAAAGGCGCCCGGGTCGGTCAGTACAAGGCTGAAGTGGTGAGGGTGGTGTTGGATACTGAAAACATCAAGGACTATAAAATTTTCCCCTTGTCAGATCCGGCGCGACTGGTAATCGATGTCCGCGGCGACCGACCGATGGAGATATCGCGCCTGGAACCGTCAATCACTGCCATGCCCGAAAGTGCGGTGGCGCCGAAGCTTGACGATCAGCAAACTGCTGCGGAGAAAAAGTCACGCCCCCCCAAAAAGCCGACCATCTCAAAAATCAGGCGCATTGTAATCGACCCGGGTCATGGTGGCCATGACCCGGGAGCTGTCGGCCCGAACGGGATTCAGGAAAAGGACGTGGTGCTGGCTATCGGTCTCAGGTTGAGAGAGATGTTCAAGGAAGAGTTGGGAGTGGATGTAATTATGACCCGCTCGACAGATGTTTTTATCCCTCTGGAGGAGCGTACCGCCATTGCCAACAAAGTAGGGGCCGACCTGTTCCTGTCGGTTCATGCCAACGCTGCGCCCAACCGTTCCGCTGCAGGAATAGAAACCTATTATCTTAACCTGGCCAAAACTGAAAAAGTAGCGCAACTGGCTGCCAAGGAGAACGGTACTTCACTTGAAAAGGTCAGCGTGCTGCAGGCAATTCTGTTTGATCTGATGGCAAATTACAAATTGAACGATTCGGCTCATCTGGCCGATGAAGTTCAAAAGTCCCTTCACAAAAAAATCCGCACCCGTCACAGCGATGTCAAGAATCTGGGGGTCAAGCAGGGTCCATTCTATGTTCTTGTAGGTGCATCAATGCCGAGCATTCTTGTCGAAACAGCCTTCCTCTCCAATGCAACCGAAGAAAACCGTCTGAAAGACCCCGCCTATCAGGATATGGCCGCCGAAGGCATTCTTGATGGTGTCCGCAGTTACATCACCAGCTTGAAATAACCCGAGTCGGCCAACAACCATTGCGGCAAAATGACGCTCCTGCGACAGTTTATAAGGCGAGCGCTGCGGCGATTGTCACACGTACTTCTGTATCTGAAGTTTCAGACTGTGTCAGATAGATGGAATTGACCGCAACCAGGAGCGTGTTGAGCTTGTCAAGATCGACCACGCTTGAGCCGGATATCGATTCAGTATCGGTCAGGTTAAGAGGGCAGCAGTCACTGGTGCGCTGACCGTCTTCTGTGTAGATGATAGGGAGTCCATGGGTGCGGCAGATTATCGGGCGGGCTTCATACAACAGGCAGTGGTGGTGAAGCAGCAGTGGGCATCTTTCATCTCCGGCATGCCCGGAAACATACCGGCGTATTTCATCGGCCTGCGGACCGGGCAGTTTCTCCAGCGCTTCCCTCATGGCCGCTGCTTCGACAGGAAAAACAGTTATTGAGGTGCAGCAGGAACTGCAACCGGCCGAACAGGTTATCTGTTTCCCCAGAGTTTCCGCAATTACCCGGCAGAGGGAATCGACTCGTGCGGTAAGTTGTTGGTAGTTTTCGAGAACATGTGTCATGGCAGCACTGCAGCATACCTCGATTCAAAAAATTAAGAGTGCCTGTTGATCAATTCCCTTCGCTCTGTGCCTTCAACGCTTCCATCTGGTAATATGCCCTCAACGCATCGGTTATTTCAGCGATATCACCGGTCATGATCGAATCGAGCCGGTACAGCGTCAGGCCGATGCGGTGATCCGTCATGCGCCCCTGCGGGAAGTTGTAAGTGCGGATACGTTCGCTCCGGTCGCCGGATCCGACCTGCTGTTTGCGGTCTGCGGCCAGTTTAGAATCCTGAGCTTGCTGGATGGTGGCGAGGATGCGCGTTTTGAGTACCTTCATGGCAGTAGCGCGGTTCTTTATCTGGCTCCGCTCTTCCTGGCAGGCGACAACCGTTCCGGTCGGGAGGTGGGTGATGCGCACGGCTGAGTCGGTAGTGTTGACGTGCTGGCCGCCGGCGCCGGAAGAACGGTATACATCTATTTTCAGATCATCCGGGCGGATGTCAATGTCTACATCTTCTGCTTCCGGCATGATTGCCACGGTACAGGCGCTGGTGTGAATGCGACCCTGCGCCTCGGTCTCGGGTACGCGCTGAACGCGATGGGTGCCGGATTCGTATTTAAGTTTGGCAAAGACCCCGACACCTTCGACGGAAGCGATGATCTCTTTGTACCCCCCCCGTTCGGACTCGGAGGCGGAGACGACTTCAACCTTCCAGCGGTTGGTGTCGGCATAGCGCGAATACATCCGGAACAGGTCGCCGGCGAAGAGGGCTGACTCGTCTCCGCCGGTACCGGCACGAATCTCCAGGATAACACTCTTGTCGTCATTAGGATCCTTGGGGAGCAGCAGCAGCCGGATATCGGCATCAAGCCGGTCCTTTTCTGCTACCAGGCTTTTCAGCTCATCTTCAGCCATCTCTTTCATGTCCGGATCGGCCAACAGCTCTCTGTTGTCTGAAATTTCGCCCAGCACTTTCCGGTAGCGGCGATAAACCGCGACCAGTTCGCTCAGATCGGAATGTTCACGGGAGAACTTGCGGAACTCCGGTTGGTTGGAAATAATTGCCGGGTCGGACAACAGCGCTTCCAGTTCCTGATAGCGTCGCTCCAGTTCTTCTATCTTGTCCATCATCATACGTCGTAGCCCATCACCACCGTTTGGCCGGCAGTGTCTCTCTTCAGATAATCTTGTTCAGCGGGTACTCGATAATTCCCTCGGCTCCCAGTTTGAGGAGCTCGGGCACAACTCTGCGCACCTCTTTTTCCGACAGGATACTCTCGATGGAGAGCCAGTCGGAATTGTAGAGGTGCGACACAGTCGGGTTCTTGAGACTGGGAAGCAGCCGGGTGATCGCATCAACCTTGTCTGCCGGAGCATTCATTTTCAAGCCGACCATACCTTCTGCGGCCAGCGATGACTTTAGAAGCGTAGCAATCTGTTCGATTTTCGCCCGTTTCCAGGGATCGGTCCAGGCTGCTTTGCTGGCCAGCAGGACCGGCACAGACTCCATCAGTTCGCACACGATGCGCAGGCCGTTGGCTTTTATGGTTGAGCCGGTTTCGGTCACTTCGACGATGGCATCGCAGAGTCCGTCGACTACTTTGGCTTCTGTAGCACCCCAGGAAAATTCTACGTTGACCGGGATATTCCGTTCGGCAAAATAGCGCTTGGTAAAACCGACCAGTTCAGTGGAAATGGTTGCGCCGTGAAGATCTTCGGGTTTCTGCACTTTTGAATCACCGTTGACTACCAGTACCCAGCGGGCCGGGCGCCGCGAAACTTTTGAATAGACCATTTCACAGACTTCAACCACATCCGAGTCATTTTCACGGACCCAATCACGACCGGCAATACCGGCATCGATAGTCTGGCGTTCAACATACCGGGCCATCTCCTGAGGACGGATCAGTTTGCAGTTCATTTCAGTGTCGTCAACTCCGGGAAAATAGCTGCGGGACGAGATGCTGATCTGCCAGCCGGCTTTTTTGAACAGCCCGACGGTGGCGTCTTCGAGGCTCCCTTTGGGAATGCCGAAATTCAGAATGTTAGACATGATATCCCTTTCTCTGCGTTACGCTTTTTTATAAACTTCGTTTGGATCGAACAGTGGATTCGAGTGTTCCACCCATTGTCCGTTTTCCCACTTGACATAAAAACAGCTGCGGTTACCGGTGTGACAGGCGGCAAGGCCGTTCTGCCTTACCTTGATGACGACGGTATCAGCATCACAGTCGGTAAGTACTTCCATGACCTCCTGAGTATTCCCGGATTCTTCGCCTTTCATCCAGTATTTATTACGGGTACGGCTGAAGAACCAGGTCTTGCCGTCCTTCAACGTCAAGTCGAGGGTTTTTTTGTCCATGAAGGCGACCATCAGGACTTCACCGTTCTCGTAGTCCTGGATGATGGCCGGGATCAGCCCCCCCATTTTATCGAAATCAATCTGAATCATTTTTGCCCTCCTCAGTTGAGTTGCAACAAAAAACGCCCTGAAAATATCAGGGCGTTTTGGATAATGGTGGCGGTGCAGAGATTTGAACTCCGGACCTAGCGAATATGAGTCGCTTGCTCTAGCCAACTGAGCTACACCGCCATTTGAAAACGCCCCTCAGGTTGGTAATACCGAAGGGGCGATAGTGATTTTGGTTGCGGGGACAGGATTTGAACCTGTGACCTTCGGGTTATGAGGAATATCCGCCGAATTTCCACACCCTACTAAACTACGAAGATACTTGATATCTCTACGATTCAAGTTTAGGGACTGTAGACCATGTTGACCATGTTGTCAAGCTTTTAGGGTACAAAATAGGGTACAAATGATTTTTCATGTTATGACCGGCAATGATTACAATTTTTTGCCGGCAGTAAGGCCATTTGGTTGAGGAACCAGAACCATGGGTTCAGAACTGCAAAGAACTAGATTCTTAACTTGTATCACTGCATGAGCAATCCATCCATGCCAACTACTTTGCACAGGTTTGTGTGAGGAACCAAAAAAATTATTTTTTCTTTTTCGGATCGGTTTTTTTATCCACTTTCTGCTCCAGCAAGGCAAATTTGCCATTTTTAACTATCAGCATCTCCATGGTATCAATAGTAAGGCCGTTGTGGTCAGTGGCTGAAAAGTTGAATTCTCCGCCGGTGCCAACTAAGCCTTTCAATCCTTCTATTGCCGTTCTCACCGCCTCTTTGTCCAGGCTGTTGGCATTAGCTATGGCCTTTTGGAGAATAAGCAGTGCATCGTAGGCATGGCCGCCGAATGTACTGGCAAGCTCAGGCTTGTACTTCGTCTCATAATCCTTTTTGAAGTTTGCGAGCACGGATTTCTGCGGATGATTTTTAGGGAGCGTATCAACAACCAGCAGACGGCCACCAGGAAACATGACTCCTTCAGCTGCCGCGCCGGTAGCCTCAACATACTTGATATTTCCAAAACCATGGCTCTGGAATATCGGGCCGGTGAAGCCCATCTGGCGGGCATTCTTTATAATAATGGCCTGGGCCGGCTCGATTGCCCAGTTGATGATCACCTCTGCCCCGGAGGCCTTTACCTTGGTCACTTCTCCGGTCGTATCGTTGGAGGCCTTGTCAAATACTTCATTGCTTACAATCGTAAGACCGTGCTCTGGCGCAAGTTTTTCGATCTGTGCCCTGCCGCCATTGCCGAACCCTGAATTACTGGTAAGCAAGCCGACCTTTGTCAATTTCATCTTCTGGATCTGCTGCAACACCTTGATAAGGGCGTCACTATCTTTCTGAGGTGTCTTGAAGACATACTTGCCAACCGGATTAACTATCGCTTCTCCGGACGCGACGGATATCAGGATCGTCTTGCTTTCTTCGGCAAGCTTCTTGATACCCATGGTTTCGCCGGTTGTAGAAGGTCCGATGATCGCCAGCACCTTCTCTTCCTCAATCAGCTGCTTCGCGAAGGAAACGGCTTTTTCAGTGCTGGCGCCGGTGTCCTTGACTATCAGTTCGATCTGCTTCCCTTTCAGGCCACCCTTCTTGTTGATGTCTGCGACCAGCATCTCAAGCGCTCTTGCCTCGGGGGCCCCCAGAAAAGATGCCGGTCCGGTTACAGCAAGCAGTGCGCCTATCTTGACCGTGTCTTTCGCGGCCAGTACCGGTGAAACCAACAGAACAAACGTGAACATAACTGCCGCCAGAATCTGTGCAAATCTCATAACACTCTCTCCTTTTCGTACCATGGTTGACCTCCGACAATAGTATTGATTTATGCAGAGGCATCCTTCTTCTCAATTCTTATTCTCGCATCCACCGCAACCACTCTGTCCTTTGATCCAAGCAAAGGGTTTAGATCGAGTTCTCTTATTTCAGGTGTGGCCTCACAGAGCGCGGAAAGCCTTGCGATTGTCTCGGCAAACCTCTGTTCGTCGATCCCTTCCCGACCTCGTGTCCCCTGAATTATTTTGTACGATTTAAGGGACCGTATCATCTCGGACGCCCGGCTTTTGCTTACCGGGGACAGTTCCGCGGCAGTGTCTTCCAATACTTCGATGAAGACTCCGCCAAGGCCGCAAAGAATCAAGTGTCCGAATTTTTCCTCATAGTTTGCACCAACGAAAAGTTCGGTACCGGAAAGCATCGGTTGTATGAGAATCGCCGTAGTGTCGGCGATCTTGATCATTCGTGCGAATTCACTCGCCACGGTTTCCGGATCTTTCACGTTGAGAACGACACCGCCAACGTCGGACTTGTGAACCGGGCCAACGACTTTCATTACGACAGGGAAACCAAGCTCAACGGCCTTCTTCACGGCTTCTTCCCTGTCTGCGACAACGGCCTCGACGGCCCTGTCGATGCCTGCCGCATCCAGAAGCGCCTGCACCTGCTCAGGTGCAAGGTACCCTGTGTCGCAGCCGGCGATGATGCTTCTGACGGCGGCCTGGTCAATAGCGGCAAGCTCAACCGGCGCGGCCGGCGGAGGGGTTTGCGCTACGGCCGCCAGGGCCCGTGCAAAAAGCACCTCGTCTGAGAAGGAGACATTCCCCAGCGCCTGGAAGTAATCCGCTTCCATCTTTGCGGTCACGACGGAGGGGAGGATCGTATAGACCGGTTTTTTTGAACTCTTGCTCTTCGTTGAAATAACATCCAAAGCTTCGGTAATGTCGGTCAGCCCGGTCGAACCAAAAATCACCGCCATACCGTCGATATTATCGAACCTGTCGTTCACGGCGTCGATACAGAGAGCCACATGTTCAGGCGTTCCTGTGGCAAGAAAATCGATCGGATTCGCAACGCTTGACCCGGGAAACAGCTTGGCAAGCAACTCTTCAGCATCGAGGCCTTCAAGATGAGGAACCTGGAGCCCTCCTTTTTCAAGTGCGTCCGTCAACATCACTCCGGGACCGCCTGCCTGGGTAATTATTGCGATTCTTTTGCCTGTAAGCTCGGGCAGGCAGAAAACCGCGGCAGTTGTCACCAGGTCTTCCTTGCCGTGGCAGCGCACTATGCCGGCTTTTCTGAAAAGCGCATCCACCGCTCTGTCAGGACTGGCCAGGGCTCCGGTGTGGGAAGTCACAGCACGGCTTCCCGCCTCGGATGTGCCGGATTTAATGGCAGCGATTCTGCATCCCTTTCTGATCAGGGAGGAGGCGTGCTTGAGGAGTTTCATTGGCTGAGCAACGCTCTCAATATAGAAAAGTTTGATTTTTGAGCTCGTCTCCGGGTCAAAGGTTTCATCCCAGTTCTGAATCACATCTTCAACACCGATCTGGGCAGAATTTCCGACGGTGAACATGCTTGAGAACGAGAGCCCCATCAGCATTCCCTTTTCGACGATCCAGGCCGCGGTGGCTCCTGAGGCACAGACAAAGTCGCACCCCTTCGGGTCCAGCCTTGGGACAGGTCCGGCAAATATCCCCGCATAGTTCTGGGTAAGCACGCCGATACAGTTCGGCCCGATAAGAGCGCCGTCGTTATTGTTGATGATTTCAAGGATCTCGTCCTGAAGTTTCTGCCCTTCAGAGCCCATTTCGGAGAATCCCGCTGAAAGAATGATAAACGCTTTGCAGTTTTTGTTCGCTGCAAGTTTCGCAACAGTCTCTTTCACATATGCGGCGGCAACACAGATGATCGCCATTTCGACCTCAGGCATTTCCGCCACATCCTTGAAGCATGGGAATCCCTGAACTTCGACCTCTTTAGGGTTTACGGCATAAATGGTCCCCTTGAAGTTATTCTCGGTCAGATTCTTGATGAGCGCGCCGCCAACCTTTGACCTATCATTTGAGCCACCAACAATGACGATGGACCCGGGATTGATTAATTGCCTATTGACCATAGTTTGCTGCTCCCATATGCGAAATCACTCTTGAATTGAAACTATCAGTTAGCTCTCAAAGCTTTAGTAATTGCCGGCAGTACTTCCAGGGCATCCCCAACGATTCCGTAGTCGGCAAATCGGAATATCGTCGCATTCGCATCGGTGTTGATTGCCACTACCACCTTGGAGGTATCCATTCCCATCGTGTGGTGAACAGCGCCGGAAACACCGGCGACGATGTAGAGCCCGGGCGAAACTGTCTTGCCCGATTTCCCTACCTGGTCGTTGTGATCAGCCCATCCGGCGTCGACCACCGCACGGCTCACACCCACTGCGCCGCCAAGCGCCTCGGCCAGATCTTCAAGCAGGGAGAGGTTCTTTTCGGCCTTCATGCCGCGGCCGCCGCACACCACGACCTGTGCTTCGGTCAGCGGGATTTTCCTGCCCTCGCGCGGTTTGAGTTCCTCAACACTGACTTTGCCGGGGGCAACGTCGACCTCTACCGTTTGCACCTGTGCCGAAGCTATTTCTCCCGGTTCTATGGAGAAGCTGTTTGGCCTGACCACTGCCACACATCCCCTTTCACCGGCGCCATAGGTTGCGTAAGCCTTACCGCCGCACACCGGCCGGGTAATCGTAAACTGGCCATCTTCCCATTCGAGCGAGGTCACGTTGACTAACGCCGCGTATTTCAAATTGGCCGCTACAGCGGGGGCCAGCTCCCGCCCTCTATCACTATCGCAGAAGAGAATCAATCGGGGGTAGGCTTCAGCGCATGTGCCGTAGAGGGCCTCGGCCCACGAGCCCGCGTCAAAGATTCCCAGGTTACCCCCTTTCAGGCATATGACCTGATGGGCCTGCCCGGTCAACTTGTCTGCCAGCTCGGCTTCAGCGCCGACCACAACCGCCACAGTCTCCATTCCGGCCTCTGCGCCGACCTTCCTGGCCTGGCTCAGCAACTCATAAGTGGTGGGGCTGAAATCGTCCCCTCGGGCTTCACATACCGTCCAGATCGCCATGATATTTTCCTTTTTTCTAACGTTTCCGCCTATCCACATCGTCTTCCCGGCAGGGCTTCCTCGGATGGATACCGGGGGTCAGATCACCTTTACATCTTCGCGCAACAGCCGGACAAGCTCGCTGGCAGCCTGTGAAGCGGCGCCTTCGATCATCTTAACGGGGAGCCGTACTTTGGGCCGGTTGTAACCCCGGACTTGGGGCGACGAAACGGCTTCGACGCCGACTTCCGCAAGGCTGACCTTAGGCACTTCAGCTTTCATCGCCTTCATAATACCCATCACCTGGGGAACACGCGGTGTGTAAAAGCCCTTTTCAGCGGTCAGCGCCACTGGCAGGGAGGCTTTTACTGTCTCTGTGCCTCTCTCGGTTTCCCTTTTGGCCGTGATGTCTTTTCCGTCTATCCGGAGAGCGGTCACCCCTTGCACACATGCGATGCCGAGCAGTGCAGCTACCATCGGCCCGACCATCCCGGCCTCATCATCGGTGGATTTCTTTCCGGCAAAGACCACGTCGAATCCTTCTCTTTTGACCAGGCCGGCAAGCGCCTGAGACACTACCAGAGGGCCAGCGCCTTCCAACGCCGGGTCGTTGATGTGGATTACCCGATCCACACCCATGGCCAATGCCCTGCGTAGCGCTTCTATTCCTGTTCCATTACCAGCTGAAACAGCGTAGATTTCCGCGCTGCCAATGGACTGCTTGACCTGCAGAGCGGCTTCCACCGCTATCTCATCGTAATAGTTCAATACGCGCTTCTTCTCCAGGATCAGAGCTTTGCCTCCTGCGGCAATTTCGACATGGGCCTCCAGATCGGGCACCTCTTTGACCAGAACTGCAATCTTCATGGTATATCTCCTACAAAGCGGCTATTGGCAGGCACTTTTGCCTCCGTTTCAGATCTACTGCTTGCCTCTGGCGGTTTTCAGCGGCCAACAACAATTTCCCGGCCGATGAAATTACGCAAAATTTCATGGGTGCCACCTCCGTAGAGGAGGAAACGGGCATCTCTGAAGTAGCGTTGGGGACCATACTCTTGGGCGAAACCGTTGGCGCCAAATATGCGGGTCACTTCATCAACCACTTTAAGACAAGTCTCGGTGGCAAACATCTTCGTCATCGCTGCTATTTTGCGGGTGGGAAGCCCCTCACCCAACATCCAGGCGGTTTGGTAGACCATCAACCGGGAGGCCTCCATTTCGGTGGCCATATCAGCAAATTTTGCGCGGATCAACTGGTATTCGCCGATGGGTTTTCCGAAGGCTTCACGTTTACGCGCATACTCAAGGGCGTCATTAAAAGCAGCGCGAGCAATGCCGAGAGCCATGGCGCCAGTCATGCAGCGCACCTCGTCGAGGATCTCTCCAAGGTAGTCAGCACCCCTCCCCACTTCTTCACCGAGGAGGTTCTCGTCAGGCACAAACACATCCACGAAGACTAATTCGCCGGTGACCGGCCCACGGGCTCCAAGTTTGTGTATGGTCTGCCCAGGGCTGAACCCCTCAGTGCCCTTCTCTACCAGGAAGAAGTTAAGTCCTTTCATCCCCAGCGCGGGGTCCGTTGTGGCGAGCACGGTGGCAAAATCGGCGATGGGGCCATTCGTGATCCAGTTCTTCGTGCCGTTGAGTACCCATCCGCCCTCAACCTTTTTCGCCAGAGTGCGGGTGTTCGCAATGTCCGACCCCGACTGATCCTCAGTAAAGCACATCGTGGTGATTTTCTCGCCACGGAGCGCCGGCACGAGGCAGCGTTCTTTGATTTCCGGGCTACCGAAGCGGTAGAGAAAATGGGTGCCCATCAGAGTGTTCATGATTACAGCCTGGGCGAAGCCAACCGAACCGCGCGAAAGTTCTTCGTAAAAGATCATGGAAGTCACCGGGTCGGCCGCTATCCCGCCGAGTTCCTCCGGGTAACGCAGCCCGAGGTAGCCAAGAGCGGAAAATTCCTTCCACAGTTCCGTGGGAAACTCGTCAGTCTCATCGATCTTCTCGACGTGGGGCATAATCATTCTCTCAACAGTGTCAGAAACTGCTGTGCGAAAAAACTCCTGCTCTTCAGTCAGTCCAAAATGCATGGTCTACTCCTCGTAGTCAGATCACTCCACGTGTCTTTAGCTGGTCTAAATCTTCGTTGCTTATACCCAGCAAGTCTCCGTATATCTTTTGGTTGTGCTCTCCGAGCCTGGGCGGAAAGCTAAGCTTGCGCCCGTTCTCCTTCAGGTACTGGGTCATAAAGGGCGGCGGGGCGTGGGTAATCGACATCCCCGACACGGGGTCGGTGCTCGACAGGAACTTGTCGCGAACTGCCACATCCTCGCAAACCTCTGTAACTGTCTGGACTTTTGCCACCGGAATGAGCCCTTCGCGAAGCACCGCCAACATCTCCTCGGTGTCCCAGTTGCGGGTTACCGCGGATATCTTCGCGTTGAGCTCATCCACGTTGGCGACTCGCCCGGCGTTGGTGACATAGGACTCGGCTTCGATCCCCTCGAAGCCCTTGATCTTCACCAAACGCTGCCACTGGATGTCGTTTCCCACAGCCATGAAAACGTAGCTGTCCCGAGTGGGGTATACATTCACCGGCGAGAAGAACTCGTGCGTGTTCCCGTGACGCTTCATCTTCTTACCGAAGGTCTTCGCCATGGTGATGGGCTGGGTGAGCCAACTGACGGTGGAGTCCATCATGGTAAGGTCGATGCGGCTGCCTTTACCAGTAACGGCGCGCTCGTAAAGTGCTCTCATGACCAGCCCGTAGGCATGTTCACTGGTGCCCATGTCAGGCAGGGGAATACCAACAATCTGAGGGGACCGTTCGGCCTCTCCGGTAAGTTCCATCAATCCGCCCCGCGCCTGGAGAATCGGGTCATACGCTGCTTCGTTGGAATCAGGCCCAAACCCGGTCAATCCCAACCAAATCAGATCGGGCTTGACCTCTTTAAGAATGTCATATGCGATTCCCAAAGGTTCGTAGTTCTTAGGCAGCTGGTTAGTGGCGAAGACGTCCACATCCAGCTTCACCAACAGATCTCGAAGCAGCTCCTGCCCCTTCGGGTCCTTAAGGTTAAGGGTAAGCGCTTCCTTGCCGGCGTTGATAGCGACGAAGTAGCTGCGCATATCATTCTCGCCTGGCAGGAAAGGGTCGCCAACCTTGCGGTTTGGGTCGGCATGGACTGGATGCTCCAAGCGGATCACCTTCATGCCGTCATGGGCCAAACGATAGGTCAGGTAGGGCAAAACCGTAGCCTGTTCAAGGCTCAGAATCATAATATCGCGAAGCGGTTTCATCTATACTCCTGGCGTGAATAAGCCCTTTTTCTCTGTTTCACACGGCCAACAAGACGGCCTCTTCAACAGAAGTCGGTTTAAAGACTGTTACATTGGGAAGACACAGCATTTGCAACTCAGACGGATTAAGTTATTTCTCACCACAGCGCGACATAATCCGGACCACATTCTAAAGTTATTGGAAATTGTCGAATCTGGCTATTGCACTTTGGTTCAATTGATTTCACTCGCTTTCTATAAATATTGTAATGGGACGGGCGTGCCTTTAGTCTCGCTACCCTTGAAACCGCCGGTCCGGAGGGCTTCCATGCCCCTTTTATTCAACTCACTGAGCCATGGTGTTGTTCTGGCAGCGCCGTTAAAACACAAAATTTAAGTTTTTCAGAGTGAACGGGAGACGGTGAAAATCCGTCACGGTCCCGCCACTGTGATAGGCCTGGTTGAAAATCACCACTGCATACTGGCTGCCGCGATCTGAATGATGAATTATACCAAGGTGCAATATTCACGGCTTTGGATATTGACTATAATCTCAAATGTAAGGAGGTGTCGTGGTTTGAAATCAAAGAACTGGATCTTAACCCTTTGCTTGGATCAAAGGACAGGGTAGTTGCGGTGGATGCAAGAATAAGAATTGAGAAGCGGGAGCTCCCTGTATGAATCTTCTCCCGGTACTTTGTTCACACAATTAACCCAGTGATTTACAACCCCAAAGGACCTCTTCCTGTTTAAACTCTTCAGTATGGTACTGACGGGGTATCTCCATGTGAATGCCTCCTATGGGGAATATATACCACATTAGGCGTCTACTTTTTTCAGCTTACATCACCCTCAAATGAAGACCACCATAAACTGTTGAAGGGAGAAAAACCATGCACATGCCGGATTTTGACTACCACACCCCGGAAACCGTGGCCGAAGCCTGCACGCTTCTTGCCGAACTGGGCGGAAAGGTCACGGTTCTGGCCGGAGGAACGGATGTGCTGCACAAGATGAAAGTTGGTCATCTGGTCCCCGATCATCTGGTGTCGCTGAAAAACCTGGAAGAGCTGCGGGGGATCCGTTACGAGGCCGGACGCGGAATTGTGATCGGCGCCCTGACCACGCACAACGGCATCTACAACTCGCCCCTTCTCCAGGAGCGCTATCTCTCGCTCCCCATGGCTGCCCACACCATGGCCAACAACCAGATCTGCAACGTCGGCACTATCGGCGGCAACATCACCAATGCCTCACCCCTGGCCGATCTCCCCCCACTGCTCATTGTCCTGAGGGCGCGCGTCAAGCTGGTGGGCAAATCTGGTGTACGGACTGTACTCCTCGAGGATTTCATTACCGGACCGGGGAAAACGGCCATCGCAGCGGATGAGATTCTGACCGAGGTGATCATTCCCGAACAACAGACCACCAGCAGCACCTATATGAAGTTCGGCCTGCGAAAGTCCGGCGCCCTTGCGGTTGTCGGCGTAGCCGTGGCCGTCACCTTGCAGGAAGGCACGATCACCGATGCCCGTATCGCCCTGGGCGCAGTTGCCCCCGTCCCGATGCGGGCGAAAAAGACGGAAGAATTGCTCAAGGGCAAGACCCTCTCCGATGAACTGCTGGAGCAGGCTGCTGCATCCGCGGCGGCCGAGAGCCGGCCCATATCGGATCTGAGGGGGTCGGAAGAGTATCGGCGCCATCTGGTTGGGGTACTGACGAAACGCACCCTGCGTAAAGCCATTGAAGAGGGTCATGTGTGAGGAGGTGTAAAATGTCTCAGATAATTATAGGTAAAGACGGGGTGAAGCGCTATCTGATTACCCTCACTGTGAATGGGGATATGCATACCCTGCTGGTGAAGGGAAATACGACCCTGACCGATACGTTACGCGACCAGCTCAACCTCAACGGCACCAAGCGTGGATGCGAGCTGGGGGACTGCGGCTCCTGTACCGTGCTGCTCGACGGCAAGCCCGTCGATTCGTGCATGGTCCTGGCCGTCGAGGCAGACGGACGTGAGATCACCACAATCGAGGGGGTTGCCGTCAACGGTAAACTTGACGCCATCCAGGAGTCGATGCGCAACCATGCCGCGGTCCAGTGCGGATACTGCACCCCCGGCATGGTCCTTTCTGCCAAGGCCCTGCTAACCCGCAACCCCCACCCCACGGAGGCGGAGGTCAGGGAGGCGATCGCCGGCAACCTGTGCCGCTGCACCGGTTATGTCCATATCGTGGAGGCCGTCCTGGCCGCATCGCGGGGAGAGCTCGCCCCCCAATAACCTATAATGAGCGAAAAGATAAGTGACAAATTTCAACATTCTTGTGGACAAGCTGACGAGTTACCAAAAGTTATAGTCTTAAAAAATTATTATTAAGGAGTAGTTCTCATGTCCTTTATCGCTGAAATTCCGTACGGAGCTTACTGGACAACACCATTTGTGCGCTGGCAGGGAAGTTTTTCAAATCTGCACAGTATTGAATTTGCGGCCTACGTAACCAGAAACGAAATTGCCAAACGAAACATCGATCCCACCCTGATTGATTACGGTGTGCTGGGCATGTCCGTGCCCCAGCAGCATGCCTTTTACGGATTGCCGTGGTTAACCGGAATGGCGGGATTGCCCCATGTGGGCGGACCGACCATCGGCCAGGCCTGCGCCACCAGTGTACGTTGCCTCCTTAACGGGGCGCAGGAGATCGAAGCAGGCCTTGCCTCGGCTGCTCTGGTTGTGGCGGCGGACAGGGTTTCCAACGGCCCGCAGATCTACTACCCCAACCCGGCCGGTCCGGGCGGCACCGGCAAAAATGAAAACTGGACCATGGATAACTTCATGTGCGACCCGCTGGGCAATCATACCATGTTGCAGACGGCCGAAAACGTAGCCCGGGAGTGTGGGATCACGACAGCGGCACAGCATGAAGTGGTGTTGCGCCGGCAGGAGCAGTACAACGATGCGCTGACGGATGACAAGGCCTTCTTGAAGCGTTTTATGACCCTGCCGTTTGATGTGCCGTCCCCCAATTTTAAGAAAACCCTCGGCCAACTGGAGGGTGACGAGGGCATTGTGACATCTACAGCAGAGGCTCTTGCCAAACTTCGTCCGGTCATGGAAGGCGGAACCATTACGTTCGGCGGTCAAACCCATCCGGCCGATGCCAATGGGGCGATCATAATGGCCACCCCGGAAAAGGCCATGGAGATGAGCACAAATCGGGCCATTGCGGTCAAGGTCCTCGGTTTTGGCCAGGCACGCGTCGACCTGGCCTATATGCCCAAAGCCACTGTTCCGGCGGCCAGACAGGCGCTTTTACAGGCCGGGCTCTCCTTTAAGCAGATTGATGCCATCAAGACCCATAATCCGTTCGCGGTCGGTGACCTGTACTTTGCCCGGGAAACCGGAGTAGATGTGATGAAGATGAATAACTTCGGCAGTTCGCTGATCTGGGGTCATCCTCAAGGTCCCATGGGACTGCGCGGTGTGATTGAACTTATTGAGGAACTGGTAAAGAACGGCGGCGGATACGGCCTGTTTACCGGTTGTGCGGCGGGGGATACCGCCATGGCTGTCGTGATTCAGGTCGGTGACAGGAAATAAGAAGGAGGAGATAATTAAATGAGAATAGAAAGCTTCAACAATCCGGTAATGATCCAGCCAACGAGGGGAATGCCTCGCAGCATTGCCATTATCGGGGCGGGCACTATCGGTCCCGACATCGGATACTATCTGAAGAGCGACCTCCCAGATCTTAAGCTTGTCCTGATCGATATCAATGAAAAGGCACTGGAAAAAGCCCTTGAACGTATGGCAGGTTATACGAAAAAGGGTGTTGCCATGGGCAAGATATCCGAAGTCGCTGCCGTAAAGATCAGAGAGAATATAGTAACTTCGACAGATTATAGCGCCATGGCCGACTGTGACTGGGTGCTGGAGGCAGCAACCGAAAATCTGGCTCTGAAAAAGGATATCTTTTCCCGCGTTGAAGCACTCATCAGGCCTGATGCTCTGATAACCTCGAATACCAGTTCCCTGCCAGCTGAACGGCTCTTTTCCCATCTTAAACACCCAGAACGGGCAACAGTCACCCACTTTTTTGCCCCGGCCTTCAAAAATCCGGCGGTTGAAGTCATCGAGTGGGACCAGGCCGACCCGTCGGTTATCGATTACCTGCGCTGGTTTTTCAATGCGACCGGCAAAGTTCCCATGGTCACAGCGGATGCCGTCTGTTTCATGCTTGACCGGATCTTCGACAACTGGTGCAACGAAGCGGCGCTTTTGCTGGAGGTGGCGACTGCAGCGGAAATCGATACGGTATCGACTGAATTCGTCCATGCCGGACCGTTCTTCGTACTTAACCTTGCCAACGGCAATCCGATCATCGTGGAAACCAATACGCTGCAGATGAAGGAGGAGGGGGAGCACTACCGTCCGGCCGATATTTTCAATAGTGTGGACAAGTGGCTGACAGTGGCTCCGGGCAAAAGCGTGACCGTTAGTGCAGAAAAAGCCACCATTATCAGAGACCGCATGCTGGGGATTCTCTTTTCCCAGACCGCGGATATTCTTGACCGCCAGATCGGTGATGCGTCCGATCTTGACCTTGGCTGCTGTGTTGCGCTAGGCTTAAAGAAGGGCCCCATCGAGCTGATGCGTGAAATGGGGGATACCGAAGTTACGCGGATTCTGGTAGAATTTGCCAAACATAAACCGGGCATGCCCATGGCGAAAAAACCTATTGCCGACTATTTCAACTATTACCGCTTCCTGTTGGTCAGCGAGGTGGATGGCGCCATAGTCATCAGTCTGCGCCGACCTGAAGCCATGAACGCCCTGCATGACAGTATGACCGATGAGATCCTGCGGGTTATCACAACGTATCAGGACAATCCGGATATTCATGGTTTCGTCATCACCGGATATGGAGCGCAGGCCTTCTGCGCCGGGGCGGATATCGGCAAGTTCCCATCCATGCTTGGAAACAAGCAACAGAGTGTCGAGTATGCACGTGCCTGTTCAAGGCTTCTGGTTCATCTGGATCAATGCAGAAAGCCGGTTGTTGCGGCGCTCAACGGCATGGCACTGGGTGGCGGGTTCGAACTGGCCATCCGCTGTCACGGAATCGTTGCGGTTCCGGAAGCCTGGATGCAACTGCCTGAAATTACACTTGGCATTGTGCCGGGCATCGGCGCCATGGTTGTGCCTTACCGCAGATGGCCCAGCGCCGCGGGTACCTTCCATGACATGCTGTTGACAGGGAAAAAGCTGAAGGCAAAAGACGCTTACGCGATCGGAATGGTGGATGAGGTGGTCGACAAACTGTCGGAACTGATTCCTGCTGCAATCAAATTGGTAAATAGAATGAGTTGTGAGGGAGATCATATCTCTGAAAAACCGGTAGAAATCCCCACTATCACGAGCGGTGGTACGACAAGCGTGACCGGACAAGTACTGAGCAAGGCAGTCGCCGGGATCATGGCCAGGGCCGTAAAGGCAGCAGCTGCAGCGCCGTCTCTGGCTGCGGCCCTTGAGGTGGGCTATGACGCTTTTGGCGAAAGTGCTCTTACGGCGGCGGCAAAAGAAGGTATAGGCGCCTTCATGGAACGCCGCCGGGCCGATTTCGAAACGACCGGATAAGCATCTGACTGACCACAAACATTCGTACGGTGAAAAAATAACAGAACTTTAATAGTAGAGAGGTTAACAAAGCAATGGGCAGTTCAACTTCTAATTTTGTAAAAACTATTAAGGTGAACCTTGATAAATGCATTGGTTGCCGTGCATGCGAGGTAGCTTGCTCTGGATTTCACGCCAACCCGAAATATAGCAGTATTAATCCTGCGCGGTCTCGGGTTCGTATGTTTATAGATGAGCTGAGTGATGTGTATGTACCTGTATTCGCCGGTTATCATTCGGCCTCTGAGTGTTCAGGCCGACACTCCCTTACGATAAATGGTAAAAATTACTCAGAATGCAGTTTCTGCCGGTCTTCCTGCTCAGCCAGAGATTTATTTAAAGAACCGGATTCAGGACTCCCTCTTAAATGCGATATGTGTAACGGCGAAGAAGAACCTCTGTGTGTTCAGGTTTGCCGCCCCGGTGCCCTGACGTACTTGGAAGAGGAAAAAGAGCGGGAAAAAGAGCCAATACTGGGTGAGGTGGAGGCCGGTCTGCAAACTTTGATAAGCAGGAATAGCTTGCAACAGGTAATAGAATGGCTAGCCTTAATATCAAAAAATAATATTAAATAAAACTAAAGGAATGGGCGATGAACGTTAAAAAAATGGACCACTTCTGTATTGCAGTAAAGGATCTCGACGCAGCCCGAAAAATATGGGAACCGATTCTCGGGAAATCGCAACCGGACGATCCGTACGAGGATGAACCGGAAAAAATCCGTGTTGCCCGTTACTGGCTCGACGGTGTTGGATTTGAGCTGATGGAATCGACAACACCAGACGGTCCGGTTGCCCAGTGGATCGAGAAGCATGGCGAAGGGATCATGCTCATCGGATTTAATGTGGAAAATACCCGGGAAGCCGTCGCCGATCTGGAGGCAAAAGAGTACCCGTTTATCAAAAATCCCCATCCGCTCGCTGACGACGTCTCCGGAAAAGCCAGGCCCTTCCGCGATTGTGAGTTCGCCTTTATTCATCCCAAAAAAACGAATGGAGTCCTTGTCGAACTTATTGATTACAAATGGAAAGAACTCGAATAGTCAGGCGGATCGACTTGGGCTGTTGGACATTTTGTGCTCGGTGTCTTTTTATTATCGATTCAGAAAAGGAATGAGCTATGCCGTTTGCAGAGACAGGGTTTAATCTGGAGATTGACCTCACGAGTGGAAACATCGAGAGAATCGCGACCGACCCAAAATTGACCAAGCAATATCTTGGTGGTCAGGGTACAGCCGCGAAGATATTATGGGACAGGGTTCCTCCTGAAACGGACCCCTTTTCTCCCGATAATCTCCTCATATTCAGCACCGGTCTTTTACATGGCACCCCCGTTATCGGTGCCAATCGTACCGCTGTCGACACATTTTCCCCTCAGACCGGCCGTTATTCACACTCCCTGTTCGGTGGATTCTTTGGACCGGAACTGAAATTCGCCGGTTACGACAAAATCATCTTTCGCGGCAAGTCGCCCGAACTGGTCTACCTGTACATCCACAACGACAAGGTTGAAATCCGCGATGCCGCCCATCTCCAGGGCATGGGCGCCTCGGAAACGGCCGAACAGATTAAAAAGGAACTGAAGGATCTCAAAATCCAGGTCGCGGCCATCGGCCTGGCCGGTGAAAACAGGGTCTACATGGCCTCCATCGAGCACCACAATTCCAGCGCCTCCCGCGGGGTCGGGGTTATCATGGGGGATAAACGGATCAAGGCGATTGCTGTGCGCGGCACCAAAGATGTCAATGTTGCCCGGCCAACTGAGCTTTTTGAGATCTGCCGCCGCATGTACAAGGAAATTTACGATAACCCTGACGCCGGGGATACGATGGCCAAAGGCGAAGGTGACGAGTTCCATGTTGATAATTTTGCCTGGGGTAATGCACGCGCACGGAGAGCCAATTTCTGGAACAAGGAGCGTGAAGAGCTCTGGCTGAAAACTGAAGAGGAGTTGCGGATTCGCTGGACGGGTTGCTTTAATTGTCCGAAGGATTGTCATCAGGCGATCAACTACCCGGGACGGCGACCTTATTTCCAAAAGTGCTACAGCAAACTTACCTATGCAATGGCGGCCTACGAAGAGCTGGATTTTGATTACAACATAATCGGCCTTACCCAGGAGTACGGACTGGACGCATATTCAACGCCGCAGGTTATGGCCTTCGCCGTTGAGCTTTACGAAGCCGGTATTCTGACTGACGAGAATCTGCCGGATTTTCCGCCCGACGGCGCCGGGAGATTTTTCTATCTGCTTGAGAAAATCGTCCGACGGGAGGGGGTTGGCGATATTTTAGCCAATGGCGTTTATGCGGCAGCACGGCAGATTGGTAAGGGCGCGGAAGCATTTGATCATAACACCATCAAGAAATTTGAGCAGGTGCCTATCAAGTTGAATATGATCAACTATCCGTATTTCCTCATGTATGCCACCGGCGAAAAGATGAATATCACCCAAATTGAAGGGTCCTACCCTCAGGCACCTATTGCTGACAAGGAGGAGAGAAAGAAGTTTGTCGAAAGATGGGATGCAGCGCCTGAGAGGTTTAAAGAATGGTTTATGGAGTGGGAACCTCGTACACATCCAACCATTGAAGCGTCCGTCAACATCTGTGACTGGAATGAGACCATGCATTACGTCGATGATGCTATCGGGACGTGTGCTTTCCTGTCTTCATTCAGAGGCCAGTTTGGCGGGAGACCTCCCTATCACATCTACAATCTGCCAGAAATAATCTCGCTTGCGACCGGCATGACTCTCGATTCAGACGCACTATGGAAAATAGCAGCCAGGAACCGGAATCTGGTCAGGGCACTCAATATCAGAAGAGGCTTGAGAAGGGTTGACGAGAAACCTCCTGAGGACCATTGGAAAAAACG
>JANNLB010000110.1:0-8152 GCA_031396605.1 Geobacter sp. | reverse complement strand
CACAGCTACCTCCACCACGAAGTACTTACGATGGTCCCCGCAAGCGCGGGGATGAACCGGCGTCTTGATCGTCAGACGGGGGCACAGTGATATGTTCCCCGCAAGCGCGGGGATGAACCGTTGTCTCCAATCGTGATGGATGTTTTGAGCTAATGTTCCCCGCAAGCGCGGGGATGAACCGGCGGTGGTCGGGTATGGCCTGCTGGTTCAGGGATGTTCCCCGCAAGCGCGGGGATGAACCGGCATCGCCGCAGAGGCAGTGCACGTTGCTGAAATGTTCCCCGCAAGCGCGGGGATGAACCGAGAGAAACGACCATTCCGGCCACCCATCCAGCATGTTCCCCGCAAGCGCGGGGATGAACCGGCGAAACGATCCAGGAAAAGGAACTCTACAATATGTTCCCCGCAAGCGCGGGGATGAACCGTACGTTGGCCGGTCCGGTCATGGGATGATTGGATGTTCCCCGCAAGCGCGGGGATGAACCGTCAGCAGATGAAAAGCATTATAGCCGCTGGTAATGTTCCCCGCAAGCGCGGGGATGAACCGGCCGCCGGTACCCGTGCCAGAGTCACAAAAAGATGTTCCCCGCAAGCGCGGGGATGAACCGGGTTTTGAGGGGCGGCACATGTTTGAAAAAGCTTGTTCCCCGCACAGGCGGAGATATTTTTTCGAACTTTTAATGCAGGACGTCTGTCTTACAACAACAACTGGTGTATTTTTGCCTGCCGCTACAACTTCAAGCAGCCGCAAAATCAAGATCCGCTGGCCATCAATTTTGGCGACGACCTGATCAATCCGCCCGAGCTGGGCATTCTGGAACGGCAGATCAAGCTGGTGAGACATGGCCAGGCGCTGGTTATTCCAATGAGCGCTGAAACCGTCGGGCATGGGACCCATACCAAGGCCGCGGTCTGGAAACTGCATCTGGTAAAGTTTCTGAAGGCCACTGAACGCTGATTACAGTTTGTTGCGGAGAATGTTCGTGTGATACATTTCGATTAGCCTCTGCGGCTCTTTACACATTTCTCCCGTTCATGTATCATCTCGCCCGTGAAACGCATTTTATCCCTCTACATAATTCGAGAAATTTCCTCGCTCTTTCTACTTGGCATTGTCATTTTTACCCTGGTACTGCTGATGGGACGCTTGATCACGTTGACCGATCTTGTTGTGTCACATGGTGTCCCGCTGACAGATGTCGGCAGGATGATCCTGTATCTTGTCCCTTCTTTTCTGGTTTTCACGATTCCAATGGCCTTTTTACTTGCGGTACTGTTGGCGTTCGGGCGACTTTCCGCCGATAACGAGATTGTTGTTATCAAGTCAAGCGGCGTGAGCCTCATTCAGATGTTACCGCCGGTCATCGTCTGCGCGCTGGTTGCCGTGCTCCTGGCTCTGGGAGCCAGTACAATCGGCGTTCCATGGGGCAACAGCGCCTTCAGGGATCTCAGTTTCCAGGTGCTGAAGCGTAACATTACGGCCACGATCCGGGAGAAAACCTTCTGGGATGATATTCCGGGTGTCGTCATGTATACCGACCATTACGAGGAACAGAGCCGGACATTGAAAGGTGTCGTTATTCACGACGGCCGCAATCCTGATCGCCCCATGACCATATTTGCGCGGGACGGCGTTGTTTCAAGTGAGCCGGGCAGCCAGGCTCTCCTGCTGTCCCTGCACAATGGTTCCATCCATATGGCCGGTTCAGGTGGTCTCTACCGGTTGGTTCAATTCGGTGAATACGGCATGTCGGTCGGCGAAAAGGGGAGCGGTACCGAAATGTCCCGCAATGATCCCGATATGTGGTTATCCGAACTTCAGCGGAGGATTGATGATCCCGGAACTTCAGTCAAAAACCGTCTGAAAACTCTGACAGAGTTTCACAGCCGTTTTACCTTTCCTTTCGCTTCCCTGGTTTTCGCAATCCTGGCGGTACCGCTGGGGATACAGAATCGTCGAGCGGGTAAATCGGGCGGTTTTACCGTCAGTATTGCCATTATTCTTGCCTATTATGTACTGATGTCTGTTGCGCGCACGTTTGCGGAGCGGGGCGCAGTCCCTCCGGCACTTGCTCTCTGGATTCCCAATCTGCTTTTTTTCGGCCTGGGATGGTTTTTATTACGATTGGCATCACTGGAGAAGATCCTGCCGATTTTTCCTGCGAAAAATATTGTTGTTTTTTTCCGGAAGACACCCTGATATGAGCATCCTCGACCGATATATTGCCAAAACCTGGTTACGCCTGCTTATGCTCTGTCTGAGCGGCTTTGTTGCTCTCTATCTTGTCATAGATCTGATTGAGAAGATTCCCCGCTTTCTGCGTGCCGGAGGGATAGCAGGTGATATCCTGCAATACTTTGTCTGGAAAATCCCGGAAATGATCAGTCGTACCGCCACCTTCTCGATTCTTATGGCTACGCTTCTGACACTCGGTGTTCTGTCGCGCGACAGCGAAATCATTGCCATGCGCAGTTGCGGAGTCAGTCTGTTGCGTCTCTCCATGCCGATGCTGACTCTCGGGTTCGCAGCCAGCATTCTGCTGCTGTTTAACGCCGAACTGGTATTGCCGCACAGCTACGCACGCACGGAATTGATCGATCGAGTCAAGATCAAGAAGAAAGACGATCGTGTTACATTCAAACGCAACAATATCTGGTTCCGCTCAGCATCTACCATTCTGCAGGCCCGTATGTTTGAACCGAAAACTCGAACTTTGAGCGGAGTGATTCTCTGGAATGTTGACGGCAATATGAATCCGGTCAGCAGGATTGACGCTGAGACGGCTGTCTACCGGGAAGGGAGCTGGTCGTTGAATGCCGCTATCCTGAAAAAGTTTCAGACGACGTCCTCCGGATATGAACTGCACACTGCCCAGACGATGCAGCTTGATCTCAATCTTAAAATTGAAGATCTGCAGGTTCTTGATAAAGATGCCGATAACATGAGTATCCGTACGCTGAAAGAGTATGCGAACAACCTGAGGCGCGGTGGATATCAGGCCTATCGCTATCTGACGCTGATGCACACCAAAATTGCCTCACCGTTTGCTGCCCTGATAATGGTACTTCTCGGAATCCCCTTTGCACTCAGAAACAGCCGCTCCGGGGGGCTAGCCATGGGAATCGGCGCCGGCATCGGGATCGGTTTTGCTTATTTTGTCGTCAACGCGGTGCTGCTCTCCTATGGCCGGAGCGGCGTCTTGACCCCGGTAGTCGCCGCCTGGGGTGCGAATGTCCTTTTTATGTTGAGCGGGATCTGGCTGTCTATGACGGCTGAAGGGTAAGCCAAGCCAGACAAGCCTTGCTTGAATATTTTTAGATCAGGAGTGTCCAAATGATACTAATATCCTTACGAGCACTTATTTTAGTATTTTGCGTTTGTTTGGCGTGCGAAGCGTCTGCCGTCGAACGTCCGAAGCGGGTGAAGAGCGAGAATGCGCCAAAACCTGTCCCGGTGATCGTGCCGGTTACCATTCTCAGCATCATTCCGGCCCAGGCGGAGCCGGGTGCGAAGGTGTCGCTGTCCGGAACCGGATTCGGGGAAAATGCCAGCGTTTTTCTGGGGAGTGTTGAAATTACGCCCCGGATCACCGGTGCCAAACAGGCTGAATTCAACGTACCGCCACAGCTGGAGGCGGGTCTGTACGCCCTGTACCTGAAACGCTCCGATGGCATGACCGGCAGATCCTATAATTTTACGGTCCTCCCGTCCCGTCCCGTACTCAGCTCTCTGCAACCGTCCCTGATCAGCTCCTGTGCAGCAGGCAGGGAGCGCGAAGTTATTGCCCGCGGCAGTAACTTCGGCGACACTTCGATGCTTTTCTTTGACGGGGCTGCGCTGACCAGCTCGCTCCTTTCGCCGGAGACCATCTCCTTCACTGTCCCGGCTGTGCCGGGCGGACTTCACCAGGTGCTGGTGAAAAACGCTCCTGAAAACAGTTCGGTGCCGCTGACTCTGGCTGTCGAAACCAGACCGGAAATTGGCCAGGTGACGGTTGGAAACGAACATGTTAACTTCTATGAACTGATAATTACCGGAAAGAATTTCAACCAAAATTCATCTGTGTATGTAGACGGCATGCAGATCGGCGGGCGTGGCGGCCAGGATATGACCGAGCGGGAAAAACTGATTTATGTCGACTGCACTAAATTGATCTACCAGCGGCACCCATATTCGCCGGTCAATAAGGATTTCCGGCTTCAGGTCGTAAATCCGGGAGGCGAGGGGAGCCAGGTCATCACCGTAACGTCCCCATAAACTTCATTCAAAAGCAACCACCCCCAACCCCTCCTTAATCAAGGAGGGGAGCTTAAAATCCCCCTCCTATTTTAGGAGGGGCCAGGGGTGGTAAGGTTTCAGCTTGAACGATCATTCGAATATCAAAAATATCTAAAGGACAGTATCTATATGCAGGCAAAAAGCAGATTTCATTCAATTTATACTCTCTGGCTGATTATTATTCTGTTTTCGGCTGTCACCCGGACGATTCTGCTGGTGAAGTCGATTCCTCAACTCGATCTGGCTCCGCTGCTGCTGATTAAAATGTATGCGGTCGGGTTTGTCTTCGATTGCGTAACATTTTCTTATTTCGCCATCCCGTTCGTGCTGGTTGCCGTCATCCTGCCCGACAGGGTGTTCAATAGCACACTTTTCAGGATCTGTTCCTACGCCGTGGGATTTGCTGTTATCTACCTGATGATGTTCAACATAGTTGCCGAATATACGTTCTTTGACGAATTTGCCACCCGTTTCAATTTTATTGCGGTCGATTATCTCATTTATACCAACGAAGTTATCAGCAATATCCGGGAGTCTTATCCGGTTAACGCAATTCTCGGGGCACTGCTGCTTCTGAGTATCTTCGCCTTCATCCCGGTTAGAAAGCATTTGTCACGTTCATTCCAGCACAAATCGGGCATCGGCAGCCGTCTGAAGGTCGGCGCGGCGTTTCTCGTCCTGCCGGTGCTCTCTTTTGTGGCTGTAGAGTTGTCCCTGACGCAGATATCCCCGAACAATTATGCGAACGAGTTATGCGGAAACGGCATCTATTGCCTCTTTTCGGCCTTCAGAAATAACGAGCTGGATTTCAACAAGTTTTACGTCAACAGAGATAATAAAGAAGTGCTTGCACATCTGAGAGGGTTGTTGCAGGAAAAGAACAGCCGTTTTGTCGGCGGGGACGGCCCTTCCGTTTCCCGGATTATACAGCCGGATGGAGCGGAAAAACGCCTGAACGTCGTACTGGTGATCGAAGAGAGCCTGAGCGCTGAATACTTGACATCATTCGGTAATACCCAGGGGATAACGCCCAATTTGGACAGGTTGGCCAAAGAATCGCTCTTTTTCACGCATCTGTATGCAACCGGCACCCGAACCGTGCGGGGACTGGAAGCGCTCACCCTCTCCATGCCGCCGTTACCGGGCACGTCGATTGTGAAGCGTCCCAAAAATGAAAATTTTGTTTCGTGGGGCTCGGTCATGAAGGAGAAGGGGTACGATAACAAGTTTATCTATGCCGGTCATGGTTATTTTGACAACATGAACTATTTTTACGCAACCAATGGTTTTACTACGATTGACAGGACAAATTTCTCAAAAGACGAAATAACATTTACCAATGCCTGGGGTGTGTGTGACGAGGACCTGTTTCTGAAGGTTATCAGGGAGGCGGATCTTTCACATGGCAATAAAAAACCCTTTTTCAGTGTCGTGATGACCACTTCGAATCATCGCCCCTTTACCTATCCCGACAACAAGATCGATATACCGTCAAAAACCGGCCGCAGCGGCGGCGTCAAGTATGCCGATTATGCAATCGGCCGCCTGCTGGCTGAGGCAAAAATGAAGCCCTGGTTCAATGACACCATTTTTGTCATAGTGGCCGATCACTGTGCCGGCAGTGCAGCAAAACTTGCGCTGCCGGTAAAAAACTATGAAATACCGCTCTTCATCTATGCTCCGGCGATCATCAAACCGCAGACCGTCGACCGGATGATGAGCCAGATTGATGTCGCTCCAACGCTGCTCGGGCTGCTTAATTTCAGATATACCAGCGCGTTTATCGGCAAGGATATCATGACCGCCGATGCCTGGATTGAGCGGGCGTTTATATCGACCTATCAGAAACTCGGCTATATTCAGGATGACAAACTGCTGGTTCTCGGCCCCAAGAAGGAGGCCGATTACTTCAGTTTTGTCAGGAAGGATGGCGCAACGACAGTAATAAAGCCGCAGGAAGATCTGCTGATGGATGCCCTGGGGTATATTCAGGGGACGAATTATATCTACAAGAACAGGCTGAACCGACTGAAAAACTGATATTGCCAAGCAGCGCCCTCCGACTTTGCTCAGGGCGCGGGTGGTGAACGGAGTCTAACCATCGCGGCAAGATGCTGGAGAGAGAGGCTCTTCAGCCAGCCTTGATTTGTTCGTAGATTTCAGTAGCAGTAAGGTCCTTGAACAGGTCGTCCTTGAGTTTGAGGTAATCGGTCGGTCCGGACAGTGTTTCACGAATAAAAAAGGCGGCTTTTGCTACACCAAGCTGTTGTATTACCGTTTGCATGGCTTCGGTTCTCACCTGTTCAGCATCGGGCATTTTGATGTTTTTACGTAAAGTTTTCATTTAAGGCTCCTGCACCATTAATAGAGCGAAATCAACTGGATTTATGACACTGAGTTTTCCACTGTAGCGTTTAATGATTTTATCATCACAGGTTATAAAGTACCCGGCTTTTATCTTTTCCGCACAGGCCAGATGTAAAGCGTCATAGCCCTTGATGCTGGATGTTGTTTCTATCTCCACGGCTCTCTTCAAAATTACCGGGCTGAGCGTCTGAATGATCTTTGCCTGACGCAAGACCATTGTAACAAAAAGGCGCCTGTCTGCAAAGGGGTTGCGAGAGTTCTCGTGACGCAGGACTTCAGATGAAACAAGAGATAATATGCCGCTCTCAAGCAGGGAAAATACCAGAAGCATGGCTGTAGCTTCAAGGTAGATACGAGGCTGAGATTGGTCGTCAAAAATTCTGTTGAGCGCACTGGTGTCGAAATAAACTCGCATGGAATATTCTTCACTGACTCCTTGTGTATAGGCGGAACAACAGTACCACGGGAAGGCATGGATGACAAGATGATCGATATGTTATGTCCTGAAAAAACTTGTAAAACTGTTTCATTTGTGCTTTATAACGGCAAGCATTATTAAAGATAACGAGGCGTGACGTGGCCACAATCTTGCACAGACAGAATTTCTATTCCGTAACTAACAATTATAGTCACCATAACAACAGCCGGCGTTTCGCACCCAGTGCGAGACGCCGGCTGTTGTGCGTCCGGGGCGGCAGGGCTACAGTATGACTACCCAGCCGCTACCCAACAGCGCCCTGACGGCATCCATCATCTGGTCGAGTTCTTCGGCTGCTGCCCGCACCAGATAAATTCCCAATACTTCTGGGAAACAATCCTTGATTCGGCCCTGGAAGGTGCCGACATCCAGATTCTCAACCGCCATTTCTACTGTTTCGCTCCCCACGGTGTCACCGGTTATTTTCTCCTCTCCGCTTCCCATATTTCGGTTCACACCTGGCCCGAACATGGCTATGTGGCCTGCGACGTCTTTAGTTGCGGCGACGAGAATGAAACCAGTTTCATAGTCCAGCGTATAACTGCTGCTATTCGGCATGAACGTACTCACATTACCTCGCTGCGCCGCGGGTATCGCTTCGGTGCTGACTCCGACTCCGTGCAACTTCCAGCTGTTGAGACGGTGGTGCATTGCGAACAGCGTGGGGAGTGTCCGGCGTCGGGTATATATCCTCCCCCTTTGGCAAAGGGGGATTGAGGGGGATTTTCCGAAGGATCCGAGCTCAAAAATCCCCCCTAACCCCCCTTTGCCAAAGGGGGGAAGCCGGACTCCGGAGAAAATCGACAGTCCCATCCGGGAGAGGGCTCGGAGGCGGCGTCTCGAAGGGCTCTTCGCCAAATTGCGCCGCGCCGTCATCGCTGCCCAGCCTCGACGCATTCTTCGGCCGCGCGCGCCGGCAGGCTGCGTCGGGCCAGCAACTCCATGGCGCGCGCGATCGGAATGCGCACGATGCCCTGGTCGCGGTCGACCCAGCCGTAGGTGTTCAGCACCTGGTCCTCGGCGGCGTG
>JANNLB010000094.1:0-9971 GCA_031396605.1 Geobacter sp. | reverse complement strand
TTTTCCTCGGCCATGATCCGTCCGCCGCCGGCGCCGCAGCAGAAACTTTCGGACCCGCACCGTTCCATCTCGCGGACAGTTCCGCCGGCTGCCGTCAGCAGTGCCCGCGGTTCGCGGTACGTGTCATTGTACCTGCCGATGTAGCAGGAATCGTGATAGGTACAGTCAAAACTGTCGGCCTTGATCTTGAGTTTGCCTTCCTCCACCAGCCGGCTCAGGAAGGTGGTGTAATGCTCAGTCTCCACATCAAAGCCCAGATCACGGTAGTCTTTACTCAATGTATTGAAGCAGTGCGGACAGGCGGTAACAATCTTTTTCACCCCGTATGACTTGATGGTCTCGATGTTCTCGGCGGCCATGGTCTGGTACAGGTACTCATTACCCATCTTGCGCATCGGTTCGCCGCAGCATTTCTCCTCTTTGCCGAGGATTCCAACCCTGATGCCGGCGGCGTTGCACAGCTGAACAAAGCTGCTGGCAACTTTGATATTGCGCTTGTCGAATGAGGCGTAACAACCGACAAAATAGAGAATGTCTACTTCGGCATCTTCATTCAGGCGCTTGACCGGCAGTTCTTCTGCCCACTCTCCCCGTGATGCGAACGCCATTCCGAAAGGGTTACCATTGACTTCGGTGTTGTTCATGGCCACCATCACCTCTTCGCCGGGAAACTCCCCTTCCATCAGCACCATATTGCGGCGCATGTCTACAATCTTGTTTACCTGTTCGATGGCTGCCGGACAAATTTCCTGGCAGGCCCGGCAGGTGGTACAGGACCAGAGGGCGTCCTTGCTCACCGTCTCGATCAGGTTGGCCTCGGGATTACTACAGGCAACCTCGCCCAGCTGGTTGATCACCTTCATGGGAGAGAGCGGCTTGTCTGTATGATGAGCCGGACAACGGTCCTGACAGCGTTTGCATTTAGTGCAGGCATCGGTGTCGAAGATATCCTTCCAGGTCAGGTCCTTGAGGTGGGCAACACCGAAACTTTCGGCATCGCCTTCCATGTCCAGAGTGACCAGAGCCCCCTTGGGTCCTAGGTCAACAAAGAAGTAATTGGCGGCGGTGGTGAAGATATGTCGGAATTTTGTTAACGGGATGGCACAGATGAAGCCGATGACCAGGAAAAAGTGAATCCACCACAGGACCTGATGCATGGTGCGCAGTGATTCCACCCCCGCCCCGGCCATAAACCTGGCAAAAAGAAGACCGACCGGAGACCAGATAGCCAGATCCATACGGCTTGGCAGTTCGGTCACCGCCATTCGCGCACCTTCGATAACAAAGCCGGTGATGAGAATGGCAAGCAGCAGGCCGTGCATAATGGCGTCATCCCGGCTGGTTTCCAGTCCATCGGGGCGGACCAGATAGCGGCGCACCAGGAGCCCGATCAACATGATGACAGCTGCCATGCCGGCCAGGTCCAGCACCAGGGAGAAGTATTTATAGAAGTCACCATGCAGGAAACGATATCCGAACAGGAGGTCGGTGAAATCGGCCTGGGCAGCCACGAAACAGGTGCCGATGAACAGAAGCAGAAACGCCCAGAAGAAAATTGCGTGGGCATACCCCGGTCCTTTGACCACCAGCACTTTGCTTTGCAGCAGAACATTCTTCATAAGTTCGCCGATCCGTACGGCGCGCTGGCCGGTCCGGTTCAACGGCTTCCCCTGCCGATAGATGTTCAGACGCTGCAGACCGCTTCTGACCAGAAACCCCAGGGCAGCAAAGGTAAAGAGGTACATCGGCAGCAGTACCGCCGCGCCGTGACCGACATTCCAGTATAATTCGCGTGTAGCTTCCATATGCGTCCCTGCCTTATTCGTTTTTTCTTATCGTATCACTACGCATAGAAACCGCTTCCGGTTTTTCGCCCCAGGTAGCCGGCCTCGACCATCTTCACCAGCAGCGGAGAGGGGGGGCGGGGGGGGTGAATCTGACCAAGTAAAACTAAACCCGTTCAAAGATTACCGCTACCGATTCTCCACCACCGATACAAAGAGTGGCGAGTCCGTAACGGACCTGGCGTTTGTGCATCTCTCTCACCAGTGTGGCGGTCAAACGAGCACCACTCGCACCCAAAGGATGGCCTATAGCCACGGCGCCACCATTGACATTGACCTTCTCCGGATCGATTCCCAGGGTTTTGATTGCAAGCATGGTTACAGCGGCAAAGGCTTCGTTGATTTCAAACAGGTCGATGTCGCCAATCTGCAGACCGGCTTTGGCACATACCTTTTCGATGGCCCCGACCGGCGCCTCGGTAAACTGGTCCGGATGCATGCTGTTGGAGGCGTAGGCCACCAGCCTGGCCTTGGGTTTCAACCCGTATTTTTTAACCGCTTCAGCGCTGGCCAGAATGGTCATGCCCGCCCCGTCGTTGATGGTCGATGCATTACCGGCAGTTATGGTCCCGTCTTTCTTGAAGGCCGCCCGCAGTCCGGTCAGTTTTGCAGGATCACCCTTGAACGGCTCCTCGTCCTCGCTAACCACGACGTCACCCTGCTTCCCCTTTTTTACAACCGGAACGATCTCGTCCTTGAAGATACCGTCTTTAACCGCTCTCTGGGCCTTGTTGTAGGAGTTGAGTGCAAAGGCATCCTGCTCTTCACGGCTCAGTCCGAATTTCTCGGTGGTCGCTTCGGCGATCACCCCCATATGCTTGCCGCTGTAGGGGTCCTGCAGGCCGTCCAGTATCAGGAGGTCAACCAGTTCCCCATTCCCCATACGGTAGCCGTAGCGCCCCTTACCGAGCAGGTAGGGCGCCAGGGACATATTCTCCATCCCTCCGGCGAGTACGACCTCGGCATCACCGAGCCGTATTGAACCGGCGCCGAGCATGAGGGCCTTCAGTCCGCTTCCGCAGACTTTGTTGATGGTCAGGGCGGGTATGGAGTCAGGCAGTCCGGCGTGGCGCATCGCCTGCCGGGCAGGAGCCTGACCGGCGCCGCCTGCCAGTACCTGGCCGATTATCACCTCGTCGATTGCTTCCGCCGGAAGCCCCGTGCGTGCCATGAGCCCCTTGATAACTGCCGCCGCCAGACGCGGAGCTTCCACATCCGACAACACGCCGCCAAAAGAGCCCAGCGGTGTGCGCATTGAATCGATTACATAGACATCTTTCATGGTACATCTCCTCTACCCCTGATAAACAGGATACATGCGTTAACGAAGTTATTCCCCGTGGTAATTACCCGGTCTCTTCTCCAGAAAAGCGCTGACCGCTTCCTGATGATCCTTCGTATGATGCGCCATCGCCTGGAAACAGGCGCACAAATCAAGAAAATCAGGGAGGTCGCTCCTCTGGGCCAGCTTCATCATCCGCTTGGTCAGCCGCACCCCCAGGGGCGGTTTCGCGGCAATCTGGCCGGCCAGTTCCCATGCCCGCGGCAGAAGCATCTCCGGCTCCACGACTTCGAGAAACAAGCCGAGCTGCAGCGCCTCTGCCGCCTTGATGACGCGGCCGGTAAAGGTCAGTTCCGCTGCCCGCTGGTAGCCGATCAGACGCTGCATGAACCATGCGCCGCCGTCACCGGGCGTGATGCCGAGATTGATGAAGGTCTCCCCGACCTGGGCACGTGTCGAGGCGATACGCAAATCGCACATGCAGGCCAGATCAAAGCCGGCGCCGATGGCCGGACCGTTGACGGCGGCAATAACCGGGATCTCCGCCTTATGCAGTGCCAGGGGAATCTGCTGAATACCTCGCCGATACTCGTCCTGAATACTGTACGCGGATCCGCCGAAACTGCCGCTCCGGTCATGCATCTCCTTGACGTTGCCCCCTGCGCAAAAAGCCGCCCCGTCGCCGGTGATTATCAGCACGGAAAGCCCCGGTTCGGAATTTGCCCAGTTTACCGTCTTCACGATATCGTCGATCAGGGACGTCCCGGTCAGGGCGTTACGGACGTCGTTCCGTTTGAGGGTCAGCAGGGCGACTCGCCCCTTTACCTCAAGTTCCGCATCCTTCAGTCCGGGCAGATCCGAAATACCGGTTACCATGCTGTCCATAAAAGTGCTCCAATAGCTGCCGTCGTTGTCTAACCCCTCTAAATCTCCCTTTAGGCCCCAGAGGGTCCTTATCTAAGGGGAGACTTCAAAGCTTCCCCCCTTAGGTAAGGGGGGACTGAGGGGGGTTAGTTTTAGATGTTATGTGCTTCTAGTTGTTCCCGGGGCGTCTCACCACAACTTCGATCAGTGCAATACGGTCTTCTTCAAGATTAAGAACCTGATTGTGGGCCATCAGCCGAAAGTCCGGACCCAGAAGCAGTTGCAGTCCAAACTGAGGCAGGCCTTCCTGGCTGATTTTAGCGCGCATGTGACGGAACCATGAGCGCCCGGACTCGGTAACGTCCCGCCAGATACTTAACTCAAAGCCGGTCCCGGTGAGCATGTCGAGCAGCTGCTGCGATGTGGAGAGAAAACTGATCGAGGGCTCCCGTGCCCAAGGGACGGGAAAGTGTACGTCGCCACCCGGTCCGGCAAGGATATCATAGATTGCGAGTCGCCCTCCCGGCTTCAGAACCCGAAACAGTTCACGGTAAAGCCCTGATTTGTCGTGGATGTTCATTGCCGCATGCTGTGTCCAGACAATATCAAAAGCGCCGTCCTGAAAAGGGAGGCTGGTGGCGTTCCCCTGTTGGAAAGAGACCAGAGAGTCGAGACCGAGGCGCCGGGTAAGAGTGGAAGCGACCCGGCAGTAATCCGCACTCAGGTCGAGCCCGGTTACGCGGCAGCCGAACTCGTTCGCCAGATAGCGCGACGCACCCCCGAGTCCGCATCCCACATCCAGTATCTGCATATTTTTGTCAGGAGTGAGGTCCCTGGCGAGTTCAACGGTGGCATTCCGGCCACGGATATGAAATTCATCAATAGCGGCAAGATCTTCAATCTTGAGTCGTTCGGGATCTTTTCCGGCGTCGATCAGAGCATTCAGAATCGTCGCGTCCAGATCCCTCCGGGCGTAGTGGTCATGGACCTTATCGGAATGTGAGTCGAATGAATTCATTACCCTGAAACTCCCCGTTCTTCTACAATACGCCTGCATCCCCTGTCTGGCTGCAATTCTGGGCGTCTACCACGGCGATTGCAGCCATGTTGACGATATCCATGACGTCATCGCCAAGCTGCAGAATATGGACCGGCTTATTCATCCCCATCAGGATCGGGCCGATGGCATCCGCCCCTCCCAGTTGGCGCAGGAGTTTGTAGGCAATGTTGCCGGAAGTGAGATCGGGGAAGATCAGGATGTTTGCCGCCTCCTTGAGCGTGGCAAAGGGGAAACTCTTCTGCAGTATTTCCGTAACTACCGCGGTATCCGCCTGCATCTCGCCGTCGATGACCAGTCCGGGAGCCTTTTCCTTGACTATGTCCACCGCCCTCCGCACCTTGTCGGCCTGAGGATGCCGTACCGAACCGAAGTTGGACATGGAGAGCATCGCAACGCTCGGCTCTATTTCCAGAATCCGGGCTTTTTCCGCCGCCAGGATCGCGGTTTCGGCCAGCTCCAGGGCGGTTGGCTCAATGCAGACCGTCGTATCGGCCAAAAAGAATATCCCCTTTTTGAAGACCATCATATACAGGCCGTGTACGCTTGACAGCCCATCCTGTTTACCGATCACCTGCAAGGCCGGGCGGATGGTTTCGGCATAGTTGGAGTCGATGCCGGCAAGCAGTGTATCCGCATCCCCCTTGCGCACCATCATGCAGCCGAAATGGGTGCGCGATTTACGGGTCATCAGCCGCTTCGATTCGGAGAGGGTGAGCCCCTTGCGCTGCCTGAGCTGATAGAGCTCCTCCGCATACGCCTCGGACTTGTCGGAGGTGGCGGGGTCGATAATCGTGACGCCGCTCAGGTCAATGCCGAGTTTATTGAGGGTGCAGCGGATTTTCCCTTCGTTGCCTAACAGGATGGGCCGTGCAATCCCCTGCTCGACAAGCACCTGGGCCGCCCGCAGGATCTTCTCGTTCTCCCCCTCCGGAAAGACGACGCTCTTCGGGTCGCACTTCGCCTTGTTGATGATCATGCGCAGGGTTTCTTTCGATTTACCCTGAAGCGACTCCAATGTTTCCACGTATTTATCCATGTCGGCGATCGGCTGCCTTGCCACACCCGAGTCCATGGCCGCCTTGGCAATGGCCGGGGCGACCCGCAGCAGCGCACGGGGATCGAACGGCTTGGGAATGATGTAGTCGCGGCCGAAGCGGAACTTGACGTTGCCGTAGGCGCGGCAGACCGAGTCGGGGCACTCTTCGCGAGCGAGCTCCGCCAGGGCGAAGACCGCAGCTATTTTCATTTCCTCATTGATCGTTGTGGCCCGGACATCCAGCGCCCCCCGGAAGATAAACGGAAAACCGAGCACGTTGTTGACCTGGTTCGGATAGTCGGAGCGGCCGGTGGCGATCAGCAAGTCGCCACGCACGGCATGAGCCTCCTCCGGAGTGATCTCCGGGTCGGGATTGGCCATGGCAAAAATTATCGGATTTGCCGCCATGCTGCGGACCATTTCAGGGGTAAAGGCCCCCTTGGAGGAGAGGCCGTACATGACGTCGCACCCGACCGCCGCCTCTTCCAGGGTCCGGAGCGGCGTATCAACGGCGAAGCGCTCCTTGTACTTGTTCATCCCGTCAATGCGCCCCTTGTAGATGACCCCCTTGGTGTCGCACATGATCAGGTTTTCCTGTTTGAGACCCAGGGAGATGGCAAGATTGGCGCAGGCAATTGCCGACGCTCCGGCGCCGTTGACAACCAGGCGGATCTCTTCGATCTTCTTCTCCACCAGCAGCAGTGCGTTGATGAGTCCTGCCGCCGAGATTATGGCGGTGCCGTGCTGGTCATCGTGGAAGACCGGGATGTTCATGGTCTTCTTCAGTTCCTCTTCGATGTAGAAGCATTCGGGAGCCTTGATATCCTCCAGGTTGATGCCGCCGAAGGTCGGCTCCAGAAGCTGCACGGCGCGGATGATTTCGTCAGGATCCTCGCTGTCCAGTTCGATGTCGAATACATCGATGTCGGCAAAACGCTTGAAGAGGACCCCCTTCCCTTCCATGACCGGCTTGCCGGCCAGCGCTCCTATATTGCCAAGACCCAGCACCGCGGTACCGTTAGACACGACCGCGACAAGATTTCCCTTGGCTGTGTACAGGTAGGCGTCCTCCGGATTCTGCTCGATTGCCAGGCAGGGCTCGGCGACTCCCGGTGAATAGGCCAGGGAGAGGTCCTGCGCCGTCTGGCAGGGTTTGGTAGCGATCACCTCGATCTTACCCTTGCGGCCGGTCGAGTGGTATTCAAGTGCTGCGGATTTCCTGTTCATCACTGTATGCTCCTCTTCACGTATGCCTCTAAAACCTCCCCCTTTTTGAAAGGGGGATTGAGGGGGATTTACCTTCAGTCGATAGTCAGGAGAACATCGCCGATAGTGACGGCATTCCCTTCCTGAATGAGAATCTGGCCGACTGTTCCGTCTCTGTCGGCAAATATCTCGTTTTCCATCTTCATCGCCTCAAGTATCAACAGAAGGTCTCCCTCCTGAACCTGCTGGCCTGCGGAAACTTCGATCTTCCAGACATTACCGGCCAGGGGAGCAGTTACTCCGTTTTTCGGAGCAGGCCCGGCAGCAGCGACTGGTGAACCGGCGGGCGCAGCGGCAACGTCGGCTTCACCCAGCAGAGTGACGAGCGGCTGGCCGATAACGACGGCATTTCCCTCTTCAATATGAATCTGCCCGACGATACCGTCCCTGTCGGCAAAGATTTCGTTTTCCATTTTCATCGCTTCGAGAATCAGGAGAAGATCCCCCTCCTGAACCACCTGTCCCGGCTCCACCTCTATCTTCCAGACGTTGCCGGCAAGTGGCGAAACGATGTCGTTCCCGGAAGCTGCCGAGGGTGCCGGAGCGCCAGACTGAGTCCCTGCAACAGAAGCTGCAGCCGCAGCTGCTGCGGCTGCCCCGGTAGCTTTGGCGACCTGCACCACGAACGTCTGGCCGCCGCCGGTTACGGTAAAAACATCGCCGCCACCGATTGCGGGCGCTGCCGGGGCCGCCTTGGGCACGGTCTCCTCGCCGGTCGGAACCGGCTCAAACATGGCCGGGTTATCGCGGTGTTCGAGGAATTTAAGTCCAACCTGCTGAAAGAGAGCATAGGTCAGTACGTCCTCCACTTCATGATCCCCCATCTTGAGCCCTTTTTCAACCGCAATGCCGCGCAATTCGACGGTGAGCTTGTCCATTTCCGCCTCGATCAGGTCGGCCGGACGGCAGGTGATCGGCTCGGCTCCCGCCAGAACCTTCAGCTGAAGCTCCCTGTTCACCGGTGCAGAAGTAGCTCCATATTCCCCCCTGAGGACAGCGGCGGTCTCCTTGGTCATCGATTTGTAGCGTTCACCGGTCAGGATGTTGATGACCGCCCGGCTGCCGACAATTTGTGAAGTGGGGGTAACCAGCGGAATGTAGCCGAGATCCTTGCGCACCCGTGGAATTTCCGCCAATACCAGATCCATCTTGTGGCCGGCGTTCTGCTCCTTCAACTGGCTCTCCATATTGGTCAGCATGCCGCCCGGAACCTGGGCCAGGATTATGCGGGCATCGATACCCTTGAGGGAACCTTCGAACTTCGCATATTTCTTGCGCACTATCGTGAAGTAGTCGGCGATCTCCTGCAGTTTCACCATGTCGAGACCGGTAGCCTGATCGGTATCTCCCATGATTGCCACCAGAGCCTCCGTGGCCGAGTGGCCGTAGGTCATACTCATGGAGGATATGGAGGTATCAACATTTTCAACCCCGGCTTCGATGGCCTTGATATAGGTTGCGGTAGACATACCGGTAGTCGCATGGCACTGCATGTGGATCGGAATATCGATGGCTTTTTTAAGCTTCTTGACCAGTTCATAGGCTACGTAGGGAGAAAGCAGTCCGGCCATATCCTTGATGCAGAGCGAGTGTGACCCCATATCTTCGATGCGCTTGGCCAGATCGACCCATTTGGGTATTGTGTCAACAGGGCTGACCGTATAGGACATGGTTCCCTGTGCGTGTTTATCCTGTTTGATGACGGCCTTGATCGCTGTTTCGAGGTTGCGGGGGTCGTTCATGGCATCAAACACCCGAAATACGTCGATACCGTTGACCGCCGCCCGCTCCACGAATTTTTCTACCACATCGTCGGCATAATGGCGGTATCCGAGGATATTCTGACCCCGGAACAGCATCTGCTGCGGTGTTTTGGGCATAGCCTTCTTCAGCTCCCGGAGACGGACCCAGGGATCCTCGCCAAGGAAACGGATGCAGGAGTCGAACGTGGCGCCACCCCACATCTCTATGGACCAGTAGCCGATCTGGTCGAGTTTATCGGCGATGGGAAGCATATCATCCAGACGCAGACGAGTGGCGAAGAGGGACTGATGGGCGTCCCGCAATACGACTTCGGTCAATCCCAGAGGTTTTTTTGCTTTGCTCATGTGCAACTCCTTTTTAGTACGTTAGAATTGAAAAAAGAATTCGCTAAAATCAGATGGTATCCCGAATAGGCCGAGCGGTCATGAAAACGCAGTGGACAGGAGCCCCGGACGCTATCGACCAGGGCTCCTGTCCACTGGTGTCACTCTTAACCCTTAATAATCCGGGGGAGAAGCATTTGATGAACCGGAGTGATTGACCGTGGATTCTGATAGTTGGCCCCGGTAAAAGCTTGAAGATACTTGCGCAGGTCAGTCAGCAACACTATTTCGTCGACAAAACCGTTTTTACCGCAATAGGCCGGGCGGGACTTGTCCTGGTAGTCCTTAATCATCTGGTTCATCTTGTCCAGAACGGGGGTAAGATCATTACCCGCTTCGTCCTCCTTGACAAGGCGCCTGGCATATGAGGCGGCAGCGGCTGTTTCACCGTGCATGACATAGATCTCGGTCAGCGGCGTACCGAGCGTAAAGGCATTATTGTTGTTGGCCTGTGGGCCGCACATGATGTAGT
>JANNLB010000092.1:0-3072 GCA_031396605.1 Geobacter sp. | reverse complement strand
GAGCGGAATGGAAAGCCGTGCGCAGATCGGCAAAAGGTCGCGCACGGTGTAGCTTTGGTCATCATTTTCCAGCGTCAACCGGGTTCTGATGGCTTCCGGCAGATCAGAAAAAACCTGACAAAACCTTTCGAGGGCCACCAGCTTGTCACCATAAACCCCGCCGGCATGGATATTGATAACATCAGCTCCCACTTCCTCAGCCAGGTTTGCCTGATACTCCAGCTCACGGATTGAATTGGCAACTACCGCTGGATGTGGCGAGGATAATACGACAAACTGGTCAGGATGAAAGCTGAGACGGAGGTCATTCTGCCGGGCAAAGATCCTGGTTGCGCCGAGCAGTTGCCTGATGTCATCCCCGTCGGGGAGTTCACTTAACCCGTAGCCCACTTCAGGGTGTGTCATGCGCGGGAACAGTGGTGACATGATGCGGAAGGCGCCGATGCCAAGCTTGTGACATGCATGTACGGCACACAGCAGGTTGCGGGCATTGTCATGACAGATACCGGACAGTTTGAGAAGTTGTTCGCTACGGTTCATGGCGAACAGCGTTTTGGCGGTGGTCGTGCGGAAGGAGATTTTTTCCTGTTTGAACAGGCAGCACAAACCAAAACGCATTAATTATCACCTCATAGATTCGACGGTACAGACCAGTTTCAGCTGTTTGAAGTTATAGGGAGAGTATGGGTTGCTAATCATGTTTTTTGTCATATACTTAACAAATAATTTAACAAGGAATACGCTACATGGAAAAGTCACAGGGTTCAATACTTATTACCGGGGCAACCGGCTTCATAGGCAGGCGTTTGACACAACGACTGCTTGATGAAGGGTTTTCGGTGCGCTGCATGGTACGACGCACTTCTTCTGAGATGCCGGATGGTGCAGAGATTGTTCAAGCCGATATGCTTGAGCCTGCTACCTTAGGCCGAGCTCTGACCGGGATAGACACAGCTTATTACCTTGTCCATTCCATGTCGGGCGGTCGCGCTGGCTTTGAGCGACGTGATCGCGAAGCCGCTGAAAATTTCGTTGCTGCGGCCAACAGGGCAAAGGTACGGCGTGTGATTTATCTGGGAGGACTTGGCGAAACAGGCGACGACCTTTCCGAACATCTTAAAAGTCGTCTCGAAGTTGCTGAAATACTCAAAAAAGGCACATTCACCACAACCTTTCTCAGGGCAGCCATCATTATTGGTGCTGGCGGAGCTTCCTTCGAAATGGTGCGGGCACTGGTGAACAGGTTGCCGCTTATGATAACCCCACGTTGGGTGACCACACGTTGCCAGCCAATAGCGGTAGACGATGTAATCGGCTACCTGGCAGGCTGCCTCGCTGAAGAACGTACGGCAGGCCGGACTTTCGATATCGGCGGACCGGAGGTCCTCACCTATAAAGAGATGATGGAACGTTTCGCTGGCATCGAAGGAAAGCGGCTCTATATTTTCCCGGTACCGGTGCTTACTCCCAAGCTCTCATCTTACTGGGTCGGGTTCATAACCCCCGTACCGCCCTCGGTTTCCATGCCATTGATAGAAGGCCTGAAAAATGAGGTTGTATGTCGTGACAACGCAATCCGTGACATTATTCCCTTGCAGCTGAAACCGTACGATGAAGCTGTGCGTAGCGCAATAAAGGGAGCCTGACCAGATGCTTCAACCATTGAGGATCATTTCAAGCATGATAACTCGCCTTTCCCGCCATTTATTAGGGGTCATTTGTCTTCTGCTGCTGGCACTCAATTTCATTCTCCCCCCCCAGTCACACGCTCTGACCGTTGAAAACATTCCCTTTGCCGACAGTACGACCATCGGAGGCAAGCCGGTGCCGCTGCGCAATGCAGCGCTGCTGCGCTATCTGAAGTTTATAAAGGCCTACGTGGCGGCCCTCTACCTGCCGGAGGGAGTCAAGGCGGAAGATGTCCTGTCCGATGTGCCAAAACGCCTTGAGATAAGCTACCTGGTATCGATCAAGGGGCCGGATTTCGATAAGGGCGCCGAGCCGGTCCTGGAACGCAACCAGACACCGGGTGAACTTGCCAGGCTGCAGGGACGCATTGACCGGATCAATGCCGCCTATAAGGACGTCAAATCAGGCGACCGCTACTCCCTGACCTATCTGCCGGGTCGGGGAACTGAGCTTGCCCTGAACGGCACGCCGCTGATCGTCATCGAGGGGTCCGATTTCGCCGCCGCCTATTTCGGCATCTGGCTGGGGCGCGAGCCGATCGATGAGAAGCTGAAGCGTGACCTGCTGAAAGGGGAAAAGGTATCGCCATGACAGATTCCATCATCATCGGTGTCAGCTCCTGCCTGCTGGGAGAGCATGTCCGTTACGATGGCGGCCACAAACATGATCGTTACATCACGGATACCCTGGGACAGTACTTCCGCTTTCTGCCGGTCTGCCCCGAGGTTGGCTGCGGATTGCCGATTCCAAGGGAGTCCATGCGCCTGGAAGGCGATCCGGCCAATCCCCGGTTGATAACCGGCAAGAGCCGTATCGATCAGACCGATCAGATGCTAACTTTCTGTACAGTCAAGGTCAAAGAGCTTGAAAGTGCGGACCTCTGCGGTTTCATCTTCAAAAAGGATTCTCCCAGTTCCGGCCTGTTCCGGGTCAAGGTCTATAACAATGGCGCTGCAGCCAAAAGTGGCAGCGGCCTGTTCGCTGCAGCGGTGGCCCGTCACTTTCCGCTGCTGCCTATGGAGGAAGAGGGTCGCCTGAATGACCCGCACCTCAGGGAAAACTTCATCGAACGGGTCTTCAGCTATCGGCGCTGGAAGAACTTTCTGGCCTCCGCTCCCACGCTGGGCCGGCTGGTGGAGTTTCATACCGCCCACAAACTGTTGATGATGGCCCATAGTCCCGAGGCCTATCGCCGCATGGGAGCACTCGTCGCCCATGGAAAGGAATTGCCGCTGCCCGAACTGTACTTACGTTACGAAGAGTTGTTCATGAAAGGGTTGGCCCTGCACGCTTCGACCAAGAAGAACACCAACGTCCTGCAGCATATGATGGGCTATTTCAAGAATCAACTTTCTCCGGAGGAAAAGGCGGAACTGTTGGAAG
>JANNLB010000072.1:0-12502 GCA_031396605.1 Geobacter sp. | reverse complement strand
TGTCTCCAGCTGGCAGGTGTCCAGGTGCCGCCACTCGCGTTGGACCGACCCGTGCACATGCGCGCGTTGTCCCGGCGCTTCCGGATCGCCCCACACCGTGCCCCTGTCACACTGCACGTACACCGTGACCGTGCCCCGCTCGAGCGCCAACTCCACCCTCTGCACCGACCACGGCCTGCTCAAAACTGCTGGCAGGTGAAGATTTCCCCTTCCGGGAGATCGATCTGGTTGCGGTAAAAGGGAAGTCGCTGCCGGTGCCGATTTATGAGTTGATGCTTGATGATGACATCAAGATGCGGGTCGCGTTCGGTGAGGCACTCAGGTTGTACAGGAGCAGGGAGTTTGCGGTTGCTCTATGTATGTTTGATGACCTCAGTACCGCCAATCAGGATCACGTTTCAGCATTGTATGCCGGACGCTGCCGGAAGTTTATCGCCTCGCCGCCGCCGGCAGAATGGGACGGTGTTTTTGTGGCGAAGTCCAAATAATTATTTTTATATCATTAACACAGTATTTTGTTGTATTTATCAGAACATTGGTTGTAAAATAGCGCACGACGTTTACGGATTTATAAAACCGGATTGTTTTATCAAAACACCCAAAAAGGAGATTGGCCATGAAAAAGTACGGATGTAAATGGATTGGGCTGGTAGTGCTGTCCCTCGCAACACTTTTCGTTATGGGCGGGTGTGGCGGTTCGTCTTCATCGAGTACCCCTCCGCCTCCAGTTGCCAAAGTGGCCATCAGCGGGGCCGTTACCTTCCCATCACTGAATAGTCTGGTCGGCAAACAGGTGGCTTTGCCCCCAACGACAGCGACTGTTGAAATCAGAGATTTGAGCGGCAATATGGTTAAAACCATGTCGGCAACCGGAGCAGGTACCTCTGCAGACCCATTTAGATACTCTTTCAACGGCCTTGACAGTGCTGATTATGTCGTAAAGGCATATAGCGGACTCAAGGTCATTAAGGCCTTAGTCGATAAAAGCTCACTCATTTCGGCAACAACGACGAGGAACGTTGACACCGTTTCCACCACCGCTGTTATCGTGACCGAAAAGAAGTTGGGTGCAAACTTGGGAACTCTGGGAGATAGCGCAAGTGCGGCATTTACTTCAAGCGCAATTGCCGGCGTTAACCCACTGGCTCTTGAGATCTCAATTAACTCAGCGATAAGTACAGTGAAAAGTAATGCGGGGAACGCCACACAGTTTAACGTTGATCTGGTAAATCTCGTTAATGTAGTAGCCGCCACGGTTAACAATGATGTTGATTTTTCCAGATTTGTTGCCGGTACGTTGACTGTTACGATTTCGACTACACAGTATACGTATACCAGCGGGTCTGGTGCCAGTACCGGTACGGCGCCTGTTACAGTGCAGGTGGCTGCTGTTTCAGCAACACTTGCAACTACCGCAAATGCTTACGTACCGCCTTCGACACCAACCCCGACACCAACCCCGACCCCGACCCCGACCCCGACACCAACCCCGACACCAACCCCGACAACTACTTCACCAACAAAAACAATATTAACATCCGGGTTGTATGAGATCAGAAGAAACTCGAATGTAATAAACAGTAACTATTATTACATCGAACGCATCAGTCTGGCGGCAAGCGGCGTCAACCTGACAGAAACAATAACGTCGTACCTGGACCCCGTATCGAAGACCTGGTCAGCTGTAGCGCCGACAGGCTTTCCAGTAGATAACAATTTGTCTGAATATTCGTTGACTTCATCCGGTTGGGTGCAGGGGGCTGATCGCGCTTCGAACTATGCCATCGTGTTCAATGCGGATGGCTCCGGAACGCTAACAAATGCATCAGCAGGTGATAGTATGAAGATAATTGTTTCACCCGTGGATGTGGCTGGGCAGGCCATTTCAACTATAGGTCTGGAGGTGGGCGCCGTCTTGATCACAAATCCGGCTGTATATCCCGCCGGTTCATTGCGTTATGCCATGATCTTTAATCAGTTGTCAGACAAATATTCTCTCCGGGATTCATACGGCAGCCAGTTGGGTACCGATTTGGCTTTAATACCGGGTAAGTTTCCTGTAGGACCTCCAGGATCCGTAGTATCCGGCATGCAAGTGCATATCGACAACAACAGCGTTAACTCGTTTTATGCCCAGTTTGTGGGGGGCGCAAGCTCAGTTGTTAATATCTATCAACAAGGTGTGACGAGTCCTGTTCAAATCGGTACTGCGACTTATTCCATAACTACCGTAAATACTAATCAGATCCTGGAGATCAGTATTCCATCGGCACTGCGCACACAGTACGCTCTTGGTGGTAACCCGATTTTCGCTCTTGCGCCGACCGGCTTTATCATGGCTGGAAATCATGTTTCGCCTGGGGTAACTAACGATAAGGGTGGCAATTCCTTTAATGAAACTGCGATTAATCATATTAAAAATAATATCAATACTGCACTCACCAAGCCGGTTTTAGCCAAGAAAATTTCTAAAGCGTTATTGGGCATGTAGGCAGACTCTGCAATGGATCACAATAAGAAAGGGCCCTTGCCATGCTGCAAGGGCCTTTTTTCCATCAATTTGAATAGTTGATTTTTCAGGTATACTTGCCACATCTACTTTGACGTTTGCTCTGTTGCATGGTGTTTTGCAAAAACCGTTCTTTATTTGTCCATAGTAAGCCGAATTCTCATGGGGAGGTGCCGGGTTATGAAAAAAAGATCTGTACTGTTGGCAGCTTTGAGTCTGTTTTCTTTTATGTTTTCAGCGACAGCTTTTTCTGAAGAGGCTTTATTCGTGCAGCCGTACCGGGTTAAAATTTATGCGAGACCATCCATCGTCTCTGAAGTTCTCGGTACGGTCGATTCCGGTTTCAGGTTTGTCTCTTCTGGGAGGGAGGGGAACTGGGTGAAGCTTGATTTTAAAGGCAAGCAGGGTTTTATTCCTGCTGTCCAGGCCGCGAAGACGCCACCGCTCGGGAAAAACACTTCTCAATCTGAACCGTCACCCAAGCTGAGTGTCAGGGCGAGGGCATCATCTACAACTGCCGTAGTCGCCGGAATGAAGGGACTCATCTACGAAGACCGGGCCAGGATTACCAAGGGTGAACGGAGTGACTTCGAGGCTTTGGATAAAGTTGACGCACTCAAGATATCGCCGGATGAACTCAAGGTATTTCAGTTGGAAGGGGGCAAACAATGAAATTATGGAGCCTGTTTTTATTGACTGCCCTTCTCTTTGCCTTTCAGCCACGCATCCTTCATGCCGTCGAGAACAAGGGACATGACTGGCGGTCCCGCGCTTCTGTTGCGGATCGCGATACCTATTCTGAATCTGACACCGATGAGGAGCTGAACTTCGGTCGCGAGATCGCTGCCCGTCTGCTTGGCCAGTTCAAGTTGTCAGGAAATGAAAAACTGCAGAAATATGTCAATCTTGTCGGTACAACGTTGACCCGCAACTGCAGCAGAACCGAACTTGATTTTCATTTTATCGTTATTGAGAGCAGCGAAATAAATGCCTACTCAACACCCGGTGGGTATGTTTTTGTTACCACGGCGGTACTTGAAAAAATGGAGAATGAAGCCGAGCTGGCCGGTGTCCTTGCCCACGAAATTGCTCATGTTACCGAACGGCATATTGTGAAGGAGCTCAGTTTGAAGGGGAAGGAAAAGTCGGCGGTGTCGTCGATTGCCGCGTTGCTGGGAGGAGCTTCCAAATCGGCTGAGATTGCCTTCTCCCAGGCGGTTGACAAAGCGGTAGACCTCATTTTACGGGATGGCTACAAGAAAGAGGATGAGATGCAGGCCGATGCCGGCGCCGTCCTGCTCTGCGCCTTCTCCGGCTATGATCCTTCCGGGCTTGTTACGTTTCTGGACAAGGTAGGCAGGATCAAGGACGGGATCGGCAAGACCTATCCGATGTATGACGTGCGTCTTGCAACTCTCCAGCGGGTGATGTCGGACGAGGGGATTGCCGGGATGAAACTGGCTTTGAATACGGAACGGTTTACGAAGGCCATGATGGTTGATAACAGCGTTAATCCACTGAATCTGATCCGTAAAGTGATTCCGGGAGGAATCCAGTGATGAGATGACCGTATTTCATTTGTCTCCCGGTTCGGCAGCAGTGATGCGATCCGCCGGGCGCTCCTGAACAGGGGCGGATGAGTGGGAAAGGTGAGATGGCCGATGAGTGAACTAATATATTTTATGGTAATAGTAAATGTAATCCCGGCATTTATCGGATATTACCTGGCTAAACGTCGTGGAAAAAATCCTTACCTATGGGCCTTTCTTTCTGGTCTATGCGCATTTAGTCTTGTCATTTTACACATACAATACAAGCCGGTTTCAAAAGAAATGAACAATAACCAGACACCTCTACCGTGATTCCCCTGTACCAAATACTGTGGAACCGCTATTTAATACAGACTTTGCGAACTTCCTTCAAATCGGTTAAACCCTGGAAACATTTGAGTATCCCATCCTGCTTCAGGGTCGTCATGCCGTCTTCAATGGCCTGCTTTCTGATGAATTCTATTTCAGATTTCCGTTTGACCAACGCCTTGATAGCATCAGTCCCTTCAAGTAATTCATGAAGTCCCAATCGTCCCTTGTATCCTGAGTCCCCGCATTTCGGACAGCCAACTGCCCTGCATAGTTTCATGTCAGCCGGATTAATTCCTGTCTTGGCAAAATCTGCTTCTCCATATTCAATAATGATGTCCTCAATTTCCTTTTGAAACGGGACATACTCTTCTTTGCAGGCACAGAGTCGCCGTGCCAGACGTTGAGCCAGAATGCAGAGAATCGCATCCGAGAAGCTGAAGGGGTCGAGCTCCATGTCAAGCAGCCGGGTAATCGTTTCCGGTGCTGAGTTGGTGTGAAGGGTTGAAAAAACCAGATGGCCGGTAAGTGAACATTCAATTCCGATTTCGGCTGTTTCCTGGTCGCGCATCTCGCCGACCATTATGACATCCGGGTCGGCGCGCAAAAAAGAACGCAGCGCTGCGGCAAAGGTGAGGCCGATTTTGGGATGCACCTGCACCTGGCGCAGTCCGCGCTGGGTAATCTCGACAGGGTCTTCGGCGGTCCAGATCTTTGTATCGACCGTATTGATAACGGAGATGGCTGAATGAAGCGTAGTGGTCTTGCCTGAACCGGTCGGTCCGACGACCAGTATCAGACCATACGGCTGTTTGACACAGGCGTCCAGAACTCGTGAATTTCGCGCGGTAAGACCGAGCTTGTCGTATGGAATAGGTTCTCCGGACGTGAGCACACGCATGACGACATCTTCGAGTTGACCGGCGGTCGGGACGGTCGCGACACGCAGCTCAACATTGAGCGGGCCGAACTTTTTAAAGTCAATTTTACCGTCCTGAGGTTTGCGGCGCTCGGATATGTCCAGGTTGCACATGATCTTGATGCGCGATGGAATGGCGTATTTGTATTTATAGGGTATTTTCTGGTAGATCTTGCAGCGTCCGTCGATCCTCATTCTGACCTGTACATCTTCCTTGCCGGGGAACGGTTCAATATGAATATCCGAAACCTTGTTGTTAACTGCATCAATGATGATCTTGTTGACCAACTGGACGATAACGTTGTCCTGTTCTGAAACTCTCTGAGATTCCGATTCAATTTCCGGATCATCGCTGGAGTCGAGCCTGTTCAGAATATCGTCGATACTTCTGTTTGAAGATCCGGAAGAACCATTATAGTAGAACAGGTCGATATAGCTCAGGATATCATCGCGGAACGCGCCGATAAAGCTGATGCGCTTGTATTCGGGATAGACGAACTTGAGCATGTCCTGTCGCCCGAGATCGGTAGGGTCATCAATGATGATATGCAGAATACCGTTCTCAATCTTGAACGGGACCCACCACTCCTTGTTCAGCCGCTCTGTTTTGACCCGTCTGAGCAGATCATCATCCAGAGGTTGCGCGGTCGGGTCGTATCCGATAAATTCGGCGCCAAAAAAGAAGGAAAGGTTTTTTGCCATTTCCTCTCTGCTGACGCCGAATTCGCGCATCAGGACCGTATCCATGCCGGTCTTTGCGACATCGGGATGGGCTGAAGCTTTTTCCAGCAATTTGTCATCAATCAGATTTTTATCCAGCAGGTAATTGTAGCGCGATTTGTGGCGGATAACTTTGGTGGTGACAGAAAGCCGGTAGATATTGTGGATGGCAATTGAGAGTGACGTTGCCACTTCCACGGCGTAGCTGATGTCGGTGTCATCATAGGGGATATCCCCTTTTTTGTTGATGATCTGGATGACGCCGATAAGAGTTTTCTGAAACTTCATCGGTACACACAACACCTGTTTGGTGGTAAAGCCGGTTTTTTTGTCCCAGCTTTCGTCGAACCTGAGGTTGCTGCCGATCATCTTCAACTCATGCGAATCATACGCATTCCTGATGTTGATGATTACCCCGCTGATCGCACAGTAGCCTGCAAGACTCGCATCGCTGATCGGTACGACGATCTGTTGAACTTCAACGCCGCTCTTTACTTTTGAAATCAGCAGATTACGTTTGGCATCCGCCAGATAGATGGTAATGCGTTCGGCACTGAAGAGACCTGCAATACTGTCTTTTATTGTTATAAGGATAGTGTTGAGGTTGTCGGCGGAGTGGATTTCATTTATTTTGTCCATCAGCCGTTTGCGATATTCAAGCTGCTGTCGTAATGCGTCTGATTCCTGATGCATGGTATCATCCTGTTTTCCGGAAATGAACTTTCGTTAGAGTAGCAGATTTAAAGTATATCTCAAGAGGAATTTGAGATGACTTTGTCGGGTGTAAATGGTAAGAAAAAGGGGTAATTAATTCACGTATCCACTTTTTGTCGGGGAGAGGCCATGAGATTGCGGATATTGGGAAGCGCCGGCGCAGAATTGCCTGACTTCAATCCCCCGGCTTTTTTACTTGATGATCAATTGCTCCTTGATGCCGGCACGATCGGTTCGGTACTCAGTGAGGAAGAACAGTTGAAAATTCACACAATTTTTATTACCCATTCTCATCTGGATCATATCCGCAGTATCCCCGCTCTGGCTGACAATATCATCATCAAAAACCAGCTTCACACGGTATCCGTTCAAAGCACTGCGGATGTCATCTCGGCTCTCCGGAATCATCTGTTCAACAATGTCATCTGGCCGGATTTTTCCAGAATTCCTTCTGTTGAAAATCCTGTCATAAAGTTCACTACCATCAACCCGTATCAGGCATGTATTGTTAACGATTACACCATCACGGCAATCCCGGTAAATCACACAGTTCCAACCGTGGGGTATCTGGTTGAATCCGGCGGAAGTACACTCGTCTATACCGGGGACACCGGCCCGACCGAGGAAATATGGACCTACTGCTCCGGTGTAGACGCCCTGATCGTTGAAGTATCTTTTCCCGACTCGATGAAGGAACTGGCTCAGCTGACAAAACATTTAACTGCCTCCATGTTGATCGAAGAGCTTGCGAAAATTGAGGTATTACCCAAGCGGATTCTTATTACCCACCCCAAACCGCAGTATTACGATATTATTCACAGGGAAGTTGAAGGGTTGGCGATTAGTGGCATTGAACTGCTTCGTGATGGCTCCGTGTATGACATCTGAAGATGGCGTCTTCGCGTAAAAAACATTTTTTAATCTTGCTAAAACAGCAGCGTTTCAGTAAGTTCATTGCAGTTAATCTTATTTTATTCAGTCCGGAGGAAGCATGGCCAGCGTAGCAGGCAAGACAAAGTTTCAGATTGATTTTCGTCAGCATTTGCGCGATCAAAACATCAGCGGCAATCTTGTTCATCTTCTCTGTGAAATTGCCGAAGCAAGCAAATATGTGATCAATGCGGTTCGAACCGGTGATCTGGGTGTGGCCGGTACTTCCAATCTGTACGGTGAAGAACAGCTTGCTCTGGATGTCCTCTCTGATCGTATCATGCGTAAGCGCCTGCAACATTCAGGGGTTGTGTGTAATATTGCATCTGAGGAGATGGAGGAGATTTTTCAAGTTACCAGTAACCCCCAGGGGATGTTTTCAGTTGCGTACGACCCATTGGATGGCTCCTCGCTGGTCGACGTCAATCTGGCTGTCGGCACCATTGTCGGCATTTATCAGGGTGATGATCTGCTACAACCGGGTCGGAAAATGGTCGGCTCCATTTACATACTCTACGGTCCCCGTGTCTCCTTGGTTTATTCGGTCGGAAAGGGTGTATTCGAGTTCACCATGAATCAACTTATGGAATATACGCTTACTCGCGAAAATATCCGGATGAAGCCATCCGGCAATATTTATTCTCCAGGCGGCTTGCGCAAAAAATACAGTGAAGGAAATGAGCGTTTTATCCGCTATCTGGAAGATAAAGGCGCAAAGCTCCGTTATTCAGGAGGGTTTGTCCCTGATTTTAATCAGATTCTGATGAAAGGAGGGGGGGTCTTCATGTATCCGGCGCTCAGTGACAGCCCGAATGGCAAGCTGCGCTTGCTGTTTGAACTCAACCCGATGGCGTTCCTTGTCGAGCAGGCCGGGGGGGCTGCCACAAATGGAGAAATTCCGATTCTTGATATTGTCCCTGATGGACTTGATCAGCGATGTCCCGTATATATCGGCTGCAAGGAGGATGTTGCCAAAGCTGCCGACTTCTTGAACGGTACCTGTTAACCAGAAACCGCCATGTCTGCTACGGGGTTCGGATGCGCCTGACTCCCGTTTTCTATTTTACGACGTAGGTACCTTTCGACCAGTTCAGGGGGGTGTATGCTTCGCCATGCTCTTTTAATAATTACGGTTTTATCCTTATTTAATTCAGTTTCGTGGGGAGCGGACAAAGTTTCCGTTTTTACGCAGAATGATTTTTCACGTCTGATTATGCAGCAGTTTTCCTGGAACGCCGGTCTGCCGAAAGAGCCTGCCGATCGTGATTACCTCCTGATCCTTGGAGGGAAACGTACCTACCGTTATGAAGCCGAAAATGCCTACAATGAATTGACGGATCGGGTAACCATGAGAGACTTTCCCCTGTTCGGCGCTTTTACCGGAAAAGGGTGGATTATGGGGGTTTCCGATACGACGAGCTCTACCCTTACTATTTTACTGCCGATAGCGGGTGAATATGAGCTTAAAGGTGTCATAAAAGGAAACGGATTTGTCTGGAGTATTGATGGTAAGGAGTATCGGGGCGATTCAAACTCGGGAAACTTCAAGGAAACCGGCATCGCAAAAATGAAGCTGCAAGCGGGTGTTGTCACCATCAAGCTTACCATTCCTCCTGAAGGGGCCATAGATTCATTCTCGCTGACAGCACCTGACTATATGTCGATTCAGCCATTTGCGGGGTGGCGATTCAAAGAAGGTTTAACCGCCGTCCGCATGGCAGAGGTTGCCGTTGCACTGACGAATCGCTACGCCGAACTGCCGAATGCCGCGCAAGAGGCATCACCCAAACCAATTGCAGTTGCGGAGAAAATTGTTATTCCTCCCACTGCCGCGCCTACAAAGGCTTCCTATCTTGGCCCTTTTTATTCTGCGGCGTGGATTCGGGCCGATTACCGGGGTGCAACGCTCCAGATCCCGCTAACGGTTACTGAAGCGGGTTATTACGGCCTCACCGTCAACGTCATGGGTGAGACGATCTCCGGAAAAATAAATGATACACCGTTCAAGGTAGCCGCCAATCCGTTTCTGAGTAAGGTAAATTTCGGGATCCACCGTCTTGAATCGGGAGATAATACTCTTACGATCACTCTCCCCCCGACCGGCGGAATCGATACTGTCGAGTTCAGCAGGAAAAGTACGACCCCGGATAATTTTCTTCGGCTGGCCGGTGTCGCTGGACCCGCGGATCGTTTGATAGGGGTGGAAGAGGCGGCCGCGTTGCTGAAGAGTATTCAGGGCTCCTTTCCCGTCCGAAAATAATCGCCGATCATGTCACGCCGCTGGCCGTTCCTGATTCCGTTTTTGTTCATGACGGCCGGTATGTCCCTGTCTGCACTCACTGGTTTTTCTTCTGATATATCATCTTTAGCGGCAGTGTTTTCATGTCTGCTTCTCGCCTGTTTTCTGCCGTATCCGGTTTTTTTTCCTGCCTGCACAGCACTCTTTTTCTTTTTATGGGGCCTGACTGCCCTGCACCCCTGGTTATCTCCCGATCCATCGCCATACACTATCCGGACTCACGCTTCTGACAGACCTATAACCATTGAAGGCGTTATCTCAACACGCCCGTCTGTCGCTCCGGAAGGGAGCCGCCTGACTGTTCAGGTAGAAGGCGTAATCAACGGAAAGCAGATAGAAACGACATCCGGTCTGCTGCTGTTGTTTGTCAGCGAAGGAGACGTCACGTTGGCCCGCGGAGACCGGATCCGCTTCAACTCCCGAATCTCCGTTCCGCGGCGACTCGGTCTGGCGGGTGAATTTGATTATTCGCGCTATCTCGCTTTCCAGGGGATCACTGCAACCGGCCGGGTTGCCTCCCAAAACGAGATTGTGCTCATTCGTGCTGCCGCCGTCGAATCCATGCAGCGCTCCATTGACCGTACGGCGCGATTTCTCGGGGACGCAATCCGGAACTCAATCCCTGATGAGCGTGTATCATCCATACTGACAGCGCTCATTATCGGAGACCAAAGAAGAATTCCCCGTGATCTGGCCGATGCCTATACCAGAGCGGGGGTCAACCATATTCTTTCAATTTCAGGTTTCCATGTCGGCATTATAGCGGCATTCATTACCGTTCTGGTTATATGGTTTCTGACCCGATTTGAATATCCATCACTCCGCTGGAATGTCCGCAGAATTGCCGTTCTGATAGCCGTTCCGGCCATGCTGGTGTATCTGCTTCTGACCGGCAATGCACCTGCAACGGCGCGCTCCGTCATCATGCTGACTGTTTTTGCCGCTGCACTCTTCTCCGAGCGGGAGCGTGACTCTGTCAATACGCTCCTTCTTGCCGCATTCTTTCTCGTTGCGTTCAATCCTCCAACACTTTTTGACGTGTCATTTCAGCTCTCTTTCCTGTCGCTGTGGGGAATACTTATTGCCGTTCCGCTGATCATGAAGTATACCGCAGCCGTGAACTCTACCTTGCTGTGCAGCATGATCCAGTTTGTTGCTGCATCGGTAGCTGCATCATGTGTCACCCTGCTCCCGGTACTGTTTATCTTTAAAGTCGCTTCGTTCAACGGGATCCTGACCAATTTTGTAATTGTGCCGCTTCTGGGCTATGGTGCGGTGCTTGCCGGTTTCATGGCATTGCCGTTTCTTGCACTGCTCCCGTCTTTTTCTCCCTTGCTGCTCTGGCCGGCAGCGACCCTGATTGTCATCTCCAACCGTTTTATCATTTGGTGTACTTCTCTTCCGGTACTTACCTTTCACGGCATTACCGGTCTGGACATGTTCTTTTTTCTGCTGTTCATGACCTGTATGACTTTCGTGAGACACAGGTTACTGCTCATAAGTTCGGCTCTGATTATACCGATCACAGCCATATTTCTGCATCTGTACGCCGCAACCGCTTCAGATGGCCGTCTGCACATTACAATGCTCAGTGTCGGACAGGCAGAATCGATGCTGTTGAGGCTTCCGGATGGCTCAACTCTGCTTGTCGACGGCGGAGGGTACCTGCACGACACCGGACAGGACTTCGGCCGGCGATTTCTGGCGCCGGCACTGGGAGCGATGCACGTTGGGCGGATCGACAGGATGATCGCCACGCACGATCATCCCGACCATAGCGGCGGTCTCCCGTATATTATAAAGAATTTCAGCGTCGGAGAGTTCTGGAGCGTCAGCAAGGTAACAGGAGATATAGTGAGTGAACTGATTACAAGAGGGGTGCCGCAACGTACGTTGGAAGCCGGCGATGATATTACTCTCCCTGGTCCAGTTTTCATCACCGTACTTTCACCTGCGGGATCGGTGGAAACCGTTGCAGATGGAGATGAGTCAAGCGTAAATGAGCAGTCGCTCGTGTTCCGCCTCAAATATGGCGCCTTCAGTATGGTATTTTGTGCTGATGCCGGTTTTGAGGCCGAACAACGGATACTTGAAGATGGACATGAACTGAAATCAACTGTTCTCAAAGTGGGACATCATGGCAGCCGCTTTTCAACTTCGGAGGAATTTCTTTCGCGGGTGAGTCCGGAACTGGCGCTTATTTCTGCCGGCGCCGGGAATCGGTTCGGCCTCCCTTCGTCGCGAACTGTTAATCTGCTGAGATCAAAAAGGATTCCCCTGTATCGCACGGATCGTGATGGAACGATCGAACTTATCACAGACGGCAAAAGCTGGTCTGTTGCAACTCCCTTCAACCCCGAATGACGTTGACTACGGGTACTGAAATAGAGTATAAAAATCGAGTAAGTTTATGATATTTCCAGTATCGGGCGCCGCCACATGGATTCAATCCTGTTAGTAGAAGATGACCGGTTTTTCCGGGAAATGTTCTCCAATCTGCTGAAAGCCGAAGGGTATCAGGTTGAGACCGCCTCCTGCGGGTGCGATGGGCT
>JANNLB010000043.1:0-30041 GCA_031396605.1 Geobacter sp. | reverse complement strand
CTCCGGAACGCGGCGACCGCTTTTTCGACGACGTCGTCCGAAAACATCATCGACCGGGCGTACTCAAAGTCGGCGCTGGTGTGGATCGCGCGGCGCACAATCTGCCATTCCGCCCTGGGCCAGCCATGATCACCCGCTTCGGCGTCGATGATGCGAAATGATTCTTCTTCAATCTCTTCAGGTTTCATGTTCAGTGAGCCCATCAGCGCCACCCCAGCCTTTCAAGTGCTTCACCGATTCGTTCGACTTCGATCTCCGCCAGTTTGCGGTGCGCCCCCAGGTGTCCACCCATCTCCATAATCAATCCGGGATGCCTTTTTTTTGCTTCAGCGATCTCCTCCGGCAGATCATGCAGAACATGGGCGCCCATAAAGAGGAAATAAGGCATCAGAAGAATACGCTCTGCTCCTTTTGCCACACAGGAATCGATGCCCAGCTGGATGTTCGGCTCATGCATTTCCCGGAAAGAAACCTCAACGATCTCGAATCCGGTCATCTCCTGCACCATCGCAGCTATGACGCGAGCCGCGTCATTAGCCTCGGAAATACGACTGCCGTGGGCCATCATCAAAATTGCTGTTTTCATGTTACCTGTCCTGTCTCTCAATAAAGTAGATGTAGTAATTGCAATAGTTCTAAATCCTGGCTTAACCCCTCACCCGACCTTCGGTTACCCTCTTCCGGCGGGAGAGGGAATTGTTTTTCCCTTCTCCATCAAGGAGAAGGTGCCCCGAAGGGGCGGATGAGGGGCGTTTTTATTGTTTAGGAGAAATCCTGTAAACCAGCGTCGTTTCGCCCCAGTCAGCGGGGCCAAGCTGGGCTAGGCGCCTCAGCAGGTCGCTGACGAGGCCGGTGGATTTGCCGTCATAGACCTTGAAACCTTCCTTGAAACCGCCATGCAGCAGCGGCTCCTCCTTTTTTGTGGCAATGATTTTGATCCTTTCCTCAGCTCCATTGCGCCTGAACTCGGGCAACAGCTGTGACATAAGGCGGATGCTGCTGTTAGCGGGAGGGAATTGAAACATCAGATTTGCCTTGGCCATGTTTTCAGGAATTTCGGCGTTAGGGAGCAACTGGGTGACCGAGTTATCAGCGCCGATCACAAAGATGTAAACGTGGCTGTCGCTAGAAACCCGGTACTGGAGACGGACGTCATCACCTTCTTTCAGGTCAGTGCGGGAAAGGGCGGCTGAAATGGTTATCCCTTCCGATTTGTCGGCAATAACGGGAGTAACAGTCGCCCGGATTGTCACCCGATAATGATTTGGATCTTGCTTGTCACGTTCCTGATTCAGCACTTCAAGCTTCTCGACCCTGCCGCGTACCCTGGCATGGATCAGGTCTTCGGCCAACTGGCCGTTGCTTACAACCGTGTGAGAACGGACGAACGCCCCCACTGCCTGCTCAACGGCTGTGCGCTGAGCATCGGCCTTTGCTCGCTCGAACAGTTCGCGCGGCGCCTCCAGGTCGCTGCCGACCGCTTCGCCGGTGACTTCGATGGTGATTGGTTTTTCTGCGGCAATCAGGGCAGAGGGCAAGAGCAGTAAAACCAGTATCAGTGCCCATATTACATGCATAATTTACCTCGCAAACAAAAAGCGGCCCTTCAGTTTGTCAGGAGCTGGGCTGATTGTCGGGGTTTGATCAACGTTCTGGCGCTTGGCCTCTTCAGTCACACGGGGATTCAGATACGCGTATACCTCGCCGATGTCACGGTTGCCCTCTTGCAGTGCCCGCAGGAAGAAATAGGTGAATGCGCCATGACCTACCTCAGACAGACTTGTGGTGATCTGACTGCCACGAGATGAAGTCAGTACGATCATCTTCTTGGATGACGGCGGCGGGGTATCTTTCACCATTACCAGCGGGCGGATATTTTTTGCGAGGACGCTGCGCCCACCGGCACCGGAGAAACAGGAATCCAGAATCACCAGCACCTCTTTGGCCTTTAGCCGGGAAAGCCGGTCGTACAGGCGGGAGAGAGGGTAGGCGGTGTCGGCCAGGAACGACGGGTCACCGTCGTAGGGAACCAGGTATGATTCACCCTTCGTTGTTCCTGACGCCCCATGCCCCGCGTAATAGACGATCACGCGGCTGTTGGCCTTGACCATGTTGGGCAGCTTGGTTTCAATCACCTTACGGATGTCGGAGAGGGTGGCGCGTTCGTCAGCCAGAAATTCGATGTTGCGCTCGGGTATGCCAAGGGCTTTCAGGTAGTCACGCACCATACCTGCATCGGCAGCAGCGTATTCAGTTGGTGGTACGGTACGGTATTTTTCAATGCCGATAATGACGGCGATGTCGTTGGTGGTGAAGGCGGGTTTGGTGGGGGTGGGGAGAGTAATTTTTGAGTAAGACAGCTTGGCATGTATCTGATGTTCCTCGTTATTATTTGGTGCTCCAATTAGCTCTCTAAATATGTTAGCCATTACAGCATCCCATGCTGCTAGTTTTGCGGCCTTGGACTTATCTATTTGGAGCTGATACTGAGAAGAAAGTTGTTGTGCTTTTTCAATTTCAGCAGGCTTGAGGTTATTTTCCAAATCATCACGAAATTTGATGATATCCAATTCACCTATTTTACCTGCGCTTGCCGCATGATTTATCCATGCCAGAGCCTTGATTTGATCGTGAGGTACACCCAAACCAGTCGCATACTGTAAGCCCAATAAGGCCTGCCCTTCTACATTGCCCTGCTCGGCAGCCTTTTGGTACCAACGAGCGGCTTCCTGATATATCCTGGGCACCCCCTGCCCGGAATAATACATCCTGCCAAGATCTACTTGGGCTTGATCATCACCTTGTTCAGCCGCCTTACGAAACCAGATAGCTGCCTCAACATAGTTCTGCACAACACCTTGACCACTCGCATATATCAAACCTAGTTTAAGCTGCGCCTCGGTATTACCATATATGGCGGCGCTACGATAATAATATTCAGCTTTTTCGTAATCCTGCTTTACCCCACTCCCATATTCATACATCTTTGCGAGCATTAAACTTGCATTTGAATTACCCTGCAAAGCAGATTTTTCGTACCAGATAAGTGCCTCTACAAAATCTTGCTTCATGGGATAAGAACCATAATTAAATTTGAATCCAATATGGTATTGGGCTTGGGCATTCCCTTTCTCAGCATTCAAAAAAAGCTTATCTTTCTCAACCCATTGGCCGCTTATGGTTTTATATGTTCCATCTATTTTTCGTTGTGCGCGCACATCACCATTCTCTGCCGCCTTTCTGAACCATTTAAGTGCTTCCTCATAATCGCGCTTTATATAGTACTCCTCACCCAGGGATACCATTGCCTCGACATCTCCACGCTCCGCTGCCTTACGTAAAGCACTACGAAGTTTTGGTATTTCTACGTCTCCGCCTGGTATTTCATTATTGCCATATATATCCAAGACTTTATTAAGTGCAACAATGCTGCCCTGTCCAGCTGCCTTGCGATACCACTCGGCTGCTTCGATATAGTTTTGCTTACAAAACGTATTCTTCAGTTCTAACAACATCGCATAGTTTGCAGAATCCTTTGCAGGCATCTCTGCAGCGTGACAATCCCCAAGAAAAATTTGAGACTCTATATCGCCATTTTCAGCATCCTTTTGAAACCCTGCAAAAGCAGACTTGGTTATTTCAATCGCTTTTGTAACATCCTTATCAACGCCTAACCCATTGAAATATAGATATGATAAAGTAATTTTCGCGTTGTGATGCCCTTTAGCCGCAGCTTTCTGACAAACCTGAATTGCCTCGGTAAATTTTTTTGCCTCTGCCGTTTTTTGGCAAAGCTCCATCTCGGTTTCGGCCCGCGCAATAGGTGTCGTGCCCATCATGACAAAGGCAATCATTATGCATGTAAGAATCAGATTCGTGGGCCATTCTTTGACGTCAGCAATGATTCCCTTGTATGTTGCCATTGTAACCCCACACATTTTCGGCATGTTAAAGTCGTTCCAGTGTAATCGTCTTTTTTTGCGACATCCAGACTGCCATCTCCACGTCCCGAGCCCGCCACTGACGTTCTGTATGTTTGTTAAGACGATCTGCGTAGTCTACACAGAAGCAAGTCCAACCGAGATAGGCATTCCAGTTTTGTTCGATATTTGCTTTTGTAGAGGTCTTAATCCAACCATCTTCTCGTTGGGCAAAATCTGGAGGGCTCTGATTATCGAACCGGAACTTGTTCCTATTCCACCAGTAAGCAATATGTTTGTCTACCATAGGAAATTTTTCGGGTAAGAAAAAGGAAAGAAAAGTGAGGGGAGTAGCAAAGCCGCTTTTCTGATCACATGCTGTTTGCAGATTCTTGAAATTTTCAAGTGATGGTTTTTTTGCCAGCGCAAAGATTGCATCTATAAATGCAGTTCGGTTCTGTACTTGCTCAAGGTGGTTAATCAAATCACGAGTTAACTTGTTGCGTGCTAGATAATTTCTTGAGTTTTTCCAGTAACAGACTTCGCCAGCAATTTTACGTAATGACGGCTTATCAATAGACGATCTGAAGTATGTTTCAAAGTTGCTAACCTCATCAGCGGTTATGGTTCTATTGAAATAACCTGGGTGTTCAGCGGCATGTATATACGCACCCAAGTTGACGTTCCAGTCATATTTATCTCGTGCATCTTTCCAATTCATAAATCAGCACCTGTATCACTACGCATTATTTCAACTTTCATCTCGTTACCAAACTCCCGCTTGCCAACCTACCGGCATGTCAAACTTTGCTTGTCGAAATCCGCAAGCTGAAGCTGCGTTACGAGAAATCTACTCACTCTATCGCACCCATCACATCATCCCTTACCCGCCCGACAATTACCAGACACTGCCTGTAGATAGCCTGGTCGGGCATAAAATGGGGCAGTATTTTACTCATCAGAATCCTTCAAACAGTCTTGAGCACAATGCAGAACAGCGAGTACATCAATACTATCCGACTTGATGTAGTAGATCATCCGATAACTCCCCTCGATAACCTCCCGGATTTGTTTTAGACGATACTCAGGAACCTCCCTGCCGGAAAAGGGGAAATCTGCTATCTGGATCGAACGCCTTGTCAGGCGGTCAACCATCCGTTTGGCATAGAATGCGGAATCACGGGCGATATAGCGATAAATTTCGTCCAGGTGTTCCTGGGCCGTTTCGGTCCAGACTACCGTCATGCCGGTAAACCATATTTCTCTCGCACTTCCTGAACCGTCGCGACCCGACCGGCACGACAATCGGCCAAACCTGACTCGATAGCTTGCCGGACATAGATTTCTTTCATCAGGTCATCCCATGAAGCCTCATCAGGCAGATTTTCCACCAACACATGAGCTTCTGTTTTTATGTTTTGTCCATGCATGTTTTTTCTCCTTATTTTCTCGGTTACCAAGCTCTCGCTTGGTAAAGCAGCGGCTTGCCGTAAATAGCCTGCTATTCGGTAAATGGGATGACTGCATATTCTGGTGTGCCATAGTGTCCGATAAGTTGGACGTTCATTTGTAGACACCTCCTCTCGATCCGATTAAATGGACGGACAATGAGCGGTATATCCCCGCAGAATTATTTGAGCTCCTTCCCCTTCCGGATCAAGCTTCTGCAATTCTTCCCAACGACCGTTGAGCGGCTCATCAACCCGGCCTGCTCCCAGTCGCTTCAACAACTCCGACACAATTTTCCAGGAGGGGAGCATGTCTCCGCCCGGCGCGTCATGACGGTGTATTCGCGGCGGGTGAAGTTCCGGTGTCAGCCCTTTGATCGGCAGTCCGGGCCGCATGACCTGTCTGAAACGCTGGGCGCGCCCTTCATTGTTGATATACGTGCCATCCATCTCAACCCAGGAGGTAACCGGCAGGATTACTTCGGCCCGCTTCATCAGGTGTGTCGGCAACCAGTCGGCAACTGCCAGCACTCGGATTTCGGCCGGCAGATCTGTCGGCAGATCGGCCTCCAGCGCGATGATGCCCTTGACCCTGCCGTCGGCCAGCGCTTCGTAGAAAGCTATAGCACCCTGCTCACGCGTCAGCAGGGCTGTGCCGAAGGCGTTGGGACCATTCAGGATGAAGGCCAGCTTAACTCTTTCCAAAGCTGCAGTCCGGATGCCGTTCAGCCTCTTCTTGTTCGTTCCGCAGATCACCACCGGGTTCGTGGCTTCGCTGAAGGGGATACCGGCTAAGGCAGTAACCCGCTCAAATTCAAAAGGCAGGGCTTCGACTCCGCTCAGCCAACTTTCCGTTCCCTTTTCCGTTCCCTGAGCGGAGCGGTGCAGTGAGCCTGCCGAACTGTCGAAGGGAGCATCACCATCTACCACATACACCCGTGCCCCGTTTCGCCAGGCCTGACGAACTGCCAATGCCATCATGGGAGCTTCGCTCAGAAGGTCACACTCCAGAACGGCAACCATGTCAGACTGTCGAACATCTTCCTGGGACGCCGCATTATTGCCGTTCAACAGGGCAACCGCTGCAGCCGTCCCCGCAGATTGTTCTTCCCCGGCAAAAAAACAAAGTGTTCCCGCTCCTGTCACATCCCGTAGGCGGGCCGCCATGACGGCGGCTTCCTGAGACATGCGGGGTGAGCCGACAATGGCCAGTCCTTCCGGTCCGTGCAGTTCAAGGAATCCTGCCAGGCGTTTCTGCAGTGCGTCCAGAGCGACTTCCATGCTGACAGCTTCACCGTCCACCAGTGCTTGCCGTGGGCGATCAGGTGCATTTACGGCGGCATTCGAAAAACGGCCCCGGTCGCAGATGAACCAGCCGTTCACCGAATCGTTGCGACGTGCGGTGGTCTTGAGCAATTCGCGGTAACGGGCCATCGGGACTGTGTTACACCCCAGAGAACAGCCGGGACAGATTGAGGGGGCCATGTCATAGTCCCAGTAGCGGGCGCGGAAACGGGCGGTTCTGTCGGTAAATACGCCGGTCGGACAGATATCGACCAGATTGCCGGAAAAGGGGGATTCGAGTTGGCCGTCCTGCTGTCTGCCGAAATAGACACTGCCGGCCCGGCCGGTGACTCCGAAATCCGAGCCGCCGGCGTACTCCTGATAGAAGCGGACGCAGCGGTAGCACTGAATACAGCGGTTCATCTCGTGTTCGATCTGTTCACCGAGATACTGATTGACGTACGTGCGTTTCAGGCCGTCGTAGCGTCTGATGCCGTGGCCGCCGGCTATCGTGAAGTCCTGCAGCTGGCACTCTCCACCCTCGTCACAGACCGGACAGTCGTGGGGGTGGTTGATCATCAGCCATTCAATCACCGCACGGCGCAGGGCGACAGCCTCCGGATCGGCAGTCGAAACCACCATGCCATCCTGAGCCGGCAGCATGCAGGACATCTGAATCCCCTTGACCGGTCCCTCCAGCATCATGACAGCACAGGCTCGGCAGGCCCCGGCTTTACCGAGTGCGGGATGCCAGCAGAAATGGGGGATGGTTATTCCGATGCTCCTGGCAGCTTCCAGCACATTTGTGCCCTCGGGGACTTCAAGCGGTATGGTGTCGATGATCAACTTTGGCATAGCTGTTACTCGATCCTGTCCGGAGAGATGTGAGCTCCTTTGAAAGGGCAGCGCCGTGCCGAGATATGTTCCCGCAATTCATCCCCGAAATGGTTCAACAGACCCTCTACCGGGCCCATAGCTCCCGGAGCAAGCGCACAGAATGCGTAATTCAGGGTCCGGACATGTTCCCGCAGGATATCGATATCGCCTGCGTCGCCCCGCCCCGATTCGATCCGTTCCAGGGTGTGCTGTACGAAGGGGAGCCCCTCACGGCAGGGGGTGCACCAGCCACACGATTCACGGGCAAAAAAACGGATCAGATTGAGTGTGGCCGCCACCATGCAGGTAGTCTGGTCGAAAACGACAATGCCGCCCGTGCCGAGACGTGAGCCGGCTTTGGCCACCGGGTCGAAATCCATCGGCACGTCCCTATGAGCGCCGGTGAAGTATGGTGTTGAGGCCCCTCCCGGAATGCAGGCCTTGAAACGGCTGCCGGGGCGCATGCCGCCGCAGGGGCCGTCGATGATTTCGCCCAGGGTCGTGCCGAGCGGGAGCTCGAAACAGCCGGTATTGACGACATGTCCGCTGACGCAGAACAGCTTGGTGCCGGCCGCTTCGGGGGTGGCCGCCCTGTTTTTCCACCAGAGCGGGCCGTTGGTAATGATTGAAGGAATATTGGCGAGGGTCTCGACATTGTTAACGACGGTCGGCTGCCCCCACAACCCTTTAACAGCCGGAAAAGGGGGTTTGGGACGAGGATTAGCGCGTTTTCCCTCCAGAGCGTTGATCAGAGCGGTTTCCTCTCCGCAGATATACCGTCCGGCCGATTGATGCACGTCCAGTTCCAGGCTGAAGCCGCTCCCCAGAATGTTTTCCCCCAGAAAACCGGAGTTGTGGGCAGCGGCAATGGAACAGCGCAGATTCCCGGCGACCTGTTCATAGCCGGAGCGCACAAAAATGAAGGCATGCTGCACCCCGAGGGCATAGCATGCCAGCGTCATCCCCTCCACCAGCAGATGCGGGTTTCGCTCCAGCAGCACGCGGTCCTTATAGGTGCCCGGTTCCATCTCGTCACAGTTGCAGATAAGATAGCGGGGACCCGGCAGATCACGCGGCACGAACGACCATTTCCTGCCGGTCGGAAAACCGGCTCCCCCCCGACCCCGCAGACCGGAATCGATCACGTCCTGCTGAATCTCTGCGGGCGACATCTTTGTGAACGCTTTTACAAGCGCCTCAAAACCACCGGTTGACCGGTATTTGTCGAAAGAAAGGCACTGTCCGGCACGGGTATGTTTAAGCAGGATCTGTTCCATGAATTATGGCTGCCGGGGAGACACCCGGGCAGGAGTCTCCCCGGCGGTGCAGTCTACTTTTTGAAGGTTTTGATGATGTAGTCGGCAACCAGTTTGGCGTCAGCATCAGAAATGGCTTTGGCATCAAACGCAGTCATACCGCCGCCTCCCTTGCGGATTTTTGTGGTGATCTTCTTGGCGTCTTTGATACCCCTGAGAGTTTCCTTCGGATTAATGATATTGCCGCCATCAGGGTGGCAGGAAGCACATTTTGCTTTAAAGATCGCCTCTCCACCGGTTTCTGCTGCAAACGCGGCAGCCGACATCATACTGACGCTTACTGCAACTGCTGCCAAGAGAATGTTTTTTTTCATCGTGGTCTCCTTTTCAATACTAAGTAGTTGTCCTCTTACAGAGGTGTGGTAGGGTTCTGCACCATAGCACTCCGGAAACATTCAGACAAGTGATGGATGTGCATGACCGCTGTCAGGGCTGCTATTCCGCAAGGCAACCACTACCTCCGCGCCGGTTTCCGGAGTCATGCGGCCATACTGTTTTTCATCGATCATCATACAGGGTGCTTCGCCGCAGTTGCCGAGACAGGAACAGGGGAGCAGGGTTACCGTGCCGTCATCTGCCGTAGAGCCGGGCGCAATTCCCAGAAGCCGAGACAGTGATTCCAGCAGCGTTTCCCCCCCCGCAGCCCAGCAGGAGATCGAATCGCAGACATGCACAACATGACGGCCAACCGGGCGTCGATAGATCATTTCATAGAACGTGGCCAGTTCCTCGACCTGGAGAGTTGACAAGCCGAGCAGACCTGCCGCTTCTTCAAGCGCGTCATCAGTCAGCCAGCCATAATGGCGCTGCAGCTCCTTCATGACATCGACTGCCGCCTCACGATTGGTAGCCGCGTCGGCAACGCGCTGAACAAGGTTTTCTTTGATGAGATCGGGGATCATGGGACGACATTATAAATGCTTTGACGGGAGTGGCAAGAGGAAAGAATGTTGCTCCACCCAGCAAGGGGTGAAGCAGATGTTCAATAATAATAATTCCAGCGCAGGGCAATTTCAGAAATCGGCCGGCTGTTCATGTATTCGTGGGATGATTCAAGGGAGAGACTGTTGTTTTGCGATATCCGCTGATTCAGGCCCAGAGATGCTTTTACAACGTAACGGTCATCGCCAAGCCCATACCAATAACCGGCCACGTTCAGCAGCATTTTTGTGCTGTCAGAAAGTTGTTCCGCCGCACCCAGGCTGAATCCGGGCGCGGCAGTCACAAAAGCACGAAATTCGGGCCCGATATTTATATCGAGCTCTCCGAGCAGATACCAGATGCCACCGAAGGGAGATGCGTACGAAAAACCTCCTCCGCAGTTCAGCCGGTAAATGAGATGTTCCTTGCCGTCGCGTAACATCTCGCGGTCAAAACCGGTATTGACCTTCCATGAAAGCGGTTTAAAAAATAGGTCTCGCGGAGAAATTGAAACGATATCTATGACGTGAAGCGTTTTCAGATAAAAACTTCTGGAATTGCCACCATAGCGCACGGCCGTATCGAGAAACTTTATCTGTGCTCCCGGCAGGTATCCCTGATCCGGATCCAGGAGCGCATGAAACTCAGGCCGAACGTTCAACTCACCGAACAGCTCACCTCGATGCACGCCCACCGCCGCAGATAATTTTGTCGTTCCATGTCCTGCATCAGGCCGGGACGGCTCCTCAATCCGGTACAGATCTTCCGGTGCGGCACCCAGACTACTTCTCTCGCTCAGTATTTTGAGATACAGGCGGGAATACACATCTTTTTCCATCTCATTGCGGCTGAATCTGAATTGAACGAATCCTGTGGCCAAATCAAGTATTTCAATCTTCTCGATGGTTGTTACCGGCAGGGTTTTCACCAGTGACGGATCGTAAGCCTGAAAAGAAATGTCAAACGCAATCTTTTGCCCGTTTGAGTCAAGAAGCGTAAGAATATTCCTGATTTTAGTCCCTTGCGATGCCCGGTACGCAACATCTTCAATTATTCCGTTATCCATTGCTATTCGAACGGTATCAGACGGGAGGACGAAGAAGCCGGTTTTTTCGGTCAGTTGTAACTCCGGTCGGGCAACTTCAATAAGAAACATCAGATTGTAGGAACAGTTTTCATCCAGAAAATAGTAGGAAGACTCGATATTCTGAAGTTCCCAGATGTGGTCAAGCATTCGTTTGACTTCCGGTGTAGTAAGATTCAATCGGTATTCCCACATGTCCCGGTGTTCAAGGTCGTTATACTCCCGCACTTTGTCATAATACGGCATCAGGGAATAAAGCCCCTTATACATCCCCGTGAGACCTTTCCAGGCGTATACGATTCCGTTGGTATCGGTATGTGAAGCAGAGTAGTTGACTGCATACGAGATTAGATTGCTCTTGCTGCTGCCGTCGATCCGAATCAGGGTGTGACCGAACATTGAGGCGGGACTGTTGATATGGCCGACAGGAAAAACGAGCACTGCCGTTTTTGCGTCAATAGCCGCGATCGACGAATCCCGTTCTGAACAGGAAGCGTCGGGAAGCTGTGCGGGATCAATATGCAGCCGTTCCGTCAGCCAGGCGTAGCGTGCCGGAAATCTGCACCTGCTGCTTTGGCCGTCTGTGGCGTCAGCTTGAAAAAAACTCCTCAAAGTTGATTCAAGTTCCGCTCCGGGATCACTTCTGCCGATTGGCGACATGAAGAATTTTATATCATCAATTTTGCTCCTGTATTCACCGGTGGAGGTTTTTCCGTAATGGAGCAGGGCTCTCCAGCCACGTTCCTCGTGAAGTTTGAGGCTGACCGCCTCGCTGACATGAGCGTCAACATACCCCGGTTCAAGGCATGAAGCCGGGAGCGGAACAAATATGAGCACAATGACAAGCGCCATAGATCGGCATGAGCAGAGAGCTGTTATATTTTTCAAGAGGTCATGCACCACGCGTATCGAATTTCCGGAGATTAAACGTAAACAGGCACACAAAAAATATCTGTGTGCCTGTTTACGTTTAATAAGGCGAAATTTAGTTGTTGGCAACGGTTACCGCATTGTCGATTACTTCAGCCAGAACGATATGTTCAGAGGTGAATATCTTGCCGAAATTGGCCTGGAGTTTTGCATTGAAAGCCGCATTCTGGCCGGGAGCAACACCCAGCATCTCGGCAAATGTGTCAAGACTCTCGCCCTTGCCCATAGCAATATCCTGTGCTAGGTTATCCATATTGGCCTGTACAAAGTGAATCAGCTTCTCGTTCTGAACAATCTTTGACGGTTTCTGGCAGTTGGACGTTCCTGAAGTGATACCGAATGTCTGGCTACCAAAAGTGCCGTTTGTAGTGGCCTGAAGCACTTGAAACACAATCGAGTTGTCAGCCTTGTTTTCCCAGAGCAAGGATCCGAGACCGCACCCGGTGTTGCTTGAAGCCTGACCAGCACATGCGGAACCGGTAACAGCCAAACTTAATGCCAATCCCAACAGAATTTTTTTCATACATGCCTCCTATGGAGTGAATTCCCCCGAAAATAAAAGTCGGGGGTGAAAAATATCCAGAGATGCCGCCACCTGCAATATACACGTGTTATTAACGTTTGAACCAGCCAATATTCTAAGTACCAGCATTGGATTTCACAATAAGCCAGTCCTTCCATGATTGTCAAGATTTCATAGTTCAGAACCGGTATCCATTACAGAAATCTGGCAAACACCTGATTTGAGAGCAACATCCCCCGGCGCGTCAGCGTAAGAACGCTTCCGGTTTGCGTGAGGAGTCCGAGCCTGACAAGATCCGTTATTGCGGTGCCGTGGACAGATTCCAGGTTCCGGCCGAACTTCCGTTCAAAGTCGGGCATGCTCACCCAGTCTGTCAGGCGCAGCCCCAGAAACAAATATTCAGCTTGAGCATCACTCTGCGTCAATCGATGCTCGTCCACCCGTGTCGGCTGTCCAGTCATCACCCCGCGGCGGTATTCTTTCAGGGAATCAGTATTACTGAAACGGACACCATTCCCCTCACACAGAAATGAGTGCGCCGCGACACCCAGTCCGAGGTAGCCGTCCCGTTTCCAATAGCCGCTATTATGCTGTGACCGGAAGCCGGAGCGGGCATAGTTGGCTATCTCGTAATGGTCAAAACCGGATTCCGTCAGCAGATCGTCTGCAAGCTCAAACATGTCGGCCGAAAGGTCTTCGTCGGCTAGTTCTGAATTGCCTGCAGGGTAGAGTCGCGAAAAGGGGGTCCCCTCTTCAACCGTCAACCCGTAGATGGAGATATGCTCCGGGCTGAGCGTAACAGCGTGCAGCAGTTCTGATCGCCACTGATCAAGGCTTTGGCCCGGAAGTGAATGAATCAAATCTATGCTGATGTTTTTGAACCCGGCTTCGCGCGCTTCCCGGAAAGCCTGTTCAGCCTGTCCAGCCGTATGAATACGTCCCAGACTCTTCAAAAAAAGGTCGTCAAATGATTGAATGCCGAGAGAAAGACGGTTGATGCCGGCATCACGGAACGCTTTCAGGGAAACAGCGTCGACTGTGCCCGGGTTTGCTTCCAGGGTTATTTCAGCATCTGTCGAAACGCCTGTATGAGAGGCAATCCCCTCAAGCAAACGGGCCAGCTGCAGTGGCTCCAGCAGCGACGGGGTTCCCCCGCCGAAATAGATCGATGCAAGCGGCTCAACATCTGAGCCATGGAGCCGCAATTCATTCAGGAGGAGCGAAGGGTACTCATCGAGCTCGTTTTTTTCCGGAGGAGTGGAGACAAAGGCACAGTAGTGACATTTTCCCACGCAGAACGGAACGTGAATGTAGAGTCGATTGTACATGTCTGCTCCTGTTTTTTTTTGAGTGCCGAGTGTGCTTAAATATGGTAGTCTAACCGAAATAGTTGGTAAATGAAAAAAAGGGGAATTCATGAAAAAAAACCTTATACTGTCACTTTCCTGCGTAATTGCACTCTGTTCCGTAACGGCTGTGGTGGCCATGCCCGACAAGGTGGTCGCGCCAGTTGTAGAAAATGCTGCGCAGCCCGGGGTTGAGCCTTTGTCCGGGAAAGTCCTGCAGACTATGGATAGCGGTGGTTACACCTATGTCTATATCCAGAAGAAAGATGGCGAGAAAGTGTGGGTCGCAGCAACTGCAACTCCGATCACGGTCGGTTCCCAGGTGACCTTCAAGGGTGGCATGGAGATGCGTGACTTTGAGAGCAAGAGCCTTAAACGCAAATTCGACAAGATTATTTTCGCCGATGCTGCCGCATCAGACACACCTGCGAAAAACGATCCGTCTGCCTCGTCAAAAGAGGGCAGCAAGAGCGCATCCGGCGGCAGCAAGTCGGCGGTATCGGTCAAGGACGCCAAGATATCGGTTGCCAAGGCTTCCGGAGCAAATGCATATACCGTTCAGGAAATTTTTGCCAACAGCGGCAAATTGAACAAGAAAAAAGTCGCCGTGAAAGGCAAAGTCGTCAAAGTGTCTGCCGGCATCATGGGAAAAAACTGGATTCATATTCAGGATGGAACCGGAACTCAGGCCAAAAAGAACCATAACCTTGTCTGTACCTCACAGGATATGGCTGATGTGGATGATGTCGTCACGGTAAGCGGTGTCCTTGCCAAGGATAAGGATTTTGGCGGCGGATACAAGTACAACGCTATTGTTGAAGAGTCCACGATAAAAAAATAAAAATAGTATTGAAGTTGGAATGACTACTATGAATTATACTTCTGTCAGGTATCAAAGGAGTTCTCACATTATGAAGAAAATTTTGTTGTTGGCAGTTCTTCTGTCCAACTTCATAGTTTATTCGGCCGTCCATGCTGATGCCTCTAAAGGTGCCGGACCTGATGTCATTAATATGAAGACGGGATCGTCGCCGTTACCGTTTCAACACTGGAAGCACCAGCTTAATACCGGCAGCGAATGTTTTCATTGTCACAAGGCTGAAGGTGGAAAAATTGCAGGGTGGGGGAAAGAGGCTGCTCACGATCTCTGCATTCCATGCCATGACTTGAATGATAAAGGGCCAGTCGAGTGCAAGCAATGTCACAAATAGTCATTACAACAGGTGCTTGCATGTAATAATATTAACAATATGCTTCCGCAGAACTTATATACGGGCGTCGGCACCAGAGGCTGATGCCCGTTTTTTGTGTCAAACGTAGCTGGTAAATCAGGCATGCTGACCATCCTGCTCGATTATTTACTTCCTAACCCTGCCAGATTGAAGTTTACCGTATATGATTGGTTCCCGGGTCGCTGATGAACCGCAAGGTTCACACTCCAGCATTTATGACGATATTCGGCGGCATAAACCGATTCAAGAAAATCACTTCGGTCAAACGAGTAGCGGGCGGTATAGGAAAGATTCAGCGGCTTGATTATCCTGGTCGAGAGCCGTCCCTCAAAGTATTCCACTTCGTTGCGGGCCATCTGGTACCCAACGCCGATCGAGTTCCCCTGCCGGTCATCAACCTCAACCCCTGCAACAGCTGTCGACAGGTACCTCTCGTAAATGTTATAGCGGGAGTCAAACGTAATCCGAAGCAGTTTTGTCAGCCATGTATCAGATTCCATGATCAGATCACTCCATGGGCGTTGCCCCTCCACCAGCGTCGACAGGTCGCGCCGTCCCCCCTCTATTGCATAATCAGCGCTCAGCCTGATTCGTGAAATATCACGATATTCAGTCGTATCACCGTACACAAACCTGCCGTTCACCACGCTGGTAGCCGACAGTGAAATCATGTTACGGAGAATCATGCGGTCAGTGTAGTCATAGAAAGGAAGCCGCTGCTGATCGCGTTCCGGGACAAAACTGTAACGGAATTCCGGTATTATTTCGTGCCTGATTTTTTTGAGATGAGGAAACCCGGCATCGTAGATGCGGGTCAGTGATGTTGACAGGCGAACGCCCGCCTCCGGCAGCAGATCTCCGGTACTGGCCTGAACTCCGCTGCTGCTGTCCCGTTTGTCGGTGGCATAGCCTCTGATATGTGCACCGGCAAACAGGGTCGTCTGAATGATGCTGTTCCGGAATGGAAGCAGAGTAATCCGGGGAAAGAGATACAGACGCTGGCCCCGGGGGGCAGATTCGCGATAAAGGTTATCTGCGGAACCGTCAAGATCAAAATAGAGCGGCAGTGAGAACAGAGTCTGGCGAACCGCTGCCACGCCGAGCGAGGGCAGAGTCTGGAGGGTTGCCCGGTTATCTGTGGCATAGAGATCTTCGTTATAGCGCAGATATGAAATAGCGGCATAATTCTGCCACGTTTTCAGAGTGTTGATTGTTGTATCACTCGATTGACGATTGTAATCGCCGCTCTTTTCACCGAAATCATTCAAAAAAGTCCGGTCGCTGGTGGCATTGACCGCCATACGCAGATTTGCGTCACGGGAAAAAATCTCTTTATGCTCCTGGGCCAGCTGCCAGCGCCACCGATTATCAAGTTGATCGTAGATCTGGTATGTGCTGATATGTCCTTCACTCCCGCGAGTTCGAATGTAGCGATAATCAAATCCGGTCCCTACACCGCGCCGTGTCATTATATCGAGGTCCAGCTGGAGATCCTGGCTGGGCGAGATCACCCAGTATGCCGGAATATCAATCTGCATCCCCCTCTTCTCCGAGTAGCCTAAGCGGGGGAAAAGGAGCCCCGATCTTTTTTCCAGCACCACCGGAAAAGCAATCCAGGGAAGATAGAGTACCGGAATATTTTTTACGTAGAAGATGACGTTGCGCCCCGTCGCATACCCCATCAGATTGACTGTGAGATTATCTGCGCCGAATTTCCAGCTTGGATCAGGCATGTCGCAGGTGGTCAGCTCCGTAGAAATCGCACTGAATTCGCTTTCGCTTATCCGGATAAGTTTTTCGGCGGAGATTGTCATGCCTGATTCGGGAATCGTAAACAGCGTTGCATCCATTTCTGCCCGGCCGGTATCCATATTCAGTACCAGTGTATCACCCTTCAGGACAGCAGGTCCTTTCGACATGACAACCGAACCGTTTGCATACAGCATATGGGTTGCAGCAGCATAGCGGGCTCGATCGGCGACAAGATTCAGCCCCTTCCACAAAACGACCACATTTCCTTCTGCCGTGTAAACCCCCTCTGTCAGGCTCTGGTTCATGCGGTCGGCGTTGATATGAATGTTTTCATCGGAAAGTGGCGATATCTCCGCAGCCATAGGGGATGTCAAAAAACAGAGAAAGCAAAACAACATACATAAGCCGGCAGTCATTGCCGGCAATATTCTGCGGGAAATATCTTCGCTAACTAACGGATCCCGTTTTGAAGGGGCTGGATAGTTTATGAATGCCATTGAAACAATCAGCCTCTTATTCCGGTGTAATGTACCTGTTCGAGCCAGGCCTTGACTTCACCAATCACAAACAGGGAACCGCAGACCAGAATAAGATCGCCTTCGGCTGCACAACTGCGGGCTTTGTTCACTCCCTCCACAACAGAGCCGCACGGGCGGGCTGCGATCGTGTGTTCGAGAAAAAAACGTGAAAGTTCAGTATCTCTCAAGGCTCGTTCGACAGCGGGAGTTACCGTGAAAACTTCATCGACAAGCGGAATCAGTGGCGCATATATCCGGGCGATATCCTTGTCATCACACACCCCGGTCACCAGCAGCAGCCGTGAGTATGAATACTCCTGCAGTGCATCCGCCAGCGCAGAAGCGCCGGCAGGGTTATGCGCCCCATCCAGCAGCAGCGGCGGAGTCCCCGGTACCAGTTCCATCCGGCCCGGCCAATATGCCGCTGCAATACCTTCCCGCAAGGCTGAAGGGGTGAAGGCCATGCCGCTGGTTTCAAGAACCTCTGCCGCCGCGAGCGCAACGGCGGCATTACCTGATTGATATCGACCTGCCAAGCCGGGTGTAAGCTTCGCCAAAGTCCTGCGCATGCCATGGTAGTCGAAGGAGCGGTCACTGTTCCTGCCGGCAGAAAAATCTTTCTCGAGTGTCTTCAGAATACTTTTCCCGGCGCGACTCTGCTCTTCAATTATCAGGCGCACTGCATAAGGTTGTTCCGCACTGATGACCGGCGCGCCGGGTTTCATGATTCCGGCCTTCTCTCGGGCAATTTCCTCGAGAGTTGAACCGAGATATTCGGCATGGTCGAGGGATATCGGAGTAAGTACCGTCATCTCACCATGAAAAGCGGCCGTGGCGTCGGAACGACCGCCCATTCCCGCCTCCATGACGGCAATGTCAATTCGTTCTTCGCAGAAAACGAACGCTGCCAGTGCTGTTGTTATCTCGAAAAAAGTAGCATCTTCAGAGGCCGCCTTCAGCACGATATCGAGGCTTCCTGCCAGTTTATCAGCGGAATATTCGCTGCCGTTTATGCGAAAACGCTCAGTGAAACGCACCAGATGGGGGGAGCTGAACTGTGCAACGTTCTGCCCTGCGTGGAGAAGGAGAGAGGAGAGAAAGGCGGATGTGGAACCTTTGCCGTTTGTGCCGGCGACGTGAATCGTGCGAAACTGTTTTTCGGGATTGCCCAGACGCTCGAGCAGCTTGCCGACCCTGTCGACGCCTGGCCGTATACCAAAGCGCCGACGGGCGTAAAGCCTTTTCAGCACATCTGTCAGAGGCATGTCAGGCAGCAGGACGATGCAGCATTTTCAGAATAGAAGCAACTTTTGAGCGCATTTCAGTACGAGGAATAATCGCATCGATCATACCATGATCCAGCAGATATTCCGCCCGTTGAAATCCTTCCGGCAGTTTCTGACGGATAGTCTGCTCGATAACGCGTGGTCCGGCAAATCCGATCAGCGCTTTTGGTTCGGCGATATTGACATCTCCCAGCATGGCAAAACTGGCGGTAACGCCACCGGTCGTAGGGTCGGTCAGCAGTGACACAAACGGGATGCCGGTACTTTTAAGTTTTGCCAGGGCCGCAGACGTCTTGGCCATCTGCATCAGTGAGAGGATGCTCTCCTGCATGCGAGCCCCGCCGGAAGCGGAGATGATAATCACCGGCTGTAGTTTCTGCAGACCGCGTTCGATAGAGCGGGTAATCTTTTCCCCAACCACGCTCCCCATGCTCCCCCCCATGAAGGAAAAATCAAAACAGGAAACCTGTACCGGGAGCTCTTCGATTGCTCCTTCAACGCAGATAACCGCATCCTTTGCCCCACCCTTTGCCAGAGCGGCGTCAATGCGTTCCTGATAGCTTTTGGCATCTTTAAATTCAAGAAAATCTACGGATGTCGCATCGGCATCATATTCCTTCCAGACGCCGCCATCCAGAAGGGCTTCAAGACGCTTGCGTGCGGAAATACGATAATGGTGGCCGCACTTCGGGCAGACCTGCAGATTTGCTTCGATATCCTTGCTTAACAGTGCTTCGGAGCAGCCGGGACACTTGACCCACATGCCATCGGGAAACGTGACTTTATTGCGGCCTGATTTTTCTATACCAACTCTTTCCTTGGTAAACCAGCTCATGGGAAACCTCGCGTATTTTGTAACATTAAATTCGCTACAATAATTCAGTATATTATTTAATGTTCCCCCTCCCTGGGCGCTAGGGGAGGCAATAACACAATCTATCGGAGGGCATCTTTCAAAAGGGTGACATACCGCCTCAGCTCTTGTTTCAGCTCTTCTCCACTATACTGTTCGAATAGTTTGACAATGGCACTGCCGACGACAACACCGTCTGCGAGTTGTCCTACTTCGGCTGCCTGAGACGGGGTGGATATGCCGAATCCTGCCATGACAGGGAGCGATATGGTCTGTTTCACCCGGGCCAGCTCATCTGCCAGAGTACCAGAGACGGAGGTCCTTGCTCCCGTTACCCCGGTTACCGTTACATAATACACAAAACCGCTGCCAAGCCGATCTACCGCAGATATGCGCGCGGCATCAGAGGTAGGCGTAAGCAGAAAAATCACATCCAGCCCGTAACGCCGGGCCGGCACGGTCAGCTCACGAGATTCTTCCGGCGGCATATCCACCAGAAGGACGCCATCGACTCCCGATTCTGCAGCATCCCGGCAGAAACTATCGAATCCGTATGCATGAACAGGATTAAGGTATCCCATTAAAATAACAGGTATTTGTGAGCGGATGCGGACCTTTTTTACGACCTCCAGAATGCCGTGGAGTGTCGTGCCGGAAGCCAGAGCTCTTTCCGATGAGAGCTGAATGGTCGGCCCGTCAGCCATCGGGTCTGAAAAAGGAACCCCAAGCTCGATGACATCCGCTCCGGCCTCCTCAAGCAGATAGATCATTTCTTCGGTCGCAGACAGATCCGGATCACCGGCGGTGATAAACGTAACCAAAGCCCTGGAATGCTCTGTCTGGAGTGAGATGAAGCGTTCTGCAAGTCTACTCATGGTCACTATCACACAGCCGGTCATATCTTGAAACCGGTCATCTCCTTTTCAAGCAGGTCAATCTGATGCGTCAAATCGGTAACTGCAGCATTCATGATCTTTGTCGCCTGACTGTTTGCTACCGTTGCCCCTTCAATGTTGTTAACCGATTTCAAAATCAGGGTACAGTTCTCAACCTGCGAACGGCACGCTTCGCGAATCTGATCCACCATGGCGGTTACATCTTCCGCTGACCTGGCGATCAAATTACTTGCCTTACTCTGCTCGCGGGTCGACGTACGCACGTGGATAGTGAGATCATTCATGCGTTCCACCGCGGCGGAAATCATATCGGTTCCATACGAGTGCTCACGAGCGGAATTGGCGATACTTCCAACCATATCTTCAACTCGTTCCATCGCTTCGCGAATGCTCTGGCTGCCTCGCGCCTGCTCGACGGTAGCCTTGGCTATCTCGCTTACCTGAATGCCCGCACGCTGAACACCGGCAACTATTTTTTCAAGAGCGGTGCCGGATCGCAGCGACAGCTTTTCGCCCGCAGTAATACTTTCCTCGGCTTTGCTGATTGCATCCACCGCTCTCAGCGTCTCTTCCTGAACACCCTTGATGACCGCCGCAATTTCCCTGGTGGAACTGCTGGTACGCTCGGCCAGTTCCCGAATCTCGTCGGCAACCACCGCAAACCCTTTGCCATGCTCCCCGGCCTGGGCTGCTATGATAGCGGCATTGAGCGCCAGAAGATTGGTCTGTTCTGCAACGTCATCAATAACGGAAAGAATCGCTCCGATATCGTCAACCCTCAACGAGAGAGTTTCAACGACCTCCGAGGTTATCTGCGACGAGGCTCTGATTGCCTGCATACCGGCTATCGCTTCAAGAACGGCGTTTTTCCCGATCTCGGCGTCGCCCCGGACGGTTTCTGAAATAGCTGCGGAATCCATGGCATTTTTTTCTACTTGCCTGATAGTCGCGTCCATCTCGGCAATTGATGAAGCCGTAGTGGACGATGCATCCAGCAAATTGACAATGCTTGTGCCGATCTCTTTGATTGAAGTGGCCATTTCCGTGATGGAGGAGCTGACTTCTTCAACAGCCTCCCCCAGTTTTTCTGCACTCATCGCAATCTCTTCAATGGTGGCCGCCATCTCAAGTGACGAGGCCGATGTTTCGGTGGCAGAAACTGAGAGAGTATCAATTCCGTCGAATACTTCACGCACTGATTCGTTGATTTGCACAACAGCCCGCGAAGTCTCCCGTACAGATTTTTCCTGCATCTGTGCGGAATTTACCACCTGACGTGCCGCATTTTCGAGATTATTGTCGATGGAGGTGAGTACTTCAGAGGAGGAACTGATGCGGGAAACCATGCTATGGAGGTTTTCGGCCATAATGTTCATCGCATGTGCCAGATCGGCAGCCTCTCCGCCACCGCTCACTTCAAGACGGGCATCCAGTCTGCCGCCAGCCATTGCTTTGGCAAAATCGACACATCTTCTGAGCGGTCTGGTAACTGAAGTTGTAATAAAATATGAGAAGAGGGCGATCAGCCCGATAATAACAAGAGTAAGGGTCGCGGCGCCGACTGTTTTTATTCTGATACTGGTCGCGACCTGCTCTTCGGTGCCGCTGACATCCTGCCGGATCCGGTCAACCATATTTACTACGGCCTTGCTGAACGTACTGAATCGCTCCGCCTGAATTCCTGCCATGAGATTGCCGGCCGTTTGCACATCTCCCTTGGCTGCAGCAGGCAGTACCTCATTCAGCAGCGTTTTTTGATATTCCTTCCAGATGGCGTTTGCTTTGTTAATGGCGTCATGCTTTCCTGGTGAGGCCACCGACTCCAGAGCGATGCCGAACTGGAGTTCAATGTCATTTGTGAGGTTTGTTATGGTTGCTATGTTTTTCTGAGTAGTGGCGGGATCCGCTTTATGCATGAAGCTCTGCATTTCACTGTTGATTTGAAAAAGGTCTGCCTTCAGCAGGGCAATGCTTTCGAGAGCATCCTTGTCTTTTTGAATATATCGGTAGACGGAGCCGCCAATGGTGACTTCATTCATCATGAACTGACTGATTGCGCCAACCAGCAGGATACCGACAAACGCCGACGCAGAAAGAAATACCATCTTGGCACGAAGGGTGAGGCCGGTCGAACTGTTGGAGTATTTCCCTCTCTCCACAAAAACTCCTATCGGTATCCGATATCATCAACAAAAAAAGCCGCCCGACTATAGCAGAGCGGCTGCTTTCATATCAAGAAAAAACACCTGTTCCGACAGCCCGGGGCATATCCGTAACAGGGGGTGGAACTCAGCTCAACGGATTCTCGACGCCTGGTCCGCCAAGGCCAGTTTATCGTTTTGGATGTTGAGTTCCGCCAACATCTCCCTTCGAATGATTCGAATCTTTTTCATATAAGCAGTTGCCTGCGGCCCTTGTCCGCAATAATACTTTTTGGCTCGCTCCAGGTCTCCCTGAGCCATGTCAAGTTTGGTATAGAGCTCGCAGACAGCCGCTTCGGCGCATTTACTATCGTCAAGCATATCGTCGGGTGTATAACCGTGGCTGCGTGCACGGCGTGGCATCAACTGCCAGACTCCACGAGCCCCGTGTGATGAAACGGCCCGGGCGGAGAGCCGGTGACCGCCGGTTTCAGCCAGTGCGATTTCAGCCAGATCAAACGGCATGAAAACAGTGCCGGCTGTTTTGTCAAAACAGATGGCCGCCAACTGCTGAGCCCGTTCCGGTGAAGTTCTGCGGGAGAATGCAGACTCGATAACGGCCTGCTGTTTTTTTCGCTGGATAAGAGAGAAGTTGCTGCTGTCAAAGATGGATGGTTCGGTGGCCAGCGAAGTGGTCGATTGGGCTCCTGCAAGTTTGAACGGGGCGTTCTCGCACGCTGTCAATAACAGCATACACGTCAGATAGATAATTTTTTTTCGCATAATAAAAGAGTAGGGAAGTTGTATCGGCTTTGCCGGAGCGGCGTCGTTGCCCACGAACTGCGAGGGCATATCTCCGGCGGGATGCTCCTTTCTGAGTTATTTTGTCCCTGTCCCTGATAAACAGGATAAGCGTGTTAACGAAGTTATTATCTGCCAGTAAATACGCAGAAAATAACTTAACTAACTTGCTAAAATGCCAAAATCCCGTTTGAGGGACTTTGGAAATTCTGTACAAGATGGCCGGACAATATATGGATATTCGGCAGGTGTCAACTTAATTCAAATAAAATGCAACAGAATCGGTGTGTTGGGTGTTATTTGCCCTCCGCGGCAAGCTCTTTGAGGGTAACTCCATCCAGCACCCCGCGAACTTTCTCTTGAACCTGCTTCCATACTGGATGAACATTACAGTAACCGGAGCGTCCGCAGTCGGTTGGATTGACAACGCACCGGTTCGGAATGATCGGCCCTTCGACAGCTTCTACGACTTCCAGCAGCGTAATGTTTTCAGGTGCGCGCCCCAACATAAAACCGCCACCGGTACCCCGGAACGACTTGACCAAGCCTATTTTACTGAATTGCTGGAATATCTTGGCTAGGAATGTGGGCGGGACATCAACAGCGGCGGCGATATCGCTCAGCAGGCAGACTTTGTCGAGCGGCTTTCCTGCCAGATAGACGATGCCCCTGATTGCATATTCTCCTTTACGAGTAAGTTCCATCATTCAAACCCCCCAGCCCTCCCAAACAAAATAAATGCGTTAAAGAAGACATTTTCTGCCGACCCCTATAAACGGGATGAGTACGTTCGCAAAATAATCTCTACAAATAAACCGCAGAATCATTCTTACACATACAAAAAAACACAGAAGATAACCTCTAACGCACCAAAAAGACTTTATACATCCTCTTTTAGGAGTTTTCGCAGAAATTGTCAACAGATTTATCATGCCGTTTTATTGTATCGTTTCGGGGAGTTCGTCTTCGATCCGGGCCTTCTTCTTGCCAAAGATCAACGCCACCCAGATGCTTATTTCATACATGAGATAGAGCGGGATCATGATGACAAACATAGTTATCAGATCCGCATGAAAGGCTGATATGATCGAACTGGCAAGCAGTGCGTATTTCCGTTTGGGCGCCAGAAACTGATAGCTCACTATTCCGAACCGGGCCAGGATAAAGGCCAGTACCGGCAGTTCGAAGATCAAGCCGAACAACAGAATCAGCCGCAGGCAAAAATTAACGTAGGCGCTGATGTTGAACCAGCTTTGCAGCCCCTCGGCCTCATACGACAGAGAAAAATTGATGATTACCGGCCAGATAACGATCAAAAAAAACATGGCGCCGATACAGAAGGTCAGCGTAGCAGCCGCTACAAAAGGAACCACCAGCCTTCGTTCTTTCCGGATCAGTCCGGGGGCGATAAATAACCAGACTTGATAGAAAACGATCGGTAAAACCAGGACAAAGCCGGCCAGCATCGAGATCTTGCACTGGATGAAGAAAGGTTCCAGAGGGGCGCTATAGTTGAGTGGATGTTTTTTCTGAGGTGAGTTGATTTCCTGGTCAAGCTTGAAGCGGATGTACATCGACGGGGCAAGTTCTTTGACCTTGAGATAGACATCCTTTTTGATCTCGGTCAAATAGGTTTTGCCGGTCAATGGTTTTTCGAGAAATTTGAGAAGATCGCCGGAGAAGTTCCAGGCCACGCCCATCCCGACCACCACGGCGATAACTATGACGATCAGTCGCTTGCGCAGTTCAACGAGATGTTCAATTACGGGGACTACTTTTTCTTCGCTCATGCCTCTTTACTATCACAGTGACGCACAGGCTTGCAACCTGAATCGGCCTGTAAAGAGCATAGGGACTGTCAGGAAGTTAAAAAGTGTGTGTATGCCGGAAGGCTGTTACAACGTCGCCTTCCGCCATCCTGTTTGCTTTCCAACTCAATCGGCATCATTTTTTAATCTCAGCGCTTCACTATACGCTTCGCTGCGGGAAACTCCTGAAATAACTGCCGCTTGCTTTGCCATGTCCTTGATTGTGAGGGTTCCGTAGGCCATTAAGCGGCGGAGCACCTCCTCCAGCGGCTCGGTCTCCTGTAGCGCAACTTCACCCGGCGCAATCAAAACGACCACCTCACCGCGCACAATACCCTGCGAAACAGCTGCAATAACCTCTGAGGCGCTGCCGCGGATACACTCTTCAAACATCTTGGTAAGTTCGCGGGCAACTATCACTTGCCGCTCTCCCAGCACTTCGCGAATATCGCCCAGAGTTTCCAGTAATCGATGGGGTGCTTCGTACAGCACCAATGTACCGGGCAGGGCGCTCATCCCGGATAGAAATGTGCGGCGCTTCCCTTGGCGAGAGGGTGGAAAACCGGCAAAGGTGAACGTGTCGGTCGGCAGGCCGGAGGCTGAAAGGGCCGCTATAGCGGCACAGGCGCCCGGAATCGGAACCACCGGGATGTTTTCCGCAACAGCATCACGAACCAGTTGGTAGCCGGGGTCGGAGATACAGGGGGTGCCGGCGTCTGATATCAACGCCACCGATTTCCCTCGTCGCAGCGCATTCAGAATACGCTCACCCTTGAACTGCTGATTGTGGTCAAAATAGGATGTCAGCGGCCTGGATATTCCGAAGTGATTGAGCAGCTTGAGGGAGTGCCGGGTATCCTCGGCCGCAATCAGATCAACTTCCCCGAGGATCCGCACGGCCCGATAGGTTATGTCCTCCAGATTGCCGATCGGTGTGGCGATTATGTAAAGGGTAGCGGCTGTCATCAGCGCTGCGCCAATGCCAGTTTCAATGCCAACCCGGCAAAGATTCCTGCTGCAGCACGATTAAGAACCTTCTGGGCAAAAGCCGACCCCCGGAAGCGCTCCCCAAAAACTCCAGCCAGAATGCTGATCGCGCCGAAGACAATGATCGTGGCGATGATGAAAACTCCTCCCAACAGAAGGAACTGCGCGGACATGGGGCCTTTGGCCGGATCGGCAAACTGAGGCAGAAAAGCGAGGAAAAAGATTGACACCTTGGGATTGGTGATATTCATGATGATGCCGCGCCTGTAGAGTGCTGCACCGTTTAGACGGTCAGGAGCGGTTGCCGGTCCGGTTACAGTGTCGGCCCGGAAAGAAAGCCACGCCAGATAGAGCAGGTATCCGGCTCCGGTAAACTTCAGAGCGGTGAAGGCCACTGCCGAAGCTTTGAAGAGTGCCGCCAGCCCGAAGGTCACCGCTGCCGTGTGAAACAGAAGCCCGGTGCAGAGCCCCAGCGTGACGAGCAGACCAGCTTTTCGCCCCTGCTGGGCGGCCTGGGTCATGACAAACAGGTTGTCCGGACCTGGGGAGAGAGCCAGCAGGATGGAAGTGGTAAAAAACATGAGCAGTATTCCAGGATCAACCATGTATGTTCCTCTGCTGTTTGTGAAAGTAATTTTCGCCATAATGGTGTACAAGGGATTACCATTGGCTGTCAAGTCTGATAGCGGAAATAACTCAAATCTTGCAGATAGTTGCACGAGAAAAGGATGCCTGATGACCAGAATCACACTCAACAGAAACGAAGAGCGCCGCATCAAATCCGGACACCCCTGGGTATTCAGCAACGAGATTCGCGAGGTCGCGGGGGATCGTTCCGCCGGTACCGTAGCGGAGCTGTATGACGCGGCCGGTATCTTCATCGGCGTCGGTCATTACAACCCGCAATCGCTGATCGCCTTCCGGCTGGTTTCGCGGCAAAAGGAGGATATCGACACTTTTGAGTTCTTCGAAGGGCGTATTGCCGCCGCTCTGGCTCACCGCACGACACGCTACCCCGGGTTGGCCACCTTCCGTGCCGTCTATGGCGAGAGCGACTTTCTCCCAGGACTGGTGGTGGACAGATACGGCGATTACCTGTCGCTGCAGCTGCTGTCAAGCGGCATGGACAGTCGTCGTGAACTGATCGTGGCGGTGCTGCGGAAGGTGTTTGAACCGCTCGGAATCATTGCCCGTAACGATGTGAGCGTTCGCAAGCTGGAAGGGCTGGACGAACAGGTCGAATTGTTGTGGGGGGAAATACCGGAAACGGTCGAGATGGAAGAGAGTGCCCTCCGCTTTCAGGTAAATTTGCGGGAAGGTCAGAAGACCGGCGGTTTTCTGGATCAGAAGCAGAACCATCTGCTGCTGCGGGAGATCAGCGCCGGGAAGAGTGTGCTCGACTGCTTCTGCTACACAGGCGGATGGGGGGTGCATGCCGCATCGTTCGGGGCACAGTCGGTGCTGGGTGTCGATATCTCGGCGCGGGCCGTGGAACAAGCCGGCCGCAATGCCAAACTGAACGGAGTGTCCGACCGGGTGAAGTTCGAGGAGTGCGATGCCTTCGAGCGGCTCCGCTCGCTCCATCAGGAAGGGCGCCGTTTCGGGGTGATCGTGATGGACCCCCCCGCCTTTGTAAAAAGCCGCAAGAACATCGCCGAGGCGACCAAGGGGTATCTGACAGTTAACCGCCGTGCATTGGAACTGCTGGAGGCGGGTGGCTACCTGATCACCTGCTCCTGCTCGCATCATATGGGGCGAGAGGCGTTCCGCGACATGCTGATCCAGGCTGCCCGCCTGGCAAAGCGCGAGGTGCGGCTGGTAGAAACCTGTACACAGGCAGCGGATCATCCGGTGTTGCTGTCATTTCCGGAGTCGGAATATCTGAAGTGCTTTGTGCTGCAGGTTGTCTGAACAGAGGAAAGGAGCCGGTTCATGATCAAGGGAAGTGAAAAACGACATGCCGACCACCCGGTTGAGCGCATCTTCGTGGATCGCCGGTCGCCGCGAGCTCCCTTCTCTGTGATTGGTTGAGCAGCAATGCCTCCGCGAACTTTTGTCATCGGTGACATCCACGGCTCTGCCGCCACGCTGCGGCGGCTGGTCGATGAATCACTCCGTCCCGTCCCCAACGACCGCATCTACCTTCTGGGAGACCTGATCGACCTGGGACCGGACAGCTAGGGGGTGCTGGATTTTATCTTCGAACTCAGTGGGCGCGGCCTGTCTGTCGGCGCTGTTCGCGGCAACCATGAGGAGATGTTCCTGCAGGCCGGTGATGATCATTTCCACCTGAGCCTGTGGAAAGCCAACGGTGGACAGAACACGCTGGAAAGCTTTCAGGCCGACGGTCCCGGCGACATCCCCCGCATCTACCGGAATTTTCTGGATTCCCTTCCGCTCTATATCCTGCTGGACAACTTCGTCATCGTCCATGCCGGGCTCAATTTCGATCCGCCGAATCCTTTTGACGATATCAGCGCCATGCTCTGGAGCAGATCCGGTTTTGTTGACCGCCGCCGCATCGGTGGCCGGCGGCTGATCTGCGGCCATACGCCGGTTTCGCGAGCAGAGGTCGAAGCATCGCTGAAGAGCAACAAGATCATGCTCGACAACGGCTGCGTCTTCGGCGGATTGCCCGGCATGGGCAGCCTGGCTGCGCTGGAGCTGGAGTGCATGACGGTCTACTATCAGGAAAACAGTGATCGCTGAATAATAATTTGCAGACAGTATTCATTCCTTTCATGGGCGGTTACGAAATATGAGATTATTTTATCTGTCAATCTGCGTGCTGCTTGCGCTTGCAACCCCGGCGATTGCGCTGGAACAAAGCCTGGGCGTGCGGGTGCTGGCGGAGATCAATCTGGCCCGCAGCAAACCGCAGGTTTATGCCGGTTTTCTGCGCGAGTTACGTGGCCGGTTCCGGGGAAAATCCTATCATCTGCCGGACAGTACTACCCGCGTTCAGACCAGCGAGGGGATTAAGGCTGTTGATGAAGCGATCAAATTTCTTCTCCGCCAAAAAAAACTGTCGCCGCTCTCCTGGTCGGACGGGCTTGCGGCCGCCGCGGCCGATCTGGCAGGGGAACAGGGCCTCTCCGGCGACACCGGTCATGTCGGCAGGGAGAGCTGCGGGATGCGGGAACGGATCGAACGGCAGGGGCAATGGGAAAAGAGCATAGCCGAAAACATCGGCTATGGTCCCGAAGATCCCAGGGAAATGGTCATGCAGCTGATCGTGGACGATGCGGTGCCGGGCCGGGGGCATCGCAAGAACACCTTCAGCACGGCTTTCACCGTCGCGGGGGTTGCCTGCGGCCCCCACCCCCATTTCAGGAGCATGTGCGTTATCGATTTTGCGGGAGGGTTCAGGCCCGAGCTGGTGGCGGGTGCGGGGGTAGAGAGGGAAAAACTTAGATTCGATACACTTCACGGCGATGGCCGACTTTGACCACCCAGACAGTCAGTTGGGTATCCTGTATCGAGTAAATAATGCGGTAATTCCCTTGGCGAATGCGGTACTTTTCCTGGCCGGAAAGCTTTTCACAACCAACGGGGCGAGGATTCTCGGCAAGGGCGCCGATTCGCTCCATGATCCGTTGCAAGTCATTTTTCTGGATGGAGTCCAGATCTTTCCTGACAGAATCTTTTAAATAAATGCTATAGACGGCCATTGGCCTTCAGCTCTTTCAGAACTGCTTCGTAGGACAGCAGCGGCTCGTTGATTCGTTCTTCAAAGGCTGCCAGGTCTTCGGCATCCTCGGCCAGAGCGTGACGAACCGCATCATTGACGACATCGGAAAGAGATCGGGATGTGTCCAGTGCTTTGTGTTGCAGTGCCCGGTGCATGGCCGGATCAAAATATACGGTTGCCCGTTTGGTAAGTGCGCCCATGGCTCGTACCTCCTGTGTATATATTAGCGTTATGACGCTACAGCGTCAAGACGTTTGTTTTCAAGCGATCAGCGAGAAGGGTTCAGGTAAGTAATCGCAGGGCAGGCAGGTATTGCACGCCAGTTTCGACATTATATCACGTTGACTTGAGATGAGAGAAGTGTAACATGTTCCCGGATTTTGTATTCATCGGATAAATGTTCTATTTTGGTAGATCAGCAGTTCATG
>JANNLB010000305.1:0-3493 GCA_031396605.1 Geobacter sp. | reverse complement strand
CCATAACCGTGGCCGTCACGCCCAGCACATGGAGATCACCACCGGTGTCGACAAGAACGGCAAGATTCTTGTTGCCCATGCCAATTTCAAGATGGATGGCGGCGCCTATACCAGTCTGGGGATTGCCAGCGCCTACTACGCCGGTGCGCTGCTGCCGCTGACCTACGAGTTCGACAACTACAAATTCGACATGTACCGGGTGTACACCAATCTGCCTGCCTGCGGAGCCCAGCGCGGACATGGTGCCCCCCAGCCAAAGTATGCCTTTGAGAGTCACCTTGACAACGTTGCCAAGGATCTTGGGATTGATCCGATGGATATACGGATTCTCAACGCCCGGCGATCTAATACAGTCACTCCCAACGATTTCAAGATCACTTCATGCCATATGCGTGAGTGTCTGGAACGTGCGCGGGAGATGTCGGGCTGGGACGAGAAGAAGAAAAACCGGATTCCGGGCCGAGGAATCGGGGTTTCTACGGGAAGTTTTGTTACCGGCGCCGGTTATCCGATCTATCGTACCGACATGCCCCACGCGTCGGCCTTTATCAGGGTCAATGAGGACGGTACGGCAGCCACCCTCTATACCGGGGCTGTCGAAATCGGTCAGGGTTCGGACACAGTGCTGTGTCAGATGGCGGCCGAGGGGATGGGCTACCGCTACGAGCATATGAAGATCATCGCGGCGGATACCGAGATCACCCCGCTCGACTTCGGGGCCTACGCCAGCCGTCAGACCTATATGTCCGGATTAGCCGTCAAACAGGCTGGTGAAGAGATCAAGAAGCAGATCCTCGACCTGGCCTCTGCCATGCTCTCTCTACCTGCCGACGACCTCGACTGCGACGACGGTATTGTCTTCTCCAAGTCCCGCGAGGGGAAGACTCTCACCTTCCAGGAGGTGGCACGCAAACATTTCGTCCTTAAGGGACCGTTGCTCGGCAAGGGTGTCTACACCCCACCCAAACTGGGAGGCACGTTCAAGGGTGCAGCGGTCGGAACATCTCCAGCCTATAGTTTTGGCGCTCAGGTCGGCGAGGTGCAGATCGATGCGGAAACCGGCGAAATATCTGTACTTGGCATCTGGGATGTGCATGACTGCGGCAAGGTGATCAACCCGCGACTGTTGCATGGCCAGGTGCATGGCGCCCTGTTCATGGGAATGGGTGAATCCGTGTGGGAAGAAGTGCTCTTCGACGACAAGGGGAGGATTTTGAATCCGGAACTGGCCAACTACCGGATGCTGACCGCAATGGATATGCCTCCCATTGAGTCGGAGGTACTCGATACCTACGAGCCCAGTGGGCCATGGGGGGCCAAGGAAGTCGGCGAAGGGGCCACCAATCCGACCCTGGGGATGTTTTCCAATGCCATCTTCGACGCCATGGGGGTGCGGGTGAACAGTCTGCCTCTCACCTACGAGAAGGTGTGGCGGGCCCTCAAGGAAAAGCGTGAGCGGGAAACAGCAGAAAAGACTCTTGACACCGCAGAAAAGGCTCAGTAATGTAAAGCCCCGTACCCGTAAGGGTTTCGGGGTTTTTTTCTGATACGTAAGGAGTTTAGAGACTATGTGGGACTGGATTGGCAAACTCGATGAACTGCGCCGTCAGAATCAGCTGGCCGTGCTGGTGACGGTCACCAAAAGTACCGGCTCGACCCCGCGCAAGCATGGCGCCAAGATGATTGTCCTGCCGGACGGGACATTTTTCGGAACGGTCGGGGGCGGTGTACCTGAATATTACGCACTCGAAGATGCCCGTAAGTGCCTGGACGAAATGCATGGCATTACCTCGAATATTCCACTGCAGCAGAGGGGGGAGTTCCCCGCCTGCGGAGGGACCATGGAGCTCTATATGGAACTGATCAACAACAACCCCTGTCTGTACCTGTTCGGCGCCGGTCATATCGGCCAGTCTCTGTGCCGGGTTCTGGAAGGGACCCCCTTCCGCATCCATCTGATTGATGAACGGGAAGAATGGATCAATGCTCCCGCCATCCCCGGCAGTGTCATTCGGCACCACAGCCACTGGAGTGAATTTATTCAAAATGCTGCCTGGTGCGACAATCGAACATTCGTAACGGTCGTAACCTTTAACGGCACGGTTGATCAGCAGGTGCTGGAAGAGGTATTGCCCCACCCCGCCCGCTTTGTCGGCATGATCGGCAGCAAGGGGAAGTGGGCCGGCGTACAAAAGAACCTCGAGGGTAAAGGACTCGACCTCTCACGGGTTCACTGCCCCGTCGGCCATAACAACGGAGGGAATTCCCCGCAGGAAATCGCTATCAGCATCGCCAGCCAACTGCTCGCCACCTATTACGGACGTGAGTGACATGCCTGTCCGGCTGCAGGATCGCGTCATTATCATCAAGGGCGCCGGCGAGCAGGCCACTGGCATCGCCTGCCGGCTCTATCGCTCCAACTTCAGACGTATCCTGATGCTGGAAACACCCTCCCCTCTTGCCGTCAGACGGTTAGTCTCCTTTTGTGAAGCTGTTCATAAAAGCAGCATGACTGTGGAAGGGATCGAAGCGGTCAGGGTTGTTGACAATGCGGAACGTGATGCCGCCTGGGCAGCAGGAAAGATCGCCGTCCGGGTTGATCCTCAGGGAGAGTGTGTTGCCCGCTGCGGGCCAGATGTGTTTATAGATGCCACCCTGGCCAAGCGCAACCTGGGTACATTAATCGCGGATGCTCCGCTGGTGATTGCACTCGGCCCAGGTTTTCTGGCCGGAACGGATTGTCATGTCGTGATCGAGACCAACCGTGGTCACGATCTGGGACGGCTGATTTCTGTCGGCATGGCGGAGGCAAACACAGGCATCCCCGGCACCATCAACGGCTACACTGCAGAACGGGTCCTGCGCGCTCCGTCAGACGGCCTCTTCACTACGGAGAAGCGGATTTGCGATCTTGTCCGCAAAGGCGAGATCATCGGCAGGATCGGCACGTCCGAGGTTGCCGCACAGATCGATGGCATCCTGCGCGGCCTTATCAGGCCCGGCTCTACAGTCTCAGAAGGGCTCAAAATCGGGGATGTTGACCCGAGGGGTGAAGCTGGGTATTGCGACACTATTTCGGAAAAGGCCAGGGCGCTGGGCGGTGCGGTGCTGGAAGCGATCCTCGGTGTCTATAATGTCTGAGTAAACGCAGATCCCGCCAAAGCAATTTCCATAGATGTTCTCTGCTCTCTTCTCTCCTCTCTCCAATCAATATACGAAAACACCTTTTTACCATCGCCGCAGCACAAAGATGCTTTGACTTATTGAAATATACGTATGGTCTGGTACTATAGCGACGACCTGTTAAATGATGCGAGCGCTATTGCCACTATTTTTGGACGAGGGGAGAAATTCAATGAAAGACATCCATGATATTTTTTCAAAATTCAAGGAAGATTATCCGAATGTTTACGCAGGCCATGAAAATCTGGGAACTGAAATCCATCAAAATTCGGGGCCCTTGCCGGAAAAAACCCGCTGGCTGCTCAAAATC
>JANNLB010000201.1:0-9293 GCA_031396605.1 Geobacter sp. | reverse complement strand
CCCTCTAAATTTCCCTTTAGGCCCCAGAGGGTCCTTAACTAAGGGGGGAAGCCTTGAAGTCTCCCCTTGGATAAGGACCCTCTGGGGCCTAAAGGGGGACTGAGGGGGGTTGGTGTTAGCTGTTCCATGGCACCAGGGAGGCATTGTCTTTTTTGCCGCTACCCCAAAATTACCCGTATCGGGGTATTATTATGACCACCTGAATCTGTTACTTTGACACTCAATATCCGACAGATGAAAGGAGTTCCCATGGTATCCGGTAAACTCGATACGGTCATGGAAATGGCTGCGCTGATAAGTTCAACCCTTGATGCCCGCCAGGTGCGCGAACGGGCCATTGAGGCGGCAGTCATGCTTGTTGCAGCGGAGGCGGGCTGCCTCATTCTCATCGATGAGAAGGCAAAAGAGCTGTTTTTCGAGGTGACTGCCGGTAAGCAAGGAGAAATCCTCAAACTGATAAGGCTGAAGAGGGGAGAGGGAATTGCCGGCTGGGTGGCCGAGCACGGCGTTCCGCTCACAGTCTTGGACGCCGCCAACGATAGCCGTTTCTGCTCGCAGATGGACCGTATCACCGGGTTCATCACCAAGGACATGGTCTGTGTGCCGGTTACGTTCAAAGGACGCACCCTGGGGGTACTGGAGGCGATCAACAAGAAAAGCGGGACGTTTACTGATCAGGACAAAAAACTGCTGGTAACCCTGGCCAACCAGGTTGCGGTGGCCTTGGAAAATGCCCGGCTTTATGAGGAAAATATCTGTCAGTTCAAGCAGATGGTGTCGGAAGAAAAGAAGCATCGCCGGGAAAAAGAGAAACTCCTGAAGGATCTTCATGATGGCATCGGTGGCATAACCACCAACATCAACCTCATGGCGCAACTGGCGTTAAAATCGGGCAGCACGAGCGACATGATAAAAGCTCTGGCGACAATCACAGATCTTTCCCGTGAGGGTGGAGCAGAAATCAGGAGCTTCATGAACGGCTTTGAAAACCGGGAAGCTAACTGGCACGAACTGATCTCCGAATTTCGCAGATTTGCCAACAGCATCTGCGAACCGCACGGCATTTCTTTTTCCTTAAATGCCATTATTCTCCATGAAGACGAAAAAGTGGGGATGTATCTGTATATGACTCTGTTCCGCATCTTTCGGGAAGCGCTGACCAATATCATCAAACATGCCGATGCGCGCAAAGTAGATGTGCGGCTGACCGTAACGGAGGAAGGGGTGACCTTCACCGTCTGCGATGACGGAGTAGGAATCGGAGAAGACAATGCAATTGGCCGGGGACTTGCCAACATGCGAATGCGTGCCGACGAGATAGGCGGCGCATTCTCGATGGATTCTGATCCCGGCACATCCATCCATCTGCGTGTCCCTCTTCCTCTGCAATTCCCGGCGGACGAAGAATTTTACTCCGCCTGATTGACTCAGGTATCAGTCAAATCCGGTTGAAAGGCAAATGTTGTGCGCGTGCTGATTGTCGAGGACAACTATCTTCTCCTGGAAAATCTGAAGCTTCTGCTTGACGGAGAAACCGGCATAGACATTGTCGGCGCCTTCATCACTGCCGAGGAGGCGCTCTCCGGTATCCGTGCCTGCTCACCGGACATTATGCTTACCGATCTCGACCTGCCGGGCATATCCGGCATCGAGCTGATCAAGCGTGCCAAAAGCCTGTTTCCCGATCTTGATATCATGGTCTTCACCATTTTTGAAGACCGGGAAACTGTATTCTCCGCCATCAAGGCGGGGGCATGCGGGTACATGATCAAAGGCAGCACCCCGAGGGAATTGGTGGAGTCATTGAACAGTCTTTTTCAGGGGGGCGCTCCCATGACCCCAAGGATTGCGCGCAAGTTGATAACGGAGTTCCACGACGCAGCTGTCCCGGAAAACGATCTTCTCAGCCAGAGGGAAAAGGAAATTGTGCGCAAAATCGAGCTGGGGCTTTCTTACAAACAGATAGCCGATAAATTATTCATCAGTCCCCATACGGTACACACTCACATCAAGAACATCTACGAAAAGCTTCAGGCAAAGGATCGCCACGAGGCCATCAGCAAGGCGAGACGAAAGGGAATCATCTGACAGTCCGGAAAGTTGCAGAAGCTGCTCAGTATGGATTTCGGTATGGGCGTGTTGCAAATGGAATTCACCTTACAAAAAATACTTGAAAATAATCTCGAATATGTGAGCAATCCGTGAGTGGGTCTGCTGTATTTTAATACGCATCATGGCGGTGTAGTCGAGTTGGCTTGAAGCCCTTAACGCATGACGGAGGTAAATTATATGAATCGTTTCTTTTTGGCGCCGAAGCAATTTGTCTACATCTTTACGCTGCTCATATCCCTGTTCCTGGCGATGCCCCTTGCTGCGCAGCCCCCCTCTCTCAGTCTGACTTCGGCCCAGAATATCAAGCCGAACGGAGAGTACATCGTCTATGTTCAGAAAAGCGGTGGGTGGCGGGAAATCGGGGAACTCTCCTTCGACAAGTTTTACCGTGAGAGAAAGATGGATCTCGGCGAATTCGTAGTAGATAACGAGCCGACAAAGATACGCTTGGTCCAGAAAGGGGGAGGAGCTGCCCAAATCGACGCCGTCTTCCTCGGTGGCATTCCGCCGGTCGAATTGAAAGGGTCCGCCGAAGCGTTGGCATTGAAGAAGCTCGCGAAAAATGATTTCGACGTACTTGATGCGTATGGGAAAACCCTCGACCTCCACTTTCCGGCGAAGGGTTTGGACAGAACTCTGAGTCTTGTCGCCAGGATTGAAGGACTCAAAATAACCGAAACGCCCTTTCAATACCCAACTCGGAACCTCTATCAGAAGATGACGCCGGACTCGGCATTCTACACCTATAAACTTAACGCTGCGAAGGTCGCTGCACCGGCCGACGGCAGGCTGAAAGAAAGCAAGCAGCCTTTTTTCAAGGAATGGTCCGTCACCGGCACAGGGCATCCATCTGGATTCACCTACGGATGGGCAGCAAATGACGACGAGAACCTCTATGTGAAGATCGATTTCACCTCAGATAACACTATGGACGGCGACAGCGACTATACGAAGGTCTACGTGAAAACCGGTACCGGCCTCAAGGAGTTCAAGATAACGTCTACGGAGACGAGGTGGGGGATAGTTGATTTCACCTATACTGACAAAGCCGCCTATCAGCACAAGGTCTATGATTTCAAGATCCCCTTCCAGGAACTCGGGATCGGAAATGGAACGAAAGCAAAGGATATCCAGCTGGCTTTTGCCGCCTACGGCACCTCGGCACCGACAACTTGGGAGAGCGTGGCGGTAAATCCGGTAACCAACAAGATCTATATCGCCAACCGTACCAGCAGTGTAGTAAACGTGGTAGACGGCGCGACAGGCGCCGCAACAATAGTCACGGCGGGTAGCGGCCCGGCCGCCATCGCGATTAACACCGCAACGAACAAAATTTATATCGCCAATTACAATGACAGCACCGTGACGGTGATAGACGGCGCCACAAACAGCACGGCAACGGTCACGGTAGGTTCCAGTCCGAACGCCATTGCCGTCAACCCCGTTACCAACTTGATCTACGTGGCGAACTACTACAGCAACGACGTCACGGTGATTGACGGCGCCACCAACGCCACCAGCACCGTGGCCGTGGGGTCATATCCACTGGCCGTCGCGGTGAACCCGGTCACAATCAAGATCTACGTGGCGAACTATAACAGCGACAACGTCACGGTGATCGACGGCGCCAGCAACGCCACCAGCACCGTGGCTGCGGGGACAAATCCACTGGCCGTAGCGGTGAACCCGGTCACCAACAGAATCTATGTGGCAAACATAAGCAGCAACAATGTCACTGTCATCGATGGTGCCAGCGACACTATCGCCGCAACGGTCACGGCAGGTTCGGGGCCCGCAGCTGTCGCGGTCAACCCTGTAACTAACAAGGTCTACGTGACTAACGGCAGTGGCTCTGATGTGACCATGATCGACGGCGCCTACAACGACGATGCGCACACCGCATTTATTTCGGCCGGTACCGGCTATCCACTAGCTGTCGCGATAAATTCCATGACGAACCGGATCTACGTTGCGACCAACAATGGGAATGTGGCCGTGATCGACGGCGCTTTCAACGACACGGCGCACACCACGACCGTTTCCGTCGGCACGGACCTTCGGGCTGTTGCGGTCAATCCTGTAACGAACAAGGTCTACGTCGCGAATTACGACAACAACAGTGTGATAGTGATAGACGGGGCCACCAACGCCACCAGCACCGTGGCTGCGGGAACACAACCCTATGCCGTAGCGGTGAACCCGGTCACCAACAAGATCTATGTGGCGAACCCTGGCAGCAACGACGTCACGGTAATCGACGGGGCCACCAACGCCACCAGCACCGTGGCCGTTGGGTCAGGTCCCTTCGCCGTAGCGGTGAACCCGGTCACCAACAAGATCTACGTGGCGAACTCGAGCAGCAACGACGTCACGGTAATCGACGGGGCCACCAACGCCACCACCAGCACCGTGGCCGTAGGGACATCTCCATGGGCCATTGCAGTGAACCCGGTCACCAACAAAATCTACGTGGCGAACTTTGACAGCGCCAACGTCACGGTGATCGACGGGGCCACCAACGCCACCAGCACCGTGGCCGCGGGGACAAATCCACGGGCCGTAGCGGTGAACCCGGTCACCAACAAGATCTACGTGGCAAACCAGAACAGCAACGACGTCACGGTGATCGACGGGGCAACCAACGCCACCAACACCGTATCTGCGGGGACAAATCCCTATGAAGTAGCGGTGAACCCGGTCACCAACAAGATCTACGTGGCGAACTGGAGCAGCAACGACGTCACGGTGATCGACGGGGCCGCCAACGCCACCAGCACCGTGGCTGCGGGGACATTTTCCTATTCCTTGGCGGTGAACCCGGTCACCAACAAGATCTACGTGACGAACCCTGGCAGCAACGACGTCACGGTGATCGACGGGGCCACTAACACCACCAGCACCGTGGCTGCGGGGACAGCTCCTTATGTCGTGGCGGTGAACCCGGTCACGAACAAGATCTATGTGACGAACTATAATAGCAACAACGTCACGGTGATCGACGAGCAGGCGGCACAGCCCATTCCGTTGACGGTGGCGATCTCACCGCTGACCAATAACGTATCTGTGTCTCCCACCCCCACCTTCTCCCTGACGGCAACAAGCACGTTTGCACCACCGTCCACCGTGCGGAATGTCTACTTTCAGTACGATACCTGGCAAGGGGAGTGGAAAACAGCGACCACCTTCAATGGAACCACCGGCACGGTGAATGACGCGACCTCGCTCCTTTATGGCAATCACGTCCTCTACACCTTCGCCACGGACGGCCAGGATTCGACTTCGACCAACACCGGCTCGCAGAGCAGCCCGCTGATCGGCTCCATCGCCGCTTATGCCTTTACCGTGGCCGGTCCCATTTCAACTCCGCCATCGGCCATTTCCAGTGCTGCGACCAGCATCACCCAGACCGGCGCGACCCTGAATGGTACCGTGAACGACAACGGGGCCGCCACCACGGTCACCTTCGAGTACGGCTTGTCAACGTCATACGGCAGCAGCGCTTCCGGAGGGACCGTGGCCGCCGGTGCGGGGAGCACGGCGGTATCGGCAAACATCAGCGGTCTTGCCTGCGGCAACAGTTATCACTTCCGGGTCAATGGCGCCAACAGCGGAGGCACGACCAACGGTGCCGACCAGACCTTCAGCACGGCAGCATGTCCTGACACAACCCCGCCTGCAGTGACCGGCGCAATACCGACCGGGCCGAGTGTTCGGCTTAACAGCAATGCAACAATTACCTGGAATGAAAACATAGACTGCTCGAATGTGAATACCACGAACATCACCACCAGTGCCGGCGGGTGGACTTTATCAAGCTGTTCAGGCAACCAGGCGGTGTTCGCAACAAGCGGGCAGTCAAGTTCAACTCCTTACACCGTGACAGTATCGACCGCAGTCAAGGACCTTGCCGGCAATGCCATGGCCGCTGATTACACATGGACTTTCACTACAGGTTCAGCACAGGTCTACGGGCATATACTCGACGACAACACTGTCGCACTATGGCGTCTGAATGAAGCCTCAGCCTCTGCCAATGCCGTTGATGAAACCGGCATTTACCATCTCACCCAATTTGGATCCCCGGATTCAATCTCCGGCCGGATCGATAATGGACGTCTTTTGAACGGGTCGAGCAAGTTTTTCCAGGCACCTGCAGATGCAGGTCTCGGAGAGGCTCTCAATGGCGATTGGACCTATGAGGGTTGGGTCTACCTCGACCCATCCAGTAGCGGGTGGATCGATCTCCTCATATACAATGGTCTGGCTTTTTCATACAATCAGCCGGACACAATACTTGCCGAAGTCGGGATTAGCCCGGACAGGAAGATCTTTTGGCATCAATGGCAGTCCACCGGCAGCTATACCGAGATTGCTTCCAATGCTACCATCCAGGCCGGGCAATTCTATCATATTGCCGTATCAAGAACTGCTCAGGGCGGCAACCTCTACACGTACCGTATTTATGTGAACGGCGTTATCGACACAACGACAACCGACGTCACCGGGCTCTCCTACGCTGTGTCGGGGGCCTCGCATTACATCGGTCTGGGGAATTTCACCTCCATTGAAGGTTTCGGCATAGGAGGCAACGTACTCAATGGCCGACTCGATGATACGCGCATCAGCAAGGTAGCCCGCAGCGATGCAGAGATTCTAGAGTCCTCTCAGCGGGTAGTGCCGGCTTATACCGTAAACTTTGTTGTCTCCCCACTTGGAACAGGAACACTTTCCGGTACCACAAGCCAGACCGGCATTGCCAGCGGCGGCAGCACCACGGCTGTCGCTCCTGCTCCCAACGCCGGTTACAGCTTCGTCAACTGGACCGGCACCGGCGGCTTTGCGACTAGTACCAGCAATCCTCTGACGGTGACGAATGTCACGGCGAATATGACGATCACTGCTAATTTTGCCAACACTTATTACTTGCCGTTCAACGAATCCTTTGACTTGGGAGCGCTTCCGGCAGAGTGGGGCCTGGTGATGCTCAGCGAATCGGGAAACTGGATATTCAGCACTACCGGCAACGTTACCGGCGGGAATGGTGGTATCGCAACCGTGGGCACATATACCTGGGACGCCGAACTTCGCACTCCGGCGATTAACATGAGCGGTGCAACCAGGCCCTCCCTTGAGTTCAAGACCAATTACACCGGTGCAGTTGACAACTTGTATGTGGATGTAAGTACGGATGGACTGAGCTGGACTAACGTCTGGAGTTGGATAAACGCGGGTTCTTTTGCTGCAACGACGGTAACGAAAGATATTACGGCTGCGGTTGCCGGTAATGCAAGCAATGTCATAATACGTTTTCGCTTTGCAAACGGCGATGGTACAGCAGGGGACTGGTCTGTAGATGATGTTAAAGTTTATGATCCGGGTTCAGCGCCACTGAATCCGAGTGCGCCGACAGGCGTAACTGCAGTTCCAGGCAAAGCCCAAGCCATTGTGAGCTTCACCGCCCCGGCGAGTGACGGCGGCTCGGCTATCACTGGCTACACGGTCACATCCAGCCCCGGTGGCCTTACATCGACAGGAAGCGCGAGTCCTATAACCGTTACAGGGCTCATGAACGGCACTGCCTACACCTTCACGGTCACAGCCACCAACTTCGCCGGTCCCGGTGCGGCCTCTACCGCCAGCAATTCAGTAACTCCGTTCAAAGACAGTCAAACCATTAGTGCCATCAGCTTCTCGCCAACCACGTTTGCCGTGGGTGGCAACACTACTGTCAGCGCCACTACTACCTCCGGCCTGCCGGTCACCTTCAGCTCTCTGACAAGCGGCGTCTGCACGATCAGCGGCAGCTCGGTAACTCCGCTATCGGCCGGAACCTGCACCATCGCCGCCAACCAGGCCGGTAACGCCAACTACACTGCCGCAGCGCAAGTAACTCAGGACATCACAGTTGCCAAAGCCACCCCGGCCATAACCTGGGGGACACCGGCTGCAGTTACCGTCGGCACATCATTGTCAGCTGCTCAGCTATACGCTTCAAGCGGTGCAGTTGCGGGCGCGTTCAGCTACAGCCCGCCTCTGGGAACCATCATGAGTACCGTCGGCACTCAAGCATTGTCGGTTACATTCACCCCGGCTGATATAGCCAACTACACTGTCCTGAGCGCTTCCGTCAGCCTCACGGTAAACGCCCTGCCACCCAATCAGATAATAACCGGCTCTGACGGAAGAACAACCGTCCCGATAACCATGATAATCCCAGGCGCCAGCCTGACACTTGCTTCCGGCACTTTGCTGACAGATGCCGCCGGCAATCCGATCAGCGGTACACTTACCATGACAGCGTCGGTCATGAGCAGCCTCGTTGCGCTCCCTGCCGGTCTGACGACAGCGCACACCTCCGACGGCCGAAGTCTGTTTGCCCTGGGTAACGCCATCGATATGACGATCTCCGCCGGAACCGCACTGGTCAAGACCATCAACCCGCCAATGACCGTCAACCTGACGATACCCTCAACCTTTGCCAGCCCGGGGGCAACGGTATCGTATTACAGCTTTAACAGTACAACATGGAACCTGGAAGGAACTGCGATCATCAAGCCGGACGGTACAGCCGACATGCCGGTCGGGCACCTCTCCGTCTGGGCGATTGCCTCCTTTACATCGGCTGTCGATGCTGTTGCCCCCGATGTTACCGGCTTTGCCGTTCCGGCGACATCATCGACCCTGAGCGTTACGATCACCGCCTTCACCGCGACCGACGCGGTCGGCGTCACCGGCTACCTGCTATCTGAAAGCGCTACTCCACCGCCGTCCACTGATCAGGGATGGACAACCGCCGCGCCGACAGCGCATACCTTTACAACCTGGGGCAATCATACGCTCTACGCCTACGCGAAAGATGCCGCCGGTAACATCTCTTCTGCCAAACAAGCACCGGTATTTATCGGCATCAAACCTGAAGTGGATGGCGTACTTGTCCCAGCGCCGGTTGATACGCCCACCAAAGTAGAACCGCAACTGCCTGATGCCCTCAAGTCGCTCAACTTTGCCATGAAGGTGGAAATACCGACAGTAACGGAGATTTTGCACGGTGATGTCGCTCCGCTGGTAAATGGTGTGCCGCAGCCGGATGGCGAGATCAACCTGGGCGACACCATCGTCATCCTGCGCAGGGTGGTTGGATTGTGAGAAACGAAAAAATACGAACCAAACGAGGAGCTCTA
>JANNLB010000219.1:0-19703 GCA_031396605.1 Geobacter sp. | reverse complement strand
AGATGCTTGAAACGTGATCGTGCTTCGTAGTGCTTAGGTCATCAAAAGTTCGCAATGAAGCCACAAATTTCCTGATTCGATACAACCTGAGCGCGTCACCGAACGAACTCCTCACCTCACTGTCATCAGCAACCATCAACTCATAAATCGGCACCGGCCGCTGCTTTCCTTTTACCGCAACCAGGTCGATCTCCCGGAAAGGGAAATCTTCACCTGCCAGCAGTTTTGTCGATTCACTGACGATAATATGCGTACCGTACATCTTGTTGAGCCCTTCCAGGCGGGACGCCAGGTTGACGTTGTCCCCGATGGCGGTGTAGTCAAAGCGCATGGCGGCGCCCATGTTGCCGACAACAGCGTCGCCGGTGTTGATGCCGATGCCGATATCGATGGCCTGGATACCCCGTTCGATGAACGAATGGTTCAGCTCAACCAGCTTTGTCATCATCTTCAAGGCGGAGCGGCAGGCATGGCCGGCATGACCGGCAACATCGAGCGGCGCATTGTAAATCGCCATGATCGCATCGCCTATATACTTGTCGAGCGTCCCCTTTTCATTAAGAACAATCAGTGTCATCGGATTGAGATATTCGTTAAGCACATGAACCAGAGCTTCCGGTGACAGCTGTTCCGACAAAGTGGTAAACCCGCGGATATCCGAAAACAGGATGCTGATCTCCCGTTTTTCCCCTCCCAGCTTGAGACTGTCCGGATTTTTCATGATCTGGGCCACCAGATCGGCTGAGACATAATTACTGAACGCCCTCTTCATATAACGCCCTTTTCGATCCACGACCAGACTCCGGTATATCTCGGAACCGATCGAGGTAAGCCCAAGAGCCATCAGCGGCGACAACAATGATACATCGAGAAGATATATTCTGAAGAGCAGATAGTTGGCGGCAAGATAGAGAGCACTCAAACCGGCGCCGGTCAGAAAACCGATCGAAGCACTCGGAGCCAGACCGAGAAGCAGAGAAAAAACAAGCGGAAGCAGGAGCAATTGCGCTCTCTCAAGAAAAATGGTGCTTCTGTTATGTATTGTAAAACGCTGTTCAAGGGTGTTTGCAGCAGCGGTTGCGTGTATCTCGACGCCGGGCAGGATTGAGTCAAAAGGGGTGGGACGGACGTCATAAATTCCCATTTCGGTAAATCCGACGAATGCCAGTTTTCCCCGTAACTCGTTCTTTGGAAGCCGCTTTTTGATAATGTCAGCAGCGGAGTATGTTTTGATGGTACCGCCGGGACCGTAATAATTAACCGAAAGTTCACCTTCCTGATTTGATGGGATCGTGTACTTTCCCAGTTGGATTGCGCGCACGCCGGAACTGCCGATACTGACCCGGGCACTTTCCTGAGTGAAATGCTGCAACGCCTGCAGTACCATTGACGGGTACACATCCCCGTTATACAGCATGAGCAACGGTAATTGTCTGAACAGACCGTCGGAATCGGAGATTACGTTAAAAAAACCGTAGGCGAGCGCACTCTGGCCGATTACGGCGATATTCGCATCCATATTGGCGTATTCAATGAGCGGAACCGACGCAACGCCCGAATCTATCTGAAGCTGCCGGATTTTGGAAGATTGAATCTGTGCCAGGACTTCGGGGTCTATCGGATGTATCTCATCTCTGAAAAAATGTCCCGCTATGACATTTCCCGACAGGGCAATACTCTCTGCAAGCGCCGTGTCAGAGGTTGGATTTTGAGTCTCGGAAAAAACAACGTCGAGTGCGGTTACTTTTGCGCCGTACTCGGCAATTCCGTTGATGAGATCGCCGAATATTTCCCGTGACCAGGGCCAGCGGCCTATTTCTTTGACGCTGGCGTTATCAATTGCAACGATTACGACAGTAGAAGGAGGTTTGATATGACCGCGGACGAGAAGACGGAGATCTTTCATTTTCAGATCTATGTTGTGAATGAACTTGACTGATGCGAGATCGACACAGAAGATAACGAGCGAAGAGACTAATGCAATCAGGAAAAATACGAGATATTTGCGCATGGGGTGTACCGCCTAAGTAGTCGGCTTGGCCAGATAAAACAAAAGGTTGAGCTACTGCCCAACCTTCTTTACCACCGGCATCGATTCATCGAGAACTATCAGATAGCCGTCCGGATCAAAACACCACATCTCCTTGACGCCGTACGGCCTGATGTCGAGCGGGTAAAGGACCTCAAGCCCCTCCTCCATGATCGCATCGCGAATATCCTCTATATCAATGACTTCAAAATGTAGGGTGACACCTATGCCGCGCGGGAACATGCTGAAGCGTGACTCCAGAACCGGGTGGGCTTTGATGACATCAGCCTCCTCCACAAAAACAATCGCCATGCCATCCATATCGATTACCAGATGATCAGGCGCACCTTTTGACGTAAATGACCGCCGAATCGGCAGATCCAGAATACCTGCATAAAAAGCCTCCGTCACGACCAGTTGCGAAACGGCCAACTGAATTGAATGCGGAGCGCGATGAGCCTTCACTCAAACCACTTGTAAAAAATAGTTACATATCCGGAAAGGCGGGAAAGCCAATTGGTATAGATCAGCACGCCGACTATGATCAGGAAAATACCGGTAATAATTTCAAATAGGCGGATGTATTTTTTAAAGCGGTTGAACACTGTCAGAAAGCGATGCATGGCGAGTGACGAAAGAAAGAACGGCACACCCAATCCCATGGAATAGAGCAGCAGCAGCATAATTCCTTGAAACACACTATCTTCGGTTGCTGCCACCGCAAGTATTGCGGCAAGTATCGGACCTATACAGGGGGTCCACCCGGCAGCAAACGTAATGCCAACCAGAAAACTCCCGGCATACCCTGCAGGTTTATGTTTGATTGAAACTCTTTTTTCGGTCAGAAGAAATTTGAAAGAGATGAGACCTGTCACATGAATGCCGAACAAAACCAGAAGAGCGCCGCCAACTTTTCTGATGACCGTGGCATTCTCATTCAGGAACGAGCCAAGATAGGTTGCGGAAGCCCCCAACAGGACGAACACGGCGGTAAAACCGCAGATAAAACATAACGAGTGAAGAATTGATTTCAGTCGAATGATGTGCGTAGGGTGCTCAGACTGCAGGTCAGCAAAAGAGATTCCGGTGATATACGTAATATATGAAGGAATCAGCGGCAGCACACACGGCGATAGAAACGACAGCAGGCCGGCAATGAAAGCCCCGATGTAGGTTACTTCATGACTGATCACAGGAGTGCCCTATTTCATCAACTCTTCAAGATATGCGACAACTTCCGGAGAATCCCAGGCAGCTCCACCGATGATTTTTTTGACCAGAACGCCCTGCTTGTCGATAATGAATGATTCAGGGACACCGGTAATGCCATAGGATTTGGATGAAGCGCCGCTTTCATCGAGGTATGTCGGAAGTGAAAAACCGGACTCCTTGAAGAATGCTTCAATATCCTTCTTACCACCTTCATCGATTGAAACCGCAACTATCTGAAACGGTTTTCCTGCCATTAAACTGTTCAGCTTCATCATGGAAGGCATTTCATCACGGCAGGGGGGGCACCAGGTCGCCCAGAAATTAAGCAGAACCACTTTGCCTTTAAGATCTGATAATTTCAGGGAAGTGCCGTTCGCCAGAGATACGACAGAAACGTCGGGAGCAGGACTCTTTTCTTTTGCAACTGTACCTGTCTTGGGCGAATCAGTTTTTGAACAGGCGGTTAGTGACAGGAACAGACATGCTATGAAAAGTAAAAGAATCCGCTGCATGAAACCTCCGGTTAATCAGAATCTACCACCCCCCAACCCCCTCCTTGAAAAGAAGGAGGGGGAGCTTTAAAGTCCCCCTCCTATTTTAGGAGGGGCTAGGGGTGGTAAGGTTTTGACTTATTTGCTGCGTGTCACAACATATTCGGACAAGTTGAGCAGAGCCTCGCGAACCGGTGACGGCTCAAACCGGTCAAGATGGACCTTGCAGCGATTTATGTAGAAGCGGGCAGCATCAACGGTATAGGCAATGCCGCCATACTTCTTGACAAAGCCGGAGACGGCGCGGAAGTCATCAAGTGACATTTCATCCTGTTCAACCACCGTGGCGATCACTTCACGTTCGGCATCACTGCAGTTTCGCAGCGTATGGATGAGCGGAAGCGTAATTTTTCCCTCTTCAAGGTCGTGACCGATACTCTTGCCAAACTCTTCCTCGGTGGCAACATAATCGAGAATATCATCCATCAACTGGAAAGCGATGCCGAGATCCATCCCGAAATCGGTTAAAGCCTGCTGGTGACTCTGCTCTGCACCGCCGAGAATTGCCCCCGCTTCACAGGCAGCCGACATCAGAATGGCGGTTTTGGAGCGGACGACGTTGATATATCTCTCTTCCGAAAGATCAATTTCACCGGTACAGAGCAGCTGCATAACCTCCCCTTCGGCAATAACAGTCGTTGCATCGGAAAGGACCCGCAGGATATCGAGACTGCCGACTCTCACCATAAGAGAGAATGATTTGGAGAACAGGAAGTCACCAACAAGCACCGAGGCTTCATTGCCCCAGAGTGTGTTGGCAGATGCCAGACCGCGCCGCAGCGTAGCACTGTCGACAACATCATCGTGCAGCAGGGTGGCGGTATGAATAAATTCAATGACACTCGCAAGCGGGACAGCCTTGTCGGCAGAATATCCGCACAAACGAGCGGCAAGAAGAAGCAGAACGGGGCGAATTCGCTTGCCGCCGCTGGATAGGACATATTCTCCGACTTTGCGAATCAGAGGAACATCTGACTGCAGGTCTTTACGAAACTGCAGCTCGACCAGTTTGAGGTCTTCGCCGATTATGTTAAGCGCAGCCTGCATTAGATAAAATCCTTTAGTAAGTTTGGAAGCTGTTTTTTGCGGTATTTTGCATAAAGCAGCTTCGTTAACGCACTTATCCTGATTATCAGGACTAAGAAAATTCGGGTAATAGTAAAGGAATGGCTTCTGATTTGTCAAAGCATTTCTGGCAGGAATGGCGCTATTTTAAAGGCCTGTAACGTCATGTTTCGATTGCCAGACGTGATGTCACGGTATATGGTGGCGGTACATGTACCAAAGAGATGTGACACAAAGGAAAATATATGCGATTTGACGAACTCCCGATTCCCGGACTGGTTCTGCGCGGCATTGCCGAAGCCGGTTTCAGTGAATGTACACCCATCCAGGAACAGACTCTCCCGATAACCCTGACGGGAACAGATATTGCCGGCCAGGCTCAGACCGGCACCGGCAAAACAGCCGCTTTCCTGATTTCACTTTTTACCCGGCTGCTGGCAGATGAGTACCCGGCCGGCAGACCGCGGGCGTTGATACTGGCTCCTACCCGCGAGCTGGTAGTTCAAATTGAAACGGATGCCAAACAACTGGGCGCTCACTGCGGATTCGTTGTTCAGGCTATTTATGGCGGTGTTGATTATATGAAGCAGAAGAACGCCCTTCTGGACGGCGCCGATGTCATCGTCGGTACTCCGGGTCGTTTGATCGACTATCTCAAACAGAAAATTTACAGCCTCAAAGACATCGAAGTTCTGGTGATTGACGAGGCTGACCGGATGTTCGATCTCGGCTTCATCGCCGACCTGCGCTTTATCCTCCGTAAGCTGCCGGCATTTGAAAAACGTCAGAACATGATGTTTTCAGCGACTCTCAACCCCCGTGTCATGGAGTTGGCGTATGAATTCATGAACTCACCTGCCAAGGTTTCGGTAACACCGGAAAACATGACCGCCGAGCGGGTGGAGCAGCTTCTGTTTCACTGTTCCCGAAAGGAGAAGTTTTCGCTTCTGCTGGGTCTTCTGCGGCGCGAGGGCATGGCACGCACCATGATATTTATGAACACCAAACGGGAGGCTGAGCATCTGCATAATCTCCTGAATGCCAACAGTTTTCCCTGTAAAGTTATTTCTGGAGATGTTGAGCAGCGCAAGCGGATGAAAATTCTTGGCGATTTCAAGGACGGCACGCTCCCGATTTTGATTGCAACCGATGTCGCATCACGTGGCCTGCACATAGACGGCGTTTCCCATGTTATAAATTATGACATGCCGCAGGATTGTGAGGATTATGTCCATCGTATCGGGCGTACCGCACGAGCAGGCGCCGAAGGGAAAGCAATTTCTCTCGCAGATGAGGATGGCGCCTTTTTTCTGGAAGCGATTGAAGAGTATATTAAGACAAAGATTCCCACTGAATGGGCTGATGATGGGCTGTACGTTCTCGATTATGTGCGAACGGCCAGGCCGAAACGGGTCCAGGATATCAAGCGCGACAAGCCGGGGGGTGCCAGAGGGGCTGAGCGGGGAGCCAGAAAACCGGTGCCCCGGGTCAAGCCGCCAATGGCTAAACCCGCCGTAGTAAAAGCAGCAGCAGAAATTACCGAGGGAAGCAGCGAGAAGAAAAAACGTAAACGACGAAAAAAGAAACCGGTGGGAGAAAAGCCGGTTGAACAGTCCGGGCAGGAATAACCGGTTCGGCAAGGGGGGGCAGACACTGCCCCCCCTTTATTTTTAAAAATTTAGCAGGAGCGCCAGCGACCTGAAGTCGTGATAATCGCGGCAACATGCCGCTCTTACAGATACTGCCCGTTAACCACATTAATTGGTGACCCGGCCAGATACGCCGCAACGTTGGCGGAGGCAATCGCCATCAATCGCTTCCGGGCGGCCAGTGTGGCCCAGGCGATATGCGGGGTAAAGATGCAGTTTGGCGCGCCCAGCAGGGGGTTGTCCGCCAACATCGGTTCGTGGGCGACGACATCCAGGCCGGCGCCTGCAAGCCGGCCATCTCTCAGCGCCTGCGCCAGATCCGCTTCATTAACCAGACCGCCACGGGCAAGGTTGAGGAGAAACGCGCCCGATTTCATCAGGCCAAGCAGCCGGGCATTCACAAACCCGCCGTTATCGGCGGTCTGTGGACAGTTAAGACTGATGACGTCAGCCGCTGCAAACAGTTCTTCCAACGTGACAAAACGCACCGGCACACTGCCAGCATCCTTCGGTATTCGAGGCGCGTACGCGATGATCTTCATGCCGAAAGCCGCTCCAACCCTCGCCACAGCCCGGCCGATCGTGCCATAGCCGACAATTCCCAAGGTCAGGCCATCCAGTTCGAGCAACGGCGTCTTCCAGTACGCATGATCCGGACAGCTGATCCACTCACCTGCTTTCACGGAGGCATCATGCAGCCCGACGTGCATGGCCAGCTCCAGCAGAAGAGCAAAGGTTGTCTGGGCCACCGACTCGGTTGAATATGCCGGAATGTTGGATACCGGAATCCCGCGTTTTCCAGCAGCGGCAACATCCACATTATTATAGCCGGTGGCCAGCATTGAAATATATTTGAGTTTCGGCAACGCATCCAGCGCGGCTTCATCCAGCTTAACTTTACTAAGCAAAATAATTTCTGCATCGCGGGCACGCTCCAGCTTGAGCGCGGATGGTGTCCGGTCATGGATGACACAGTTTCCCAAATATTCAAGTGAATCCCAGGGATTATCGCCCGGGTTGATCGTATAGCCGTCCAGAATTACGATGTTAGTCTTCCCTGTCATAAATTCCACCCAATTTGGTATTTTTGGTTTTACTCCATTTCCAAATCAAAGCGCTATCTTCGTTGGCTCGTCTTCGGCTCCTCAACGTACTTATCTGTACGCTTCGTCGCCTCAATCCTCTCCGCCTTGATTTCATCTTTGATTTGAAATTGGTTTTACTCCGCAGCAGTTGCCGCTTCGCCGCCTTCAGCACCTTCTTCCTGCGCGGTCCCGTCTTCGTTCTGTTCACCTTTGCGCGCCTTTTTCTCATCTTTCTTCTTCTGGCGATCCAGTTCCTTCTTGCGCTTTTCAAATGAATAATTCGGCTTGGCCATAATAGTCACTTCTCCTTTTTCCAATTCCAGATTGGAGTTATTTTTCGCCGCATGCTATCTTCACCCTGCCGTATGGTGACTCTTCGAAAGGTAATAATCGTAGTTCCCTTCATACACCCGCATCTCGCCATGATCAACCTCAAAAACCCGATCAACAAGTAATCGCAGAAAATGCCGGTCATGACTGACGAGAATGATCGTCCCGCCAAAGTTTTTAAGCGTTTCCAGCAGCATCTCACGGGAACGGATATCGAGATGATTTGTCGGTTCGTCCAGGATCAGAAAATTGACCGGACGGGCCAGAATTGTGGCGAGCACTACCCTGCTCTTCTCGCCTCCGGAAATATTTTCGATGCGTTTATCCACGGTGTCACCCGAAAAGAGGAAGGCGCCGAGCAGGTTGCGTATCATTCCTATGGTGGCGAGCGGCATATAATCCTGCATGGTTTCAAAAATTGTCTTTTTGGGATCCAGCAGTTCCATGGCATGCTGACTGAAATAACCGACCTCAACATTGGCGCCAATTGTCATGCTTCCGGCAGTAGGTTCGGTCTGACCCGCAAGAATCTTGAGCAAGGTTGATTTACCGGCGCCATTCACGCCGACGACGGCGATTTTGTTAAGGCGCTTTACCATGCCGGAGACACCATGAAAAACAGGCATCTCCTGCCCGTCGGGAGTCGACCAGACCTTGCAGAGCCCCTCAAAAACAGCCACATCATCGCCGCTTCGAGGGGGTTCAACAAAACCGAATCGCACGGTGCGCTCTTCGGCTGGGATTTCGATCCGTTCGATCTTCTCCAGCTTCTTGACCCGCGATTGGACCTGGGCAGCGTGGGATGCTCGGGCGGCAAAACGGGCGATGAACTCCACCTCCTTTGCCAGCATGTCCTGCTGCCGCTTGTGAGAGGCGATCAGCTGCTCCAGGCGAATATCCCGCTCCCGCTCATAGAAATCATAATCCCCGCCATAGGTCGTTACCGCGCTGTTGGCAACCTCTATGATCCGGGTCACGACCCGGTTCATAAAATCCCGATCATGGCTGGTCATCAGAAGCGCCCCTTTGAATTCGCCGGATAGCCACTCTTCAAGCCAGATGATCGACTCGACATCAAGATGGTTGGTCGGTTCGTCAAGCAGCAGCACGTCAGGTTTGAGGGTCAGGATACTGGCAAGGGCGATGCGCATCTTCCAGCCGCCGCTGAACGATTCAACCGGATGATTGTAGCGGTCAGGGCCGATCCCGAGACCGGTCAGAACAGCCTGAGCACGTGAGTCGAGATCATATCCTTCCATATGCTCGAACTCTTCGACCGCAGTACCATAGCGCTCCAGCAGCGCGGCCATCCGGTCACCGGACTGCGGCTCGCACATGGCCGCCTCCATCTCCTTCATTTCCGCTGCCAGCTGCACGGTCGGCCCACAGGTGGCCATAACCTCTTCAAGGGCCGTCCGCCCGGACATTTCACCGACATCCTGGGAAAAATAGCCGATCGTTGTTTTTTTTGGGAGAATTACTTCGCCTGAATCCGGTTCCTCCTGACTTGCTATGATTCGAAAAACAGTCGTTTTTCCGGCGCCGTTCGGTCCAACCAGACCGGTATGTGTTCCGGGCAGAATCTGACATGATGCGTCCCGAAACAGAATCTGGGAACCATGCTGCCGGGATATGTTTGACAATTGTATCATTTCGTAAAACTCCCTTTTCTGATGTTAATAATATATTTTAAAACTAAAACCCAACCACCCCCAACCCCTCCTTTGTAAGGAGGGGAGCTTTAAAGTCCCCCTCCTATTTTAGGAGGGGCTAGGGGTGGTAAGGTTTTAGCCTAACCGAGCGGAACCAGCCATACATACGGCGCCATGCCGTAATTCCACCCGAGGCAGAGTCGCCGGTACCCGGAGAAAAGCATCCCTTTCCCGCCGCTGCAGAGGATTATCGGGGCCTTGAGGGTCAGGGAACCGGCACTTTGCAGCGCATCCTCCATCCGGGAATAATTTTTCCGGTAGCCCCGTTTCGCCCGGGCAAGGAAAGTCTGATACTCTTCATAGCGGTGATATGATAACTCCACCGGAATTCCCCCGATTGTCGCTGCGCGGGGCATGGCAACTAGCGCCCCTCCCTCAAAGCGGGTCACAATCTGCTCCCATGTAACGGCATGAATGCGGTACCACTCCTGCTTGGCCGGATGATTAAAAAACTCCCAGCGCTCCTCTTCGATATCGGGCCGCAGCCAGGTTATAGTGAGCATTGAGGGGGAAATCATGGCGTCTCCACGGCATAAAAAACCACAGGGCGGTAAACCCTGTGGCCGGGTGCTGAAAACTATATACCATTCCTGCTGCATGCCGGGCAACGATTATCAAGCTGACGGGACTTTATCCGGCACAATCTGTCACTTCGAAGGAGCGTACTCCTCCAACTCCGGCTTCATACTCACCATTTCGCGAATCTCATTCCATTCCGTGAAGTCAACCGCGGCTTCATCACCCTTCATGGTGGCGATTATATCAAAATAGTCCATCTGATACTTGCTCTTTTTTACTTCGGCAGCCGGCTTAACCTTGACCGCATACACCGTCTGAATCGACTGATGGTCGAACTTCCGCCATTGCTGTTCATCTTTCAATCCGATGTATTTTCTCCCTTCAAGTGCGGTGATTACCGCTTTGGTGTTAAACGTTTTTGCCTGCTCAACAGCAGCTTTGTATTCATGCAGAATGACGTAGGCGGAAGCTCCGGATGTCGTCGGATACCGGTTGAAACGCTCCTCGAATTTCTTTACGAAGGCAATCCCCCGCGGATAATTATACGTGAACGGTACGCTCCACATCCATGGTGTCGCCCCGATAATCCCTTCCATAGCCTCCGGACCGGCCCCCTGGGCCATATCTTCATTCATCTGGGGGACAATAATCTGCATCCTGTTCTTAAGCCCCATTTCGTCAGCCTGTTTGACGGCAATTTCCATATCACGCCCGAACAGCGACAACACCAGCACCTCGGCGCCACTGGCTTTGGCTTGCAGAAGAGCGGCCTTGAAATCCTTGGCGCCCAGCTCGGTCAGAATCTCCGGGTACTTCACCATATCCTTGGTGTCGGTAAAAGAGCGCAATACGGACTCGGTCGTCCAGCCCCAGGTATAATTGGCGGTTATGTAGAAATATTTTCGCCCTTTAAAGTTCTTGTTCAGGTAATTAGCCATAACTTTCCCGGCGAAATAGGCGTCAAAACATTCACGAAAGATGTGGCGGTGGCCGTATTCGCCAGTTGTTTCGGTAGAGTATGAGAGTGTTGCGAAAAACAGCCGGTCCTTCTGCAGCGCCACCTCGCCGGTCGCAATTGCAACCGCGCTTGAGGACCCCCCAAGAATCATCGGCACACCTTCTCCGTCATACAGTTCGGCAGCATTTCCCCTGGCTATCTTGGCATTTGACTTGGTGTCACGCAACACCAACTGAACTTTTTTCCCCAGAATCCCCCCCGCGGCATTTATCTCTTCGACCGCAAGCTCTGCAGCGCGTTTCTGATCGAGCCCCTGTTTTGCGTACGGCCCGGTCTCAGGGTAATTGAGTCCGATCTTGACAATTGCAGGATCTGCCGCGATGGAGTCTGAGGTAAAACCACATATCACCAGCGACACGAAAAAGAAGATCACCAGCATTGTGCTAAACAATTTATTCACTTTAATATCCTCCAGTTATACGTTCTCGCTTGCATGATACACAATTTTATATCAGATCGGCCACTAAATAATTAATAAAAAAGGGGCGCGCCTTGCGGGCACCCCTTCGGAGTTTTAATCGGTCAAAGGAATTGTCTACAGACTCAGATCAGCATGACCGTGGTACAGTTCGTCACGCTCCCTCGAAACGTCCGAACTCTCCAGATACTCTTCAAAACCCATGGTCCGGTCAATGACTCCCCCCGGAGTGATTTCTATGATCCGGTTGGCAACAGTTGAGACAAATTCATGGTCATGCGAGGCAAACAGGATTACCTCATTGAAAACAATCATCCCGTCATTAAGGGCGGTAATCGATTCCAGATCCAGATGGTTGGTAGGTTCATCAAGGATGAGCACATTGGCGGCGGTCAGCATCATGCGTGACAGCATACAGCGAACCTTTTCTCCACCGGAGAGAACCGTCGTTTTTTTCAGCGCTTCTTCGCCCGAAAAAAGCATCCTGCCGAGGAAGCCGCGCGCAAAAGTTTCTCCCTCCGTAGGAGGTGAATACTGCCCCAGCCACTCTATAAGGGACATTTCCCGTTCAAAGTACTCGCTGTTCTCCTTGGGGAAATAGGCGCTGGTAATGGTCACTCCCCAGCGGAAACTGCCGCTGTCCGGTTCGAGTTCACCGGCCAGAATCCGGAACAGTGTTGTTCGGGCCAGGACGCTGCCGCCGACAAAAGCGATCTTGTCCCCCTTGCGTACGATCAGGTCAAAGTTGTTCAACACCTTGACCCCGTCAATTTCCTTGGTCAGTCCCTGAATTTCCAGAATGATGTCGCCACAGGCTCTCTCCGGCTTGAAGACCACATGCGGATATTTTCGGGATGAGGTCGGCATGTCTTCAAGGGTGAGTTTGTCGAGCAGTTTCTTGCGCGAAGTCGCCTGTTTCGCCTTGGAGGCATTGGAGCTGAAGCGCTGGATGAAAGCTTTAAGTTCTTCGGCTTTATCAGATACTTTGCGGTTTTCATTCTGTTTTTGCTTTAAATTTAGCTGGCTGGCATGATACCAGAAATCATAATTGCCGACATAAATCTGAATCCGCCCGAAATCGATATCAGCGGTATGGGTACAGACCTGATTCAGAAAGTGGCGGTCATGAGACACGACGATAACGGTATTGGGAAAGCGGAACAGGAACTCTTCGAGCCAGTTTATCGATTTCAGATCGAGATTGTTGGTCGGTTCGTCCAGCAGCAGCACATCCGGATTGCCGAACAGCGCCTGTGCCAGCAGAACGCGGACCTTGTCACCCGCCTCAAGCTCCTTCATCTGCTTCGTCCGCAGCTCTTCGGAGATGCCAAGACCATTCAGAAGCACGGCCGCTTCGGATTCGGCCTCATAGCCGTTCATTTCGGCAAATTCTCCTTCAAGCTCGGCGGACCGGACTCCGTCAGCTTCACTGAATTCAGCCTTGGAGTATATCGCCTCACGCTCCGTCATGATATCGTACAGCCGCTTATGCCCCATAATAACGGTGTTGAACACGGTTTCCTCGTCGAATGCAAACTGATCCTGACGGAGAACGGCTATCCGCTCCCGGGGACCGACGACGATTTCCCCCTTGTCGGCATCCAGCTCACCGGCAAGAATCTTGAGGAAAGTCGATTTACCCGCCCCGTTGGCGCCGATCAGCCCATAGCAGTTACCGGGGGTGAATTTGATGTTAACATCCTTGAAAAGGACTCGTTTTCCGTAGGAAAGGGTTATGTTTGATGCTGCAATCATGCTGGTCTGGTACTCCTTGAATGGAAAATAAAAAACCACAGGGCATGGTGAGCTCCGTGGTTCACGAACTGTCTACAAATAACATACTTTTTGCCCACGCGGCAATACTTTATTCGCTTCAGGCTCCCCGGTGAGAGGAGTCGAACAGCGTCCACTTTTCCAGCATTGCCAGCAGCACCCCAATTTCAATCGGCTTGCCCAGATAATCAGTCATACCTGCCGCAAGACATTTATCACAGTCTTCCCGCATGGCGTTGGCCGTAAGCGCAATAACCGGTATGGCGTGATTTCTGACTTTTGAAGTCTGATCGCGGATGGCAGCCGTCGCCTCATAGCCGTCCATCACCGGCATCATACAATCCATCAACACCAGGTCATAATCATACTCTTCCAGTGACTTCAATGCTTCACGGCCATTGTCCACCACAATCACCTGATAACCATACAGTGTTAGTAACCTGCTTGTCGCAAACTGATTGGCCATGTCGTCTTCAGCCAGGAGAATGCGGATAGCTCTGCCGGGTATAATGCCACACTCATTTCCGCTCATTTCAACGTGAAAGAGTTCAGGGCTACGGAGTTCCCGGGAGAATTCCGGTGGTGATTTTGTCATGATCGTGATTCTCCATTAATCTCATTATTCCATTTCCAAATCAAAGCGCTATCTTCGTTGGCTCGTCTTCGGCTCCTCAACGTACTATCTGTACGCCTTCGTCGCCTCAATCCTCTCCGCCTTGATTTCATCTTTGATTTGAAATTGGTATTACACATCATTCAACCGATTTCGTGGTCGTAATCGCTTACCCCGCCCAGCCTCATTCGGCAGAGCGGAGCCGATCCCGGAGTCGAAGGCCTTTCCCTGGGCAGAATCGAAGAAAACCCATTTATTCAGCATGGCAAGCAGATCGGATAACAGAAGCGGCTTGGCGAGATGATCGTCCATCCCGGCGGCGATGCATCTGTCACGATCCTGCCTAAATGCATTTCCGGTTAGCGCAACTACCGGCAGATCGTGGCGACGCACGGCCGAGGCCGGATCACGGATGACTTTGGTAACTGTGAAGCCGTTCATGTCAGGCATCATGCAGTCCATCAACACCAATGCATAGTCGTTTGTCTCCAGCGCCTGCAACGCCTCTTTTCCATCAACCGCGACATCTACCAGATAGCCATAGCCCTTCAGCAATTTGGGTAATATTTTCTGCGCATTCGGATCATCCTCGACTAACAGGATGCGGATGTTGCTCCCCGCTCCAACCGCCACTTCAGGCTCTCTGTTCCGGTCTCGCCGCGTGGAGGCCCTGGTTTTCTCTCCCCTCGGGTAAGGGCTCGGGAGGGGGGCTTTAGTCTGCTTTTCCACAACAACCGTAAACCAGAACAATGAACCTTCCCCTTCAACACTCTCCGCGCCGATTTCCCCCCCCATCATTTCTGCCAACTGTTTGCAGATCGCCAGCCCCAGTCCGGTGCCGCCGTATTTTCGCGTGGTAGAGCTGTCGGCCTGGGTGAATTGCTCGAACATGTGTTCCAGTTTGTCTGCCGCAATGCCGATACCACGGTCGCGCACCTGAAAGCGCAGGGTCGTGTACTGCTCATCTTCCGCAACTTTTCGAATATGCAGCGAGACAGAGCCTTTAGGAAGTTTGAAGTTATTTTCCGCGTTATTCCGGCAGGAAATAACCTCATTAACGCACGTATCCTGTTTAACAGGTCTGTCGGAAAACTTGATCGCGTTGCCGAGCATGTTGATTATGATCTGGCGCAGTCGACCTGCATCACCTATCAAGACAGCCGGAACTTCGGTATCAATCGACGAGGTAAGTGTCACCCCTTTTTCGTGGGCAAGAAGCGACAAGAGGTTGACGGCATCTGAAATCACACGTCGCAGGTCAAACTCGGATAGCTCCAGTTCAAGCTTGTCTGCTTCAATTTTGGAGAGATCGAGGATGTTGTTGAGCAAGCTTACCAGCTCAAAACCGGATTTTTTAGCGCTATCGGTAAATTCGTGCTGTTCCGGGGTAAGTTCGGTATGCTGCAACAGTTGGATCATGCCGATGACCCCGTTCATGGGGGTGCGGATCTCATGGCTCATGATGGCCAGGAAACGGCTCTTGGCGACGTTGGCGGATTCGGCCTGCTCTTTTGCTTCCGTGAGCAGGTGATTGGATTCCAGAAGCTTCTGTTCCGTCAGCTTGAGCCCGGTGACGTCATCCAAGGTAATCCAGTACTCGCCGTCGTACGCCGGTGTAGCCCGCAAATGTGCCCAGAACCGGGAACCATCAGCCCGCCTCAGGCGCATCTCCCAGGCCTGCGGCGCGCCGGTTTCAACAAGCCGTTTGAGGTGCAGATAATAGAAATCCTGGTCTTCGTGGGAGATGAATCGTGACATCAGGCTCTGGAGCAGAACCTTTTTTGCCACGCCGAGCATGGAGATGACGGCACGGTTGGCCTCCAGTATCAGTCCGTTTTTGTTGAAGGTCAGATAGCCGACCGGCGCCATGTCATACAGATCGAAATAGCGGGACCGCACGGCTTCCAGCTCATGCTGCGTGCTGCGCAGCTCTTCGTTCTGCATATTCAGCTCGATCTGATGCACCTGCAGTTCGTGGAGGAGCCGTTGTGTCTCCTCGGGAGAGGGCGTCTTCGTGCTTTCAACATCGTTTACCTTGATCTTTACTTCAGCCTTTTGACGCAGATTCCGGGCTGGTTCAGTTGGTGCACCTGTCATGGTTGTGTCCCCATCAATCATCTATCCCGCTCGCCCGCTCTGATGTTGCGATCGCATACACCTGCCCGGCCTCATTCAACAGAGCGGTGGCAACCAGCCACACCTCCACGACAGCGCCATCCTTGGCAATCCGTTGCGTGCGATATGGCTCCAGTTTATTATTGCGGCTCAACCGCTGTACCCGCTTCAAATCTTTATCTCGCAGCTCTTCCGGTGTCAGCTCGCGGATGTTCATCCGTAGCGCTTCGGATTCGCTCCAGCCATACATCCTGCTCGCCGCCGGATTCCAGGCCAGAATGCGCCCCTCCATGTCCTGCAGCACGATTGCATCGTGGGCATCCCGCACCACCACGGCCAGACGGAGCAGCTCGTTGGCGGACCGCAGCATCTCCCGCGCCCGCATGATCTCGCTGATACCAAAAAAGGTGATAACCGCCCCCTCGATAACATTATCAAGGGTGCGGTAGGGACGGATGCGCAACAGGAACCACTCCCCTTCCCTGGTCTGTACCTCTACCTCTCTGGGGACCAGGGTATCCAGCACCGCTTTGATATCCGCTACAAGAGTGTCATAGTCGACCAGATTAGAGACGATATGCCCCACCGGTCGCCCCACATCGGACAGGATCAGGTTGATGACCTTCGTAACGGATGGTGTAAAACGCTGGATTATCAGTTGAAAATCCACAAAGACGGTGCCGACACCTGTTCCGTCCAGCAGGTTGTTCATGTCGTTATTGGCCCGGGACAGATCAAACACTTTTGTTTGCAGTTCGGTGTTGACCGTGGCCAGCTCTTCGTTGACCGATTGCAGTTCCTCCTTGGATGTCTCCAGCTCTTCATTGGTGGATTGCAGCTCTTCGTTGACCGACTGCATCTCTTCGTTGGATGATTTAAGCTCTTCGTTGGAGGTTTCCAGCTCTTCGTTTGAGCTCTGGAGATATTCTTCATTAGCCCGCAGTTCCTGCTTCAACCTGATGACAAGCTGGTCCGCATCAATTGACTTTTCATCCGGTTCTTCAACCATAGCCGCCATGTTGCCCGCTGCGGGCAGAACGCGACCTGTTGTGCGAGCTTCTTCCAGGACGATCAAATACAAGGTTAGTTCGGTGATCGAGTCGGGAGTCGGCGGCACCGGCAGTACCGTCAGATTGACGGTGCTGAAATCGCCGTTGGTTTTGACCCGCAGGCCGGGCCGCTCTACCGTTTTTTTATACTTCACCACGCTGTGCAGGGCGGTGGTCAATTCCCGTTTCAGACCTTCGCGGGCCATCTTGAGAATATTCACGTCCGGTTCGCCCGACTCCATTTGCAGATAACGCCCGGTGCTGCCGTGGATGTAGAGCAGCTCGCCCCGTTCACTCACCAGCGCGCTGACCGGCGCGTAACGTTCCAGAAGTACCCGCTCGGTCGTTTCGCGCAGTGAAACCTTACCTCCTCCGCCGGGGGCCTGTCCGATGTGCCTCTGATCCGAGGCGTCATTTGTAAAGGGAGGAATAAACCGCCCCAGTTGTGTGCGCAGTGCGGGCGAAGATTCCTCTTTGCGTTGATACAACTTTGACTGGCGATCCAGCGTGGAGAAGAGGTGAGCAAATTCGCCTATGGTCTCGGATGTGCCCAGAAACAGCGCGCCACCGGGGTTCAGGGCATAGTGGAACAGGGGAATCAGTTTCTTCTGCAGGTCGCTGCCCAGATAGATCATCAGGTTGCGGCAGCTGATCAGGTCGAGTTTTGAAAATGGGGGGTCTTTGATCACGTCCTGCTCGGAAAAGATCAGCATGTCACGAATCGTTTTATTGATGCGATAGGAGCTGCCGTCATTTTCCAGGGTAAAAAAGCGCGCCAGCCGTTCCGCTGAAACATCGGCTGCAACGCTGGCGGAATAAATGCCGCTGCGGGCCTGATCAATGCCCCGGCTGTCAATATCGGTTGCAAAGAGCTGCAGTTTGTAACTTTTTTTCAGTTTATCCATCTGTTCCTGAAGCAGGATGGCGATGGAATAAGCTTCTTCTCCTGTGGAACAGCCACAAGTCCAGACCCGGATGGCGGCGCCGACCGGTTTGCCGGTAAATAGGCGTGGGACGACATTGGTCTCAAACGCGGCGAAGGCTTCCGGGTCACGGAAGAAGCTGGTGACGCCGATCAGCAGGTCGCGAAAAAGCGCTTCCACCTCCACCGGTGTTTGCTGCAAAAAACGTACGTAGCCACCCAGATCGGCAATCTGATGTACGGCCATGCGCCTCTCTACGCGGCGTTTGATGGTATTCTGCTTGTACTGGGAGAAGTCGTGTCCGGTCTGGGAACGCAGCAGGATGAAGATCTTTTTGAGAGAGTCTTCAGCCTTGGGGAGCGTCGAAGTGATCGAGTGAGGAATCTTCCCGAAGGCATGGACGGAGTAGGCGATCAGGTGGGCCGGCATCTCGGCCGCCGGAAGGACATAGTCCACCAGCCCGGTGTTGATGGCGCTGCGCGGCATGCCATCATATTCGGTGGATTCGGGGTTCTGGGCCATAGCCATGCCCCCTTCGCCTTTGACCGCTCGCACCCCCTGCGTGCCGTCACTGCCGGTGCCGGAAAGCACGATGCAGATGGCCCGTTCGTGCTGGTCCTGGGCAAGGGAGCGGAAGAAAAAGTCGATCGGTAACCGCTGGCCGCGCGGCGAGGACGGTTCCAGCAGTTGCAGCGTGCCGTTCAGAAAGGCCATGTCGCGGTTGGGCGGGATGATATAGGCACAGTTGGGCTGCACCACGACACCATCCTCCACCTCGGAGACCTGCATACGGGTATAGCGCCGGATCAGATCGGACAGGATGCTCTTGTGATCAGGCGCCAGATGTTGCACCAGCACAAAGGCCATGTCCGGATCTTTGTCCGCCGGCATACCGGAAAAGAAGGCTTCAAAGGCCGCCAACCCCCCGGCTGAGGCGCCGATGCCGACGATGGGGAATTGGGGTTTGGCTGGCGCAGCTACCGGTTCCACTCCGCTCGCATCAAGGTTCAGGGAATCGTCTGTTTCCGGCTTTGCGGCGGGCTTCTTTTTTCTGGTTGTCATGTAGATCTCCAGGCGCAAAATTGTTTACGCCGCAGGGGTGCAATGCGCGCGCCCTTGCGCAATATTGGCGCCACCTGAGCCCCCTCCTGTAACAGGGTTTTAATGGTGCCACTATACTGCTATTCTTGCAAATTACAACACAATATCTGAAACATCACCATTCCGGAATTCCCCATCACATTGACTTTTAACCACCTCCGGTGCTATTCAAAACCTTGAATTTCACTAAAGGAGCCTTCGTGTCCAACAAACATAACCGCCTGTTCACAATCATATCGAAATATCCACGCCTGATTCTGACCATGGCACTGCTCTTTTCCTCCATATCTGTGATCTACACTGTCAGGAACATGACGTTCCTGACCGGACGTGATGATCTGATGCCGAAAAACGCCTCCTTCCAGGTCGATTACCGAGCCTATCGCGCCGAGTTCGGCGACCAGGAAGAGATTGTGGCGGTGATAGAGTCGGATGATGCTGAGAAATCGACCCGCGCCGCTGATGCACTCTATATAAGGCTGAACAGGGACAACAATGTCTTCCGCGAGGTTTTCTACCCCGGCGGTCTCCCCTTCTTCCG
>JANNLB010000195.1:0-31738 GCA_031396605.1 Geobacter sp. | reverse complement strand
CCCTTCAACTCGTTTTAAATCAGAATCATTCACGGAATCGTAAAAGCTTACCACGAATAACACCTCCTTTTCTCCAGAACAGTCCGCTAACTCTGGCCTGCCTACGTTCTGCACTTTCACAGTAACATAATAACATAAGATAGAATGAAACAGTCATGTTATGGCCTTCATACCTGTACGATGTGTGTGGAGGGTCTTTCTTATAGGCGGGCTGTTGTAGTAAAGAATCTTTACGTGTCAATACCGGCTCTTTATAGCTGGATTCCAGCATTGGCTCGTGCGTGGCATGTTGTTTCGAATTTTGCGTGCGTCCCAATATGTCGAAATGAAATCTCTCATTTCAGCAACATAAGCTGCTCTCGCGCACTATCGTAGCCTATGGAAATGATCTCCTCTGCTCGGCCGAACTCCAGGAAACGGATTTCTCCCAGTGGAGGTCGAATGATCAAATCAGGTTTGTCGATCCCCAGACGGGTTTCCGTTATGCTGGTCTCCATGATGTTGACCGAGGCCAATAACAGCTCAAAGATGTTGGGCATTGGCTCTGGTGAAAGCCAGCTGCTGAATTGCTCCGAAGCTGGGGCGGCACTGTCAATCCTCGATACTGTCGAATTGCAGCGGCCGGTCCGGCTCCTGGGTATCTGTCTCTCCAACCTGAAGCATCAGGCAGAGCAACTGCCGCTGTTTGAGGAAGAACGGAAGAAGCTGTATGCGACGCAGGCCATGGATACGATAAATGACCGGTTCGGCAGTATGGCGGTAACCTTCGGGAGTCTGGTAAAGGACAAGGATGGTGCGGGAAGTCATGTGATACCGCCAAGCTGGCGGCCCTATGGAATAAAGAATGTTGATGTTAAATAACAGCAAGATACACTATAAATAGCAACGTTATGCTATAAGCATATACTGCGGTTTTCATGTATCAATGTCAGGCAATAAAAGACTCCAATGGTCTTTTTAATATATAAATCAGCGAGTTATAACAGGCCATCTGCCCAATTTCTGTTGACGGCTCATTCAAATGATGGCAATATCACGGCTCGTTTTTGTCTTGATTATAACACGATAGACCGTTCACTCATGATTGGCTCACATCCAAGGAAGCAGGGGGAAAACTGATGGAAAAACTGGTAACTATTTTGAAAATGGTCACTCTATCGGCATTACTGATGGGGATGACGGTTCTGGCTGCCGGAGCGGCTGATCCAAAGCCGGTGCTGAGTAATGCCGACTGTGACAAATGTCACACGGCAGCACCGGAGGCGATTGCCGCCAATGGCGGCTCCCACAAAACCCAGGTCAGCTGCCAGGATTGTCATGCCGGCCATCCGCCGGCGGTCAAGAAAATCATCCCGGCCTGCAGTCAGTGCCACAGCGGCAAACCGCATTACAATCTTTCCGCCTGTATGCGCTGCCACAACAATCCGCATACTCCGAAAGTTATCAAGCTGGCCAATAATATCACCGATGAATGCCTCACCTGCCACACACAGCAGATCGTCAAGTTGAAACAGGTCAAGAGCAAACACAGCGGCCTCGCCTGCAGTTTCTGCCACAATACGCATGGCAAAATACCGCTCTGTACGCAATGCCACAAACCGCACAGCACGGAAATGACCGCAGGTGACTGCAAACGGTGTCACCAGGCCCACGCGCCCACCGCTGTCACGTATCCTGCTGATACCGTCAACAAGATGTGCTCGGCATGTCACAAGAAGGCCTATGAACTGCACAGCCAGACCGATACAAAGCATAAGGGAGTCACCTGTGTCACCTGTCACAAAGAGAAGCACAAGATGATCCCGACCTGCCAGAGTTGCCACGGTGCACCGCATCCGGCACGCATGCTGGCCCGCTTTACCAAATGCGGCGATTGCCACAATATCGCTCACGACCTGAACCGCTGGGAAACCGGCACGCTGAAGCCCGGCGCCGATAAGGACGCAGCAATAAAACTGCCTCCGAAAAAGGGTGCCAAGAAGAAGTAGGCGGAATAGGTGAACAGTTGTACCAAAGGCCGACGGATTACTCCGTCGGCCTTTTTACGGCTTTTGTAGTTGCCCTGAAAAGTTTGTTGTTTACGCCCTGTTATTCTGATTTTTTCTGAAGAGGAGGCGGGCTGTCGGCATGTCACCGCTGCAGCTCTCTTCTGAATAAAGAATGTCGCCGCTGAACGCTTCAAATATCCTGCGCAGTTCCCCCGGATGCAGCAGATAGGACGGGTTATGGGATTGCAGAAGTTGTTCCGAGGCCATGATAGTGTCGAAGAGCAGCACTCCCCCCGGATTGAGACATGCGACTTCCGACGGGATTAATTTCCGGAGCAGAAAATTAAAATTGAGTATCAGATCGTAGCTCCCTTCAAAGGTACAGGAATCAAGATCAATCCTCCGAAAATCGACATCTACCCCCTTTGCAATTGCCCGGCTCCGCCCTTTTGCCAACCCGATATCCGATATATCCAACCCAACCACCCTGAAACCATGCTGAGCCAGAAACAGGCTGTTTCTCCCTTCTCCGCACGCAATGTCCAGTGCAACAGATCCGGGAACCAGGGTTTTTATCCTCTCAATCTCCCGTGCCAGAAACGGCGAAGGATGTTCACCATGAAAAGAATCCTCTGATTCAAAGCGCATATTCCATTTGATCCGGTCTGTTTCCATATCAATATGTCATGCAGGCGGCGTTAAGAATGCCGATTGAAACGGAACAAAAAGCCAGTAAGGTTGCCGCGGCAGTGTGGTTATTCTCAATATCCCGGACCAGACTCTTGAAAATCAGCCTGACCGAACCGAATAGTGCAAACTGTACCAGCATGGCGATCATGGCCCATACCAGCATGTCGATGAAGCCGACACTGTGGGTAATTGCGCTGTAAAGAGGCAAAACAAATCCGAGTAATGCCCCCCCGAAACTTATTGCTGCGGAAGTGTTGCCTTCCCTGATCAGCCTTATCTCGTTGTATGGCGTCATTTTACCGTAGACCAGGCAGAAAAGGAGAACAAAGCCGAGTGCGGCGCCAAAATATGTGCAGAATTCATAGAGCCCCGATATTGATTCAAGCAGTGTGCTGTTCATGTCAACTCCCCTTTGATTTGAAATTGGAAGTAAATACCTTATTGAAACAGATGCGGCACGAATCGACTCGTGTTTGTGGTTACTCCTGACAGATCCTCCCGGATCCCGATTCCGGCAGGTTCTCCGCCGATGACCCAGGATCCGATGACCGGAAAATTACCGTCAAAACAGGGGAGGATGGCAAGCTCCTGGTAGACCGTGCCGGATCCGGTATAGCTTCCGTCATATTCTGATATCGTGCCGTTACGATGGACGCGTATGTTGCACCCTTCCCGCGACAAAAACGGTTTGCTGACGAAGTTGTCCTTGAAATGGCCCGGATCAAAGCTGGCTTCCAGCAGATTGGGATGATGCGGATTCAGTTCCCAGAGGATCGGCAGGATCGCTTTGTTGCTGAGAATCATTTTCCAGGCCGGTTCGATGAGGGTAATGGCGGTTGTATCGATGTGGCGTCCGAATGATTCGTCCAGGAGCCATTCCCAGGGGTACAGTTTGAACAGAAGATCAATAACGGCATTGTTGTTGTCGACGAAACGTGCGTTGCAGGAGTCGAAACCGATATCTTCAATGAAAAGCGGCTCTGTCTGGAGACCGGCCTGCATGGCGGTGTCACGCAGGTATTCGAGGTTTCCCCTGTCTTCCGGAGAATCTTTGACGCAGCTGAAATAGAGAGTCCTCGAAATTGACGGCGTAAGAGTCGTCCACCTTTCAATCAGTTTTTCGTGAATCGAGTTAAACTGGTCGGCTTCGGGAAAGCGCTCTTTTAGCCAGAACCACTGAACAACGCTTGCTTCGAGGAGTGCCGTCGGGGTATCGGCATTGTATTCAAGCATTCGCGGGGGAGAACTGCCGTCATAGGCCAGATCAAACCTTCCCAGAATGGAGGGGTCGTCGGCCTCCCAGGAGCGTTCGATGAGTTGTACCGCCGCCGGTGGTATCTGCAGTTTATCGTACAGGTTATGAGTGATAACATGATCGGCGGCCGCAATGCACATATCCTGCAGTTCTGCCGTTGCTGCTTCAAGCTCGTCTATCTCATCGGACGAAAAGGTATAATATGCCGACTCATCCCAATACACTTCACCTTCAATGGTATGATAGTTCATGCCGTACGTCTCGACTTTTTCCTGCCAGCCTCTGCGGGGTGTGGTAACCGTACGCTGCATGGATCAGGAACCTCCTGATGAGTGGAATCCGCCCAGGCTGCCGAAGCCGCCGCGTGAAACGCTCGTGCCACGGATGGAGCGTGCCCCCTGGCCACCGGTAAAAACCGTACCGGAACGGTACCAGGGACCGAAAAAATAGCCGGCATTGGAACGGTAATGCCGGCTCTCTTTCCCGATTTCTTCACATTTTTGAGGGTCATTGTTCCAGTCGTCGAGGCAGTCCTGTTTATTGGTGTAGACGTGCCGCTCCTCTTTCTTGCTGCATCCGGCGGCAGCAAGAGTACCTATCAGGACAAGAGTAATATGCAGGGTGCTTCTTCGGCGCATTGTTCACTCCCCAAGATGAAATATTGCAAGTATACCAGATTGATTCTGTTGTACAGCTGATTTTACCGGTTCATTTGAAATTTGCCTCTCCATGGATTTCGGTTTATAAGATAAGTCAGAATTAAATGCAACAGTGTCCCGCAAGCTGTTTCTGTATACTGAATCGGGTGAAACTCTCATGCATGAAGCGCTTATCTATCAAAGGCAGAGTGACGGTTCTGTTAAATGCGGACTCTGCCGGCATCGTTGTATTATCGCCCGGGGAGGATCAGGGCGGTGCCGGGTCCGGAAAAATGTTGACGGGACATTATATTCTCTGGTCTATGGCCGGGTGGTTGCCGAGCAGATTGATCCGATAGAAAAGAAACCGCTTTTTCATGTTCTGCCCGGCAGCACTTCCTACTCGATCGCTACAGTGGGATGCAACTTCAGATGCCTGTACTGTCAGAATCATGTCATAGCCCAGTTTGATGCCGCAGACAGAATTCCGGGTGAACTTCTGGAGCCGGAAGAGGTCGTCAGGCGGGCGCTTCAGTCGGGATGCCGATCGATATCGTACACCTATACCGAGCCGACAATTTTTTTCGAGTATGCCCTTGATGTGGCACGGCTGGCATGTCAGGCGGGGTTGAAAAATATTTTTGTCAGCAATGGCTACATTACGCCGGAAGCTCTTGATGTGATCGCACCGTTTCTCCATGCCGCCAATATTGATTTGAAGGGATTCACTGAGGAATTTTATCAACGTGTTGCCGACGCATCACTTGCGGAAGTGCTTGAATGCATCACTGATTATCAGAGGCGCGGCATCTGGATTGAGATCACCACTCTGGTCATTCCGGGGGAAAATGACGATCGGGAGCAGTTAGAGGGGATTGTCCACTTTATTGCCGACAAACTGGGCGTAGATGTCCCGTGGCATATTTCCCGCTTTTTCCCGCAGTATAAGATGCCCGGCCATCCGGCAACTTCTTCCGCAAAACTGTCGGAGGCTGCCGCAATCGCAGCAAAGGCGGGATTGCGCTATGTCTATGAAGGTAATATTGCTGCAGGTCAGGAGGATACCTGCTGTCCGACCTGTGGAAATCAGGTTCTTCAGCGACAGGGATTCAGAATACTGACCCCCGGTTTATTTTCCGGTATATGCGGAACCTGTTCGACCGAAATTGCCGGCGTCTGGACATAATTCCGAAATGCCCTGTTGGTCTTGACTTTTAGCGCTTATATCTCGTATCCTTACACAAATATGTTGAACTACCTTGCTCAGGAGACTGGGAAGCTTTGGCTCTTTACGGAGTCTCACGCGGAGATATTTTGAAGGCATTTGTTGTCATTCCAACCTATAACGAAAAGGACAATGTCAGTTCTCTGACAGCTGCCGTCCTCGCACAACATCCCGATATTAATATTCTATTTGTCGACGATAATTCTCCGGACGGCACCGGAGCCATTATTGACAGTCTGGCTGCCGGTACCGACCGTGTCCACGTTCTGCATCGTTCAGATAAACTTGGCTTGGGCTCTGCATACAGGGAAGGATTTACAGCCGCTCTTGCGATGGGTGCGGACTATCTGCTGGAAATGGATGCCGATTTTTCCCATGATCCGGCAACGTTGCCGCTTTTTCTCGCAGCGATCAAGGATAGTGATCTGGTTATCGGGTCCCGATATCTGAACGGAGTCAGTGTCGTCAACTGGCCGATCAGGCGCCTTATTTTAAGCTATTTCGCGAGTGTCTATACCCGATTGGTTACCGGTTTGCAGGTACGAGATTGTACGAGCGGCTATAAATGTTTCCGGCGTTCAACCATCGAGGCTATTGATCTGTCGCGAGTCACTTCCGATGGCTACTCGTTCCAGATTGAAATGAATTACCGCTGCATGGAAAAAGGATTCCGCATTTCAGAAATTCCGATTATTTTTATCGATCGCCATGCCGGCAGTTCCAAAATGTCCGGTTCTATTGTCCGGGAAGCGGTTCTGATGGTCTGGAAGCTCCGGCTGAAAACGCTTGTTTCACGGCTTATGGGCAAATAGGATATTTTATGTCACGCGATCTCTGGTCAGTCATTCTTATCGCCGGTTTACTCGGATGGTTATTCTCCTGTATCATGCTGATGCTGAAGGCGTTTCCCCGCAAGGATGTTTTTGACGCATCGAGCGGAATCCTCTGGGGATCGGCCGGAGTTATTTCGTTCTTTATATGGGTTGTTGGTATGTTGTATGCTTAAAAGGTTGTCAGTTACATGCAGATCTACTTTTTTTTACCGGGTGACTTTTTGTCTGCTGTCAGTAGCACTGATTCAATCCGGTTGTACTTCTGCAAGACTTGATGAAGCGGCCTGGCAGGATCAGCGTTTGAGTGCCGTCTGGCCTCAGTCGCCGGAAAAAGGGAGAATCAGGATACAGCAGGTGATCCGTGGACCGCAGGATGTTTTTGAAAAGTCCTCCGGGGTTGTTAAAAAAGTATTTGACTATGTGACGGGAAACAAAGAAGAATTTATAGATTTTTACACTCCGCAATGTATAGCGGCCGACGGTAACGGCCTGATATACATTGCCGATCCGTCAATCGGCATTGTTCATAAATACAATCTTGCCTCCAGGGAAGTGCAGTATATCGTTCAGGCCGGAGAAAAGAGGCTTGGCAGTCCGGTTGGTGTTGTCCTTGACGGCGATAGCAACCTTTACATTACCGATGCACAGCATGCTGCAATATTCAAATTTGGGCCGGACGGGGCGTTCTTGCGGGAACTTGATGGCAAAGGTAACCTGCGCCGCCCTGCAGGCATTGCAGTGAAAAGCAATGGTGACAAGCTTGTTGCCGACGCTCTGGCTGACAAGGTTTTCATCTTCGGCAAGGATGATCTTTTAAAGGGGGACCTTCCAGGGGCCGATTTTACCGAGTCATTCAACAGACCGACATATCTGGCGGTAGATAAACAGGATAATGTGTACGTTACCGATACCATGAACTTCACGGTCAGGGTGTTTGACGCCAACGGCAGATACGTCAGGAGTCAGGGGCAGATCGGTGATGTGCCCGGTTCATTTGCCCGCCCGAAAGGTGTGGCGGTGGACAGTGATCAAAACCTGTACGTGCTGGATTCGATCTTCGGCAACTTCCAGATATTTGACCAGAAAGGTCAGTTGTTGATGTATGTCGGTCAAGAAGGAACTTTGCCCGGTGAATTCATGCTTCCAAGTGGAATTTTTATAGATCGTAATGACCGGATCTATATTTCCGATACGTTCAATCACCGCATTCAGATTTATCAGTATTTGAAAGAGAAGGTGCAGAAATGACTGTTTTTAGTAAAATAATACCGGTGGCCGTCACCGTTACCGCCATCCTGATATCACTTGCCTACCAGGCGTTGGCAATTGCTCCGGGACCCAAGGTCTCTGCCACCGGAAACAAGCACAACCTCTCTTCCGGCAATGCGACGAATCCGTACCATGCCACGACTGCCGACCCGAGAGGGGAACAGATCTGCATTTTCTGCCATACACCGCACAACGCCAATGTTGCCGGGCAGGCGCCTCTCTGGAATCGGGCTTTTTCTTCCCAGATATTTCAAAGATATACGGGATCAACTACGTTTAAAATAAAGGGTCTTGCCGTCGCGCAGTATGGTCCCACCGGTCAGCCGAACTACGTTATCGGCGCCCAGCCAAACGGTTCTTCAAAACTTTGTCTCAGTTGTCATGACGGTGTTTCGAAATTGGGAGCGATATATAACGGGCCGGAAATCCCGATGACTATAGACGTTATCAGCGGCCTTGCTTCATTCAATCCATCTGTGCCGGCCAACAAACTGAGATATGGCCACCATCCGGTGTCGTTTGTCTATGCTACCGGTTACAGTTATGTGAATGAAACTGACCTGCTGCCGGCAGTGCAGAGTGGAGCAGTGATTGGAGGTCTTCCTGCCGATTATGTGTTTCCGCAATTGATTGATGGAAAAGTTGTGGTCAAGCTGAAGGATACGTTTCGTAACGGCAACGGCTGGATGCAGTGCACGACATGCCATGATCCCCATATGAACCAGTCAGACGATGACGATTGTTATGGTGCGTGCGGACCCGGCGTACACAAGAAGGCACCGTTCTGGGTGTACCACAAGACAGCCAACTCCGCGACCCTGGACCACGACGCGGTCTGCACGGCATGTCACGCGTTGACTACTCCGGCCCCGTGGCCATGAACAGAAAGGCACCGCTAATGAAGTTCGTACATATAAGTTCTCTTGGCCTGCTTGTTTTATGTATGTTGTTTTCACCGCTGCATGCCGCGCAGACTGCGAAATCGATACACTTTGATCCGAAGTTAATGCCGGATGGCTGCGCTTCCTGCCACCTTGGTTTTGACTTTTCGGACGGCGGCGGGGCATATAAGTGCATAACATGCCATGGCCCCACGAGTGGAGGTATCGCGTTGTCTTCCCGGGGTATACGTCTCAAGGACATAACTAAAGATATTTCTAAAAATTATCGTCATCCCGTTTTTGATAAAAAAGGTGCCCACACTCCCCGTGAGGAGAAACCGGAAACCAACTCTTCAGCTCCTCGTCATGCTGAATGTGCCGATTGTCACAGTCCACATTATGTTGCAGCGGATAATCCGTATGCAGGATTGCGTGGCAAGAAAATTGGAAATTTAAACGCTCCGATCACCAAAGAATATGAGCTTTGTTACCTCTGTCACGCCGACAGTGCCAACCTTCCGGTCAAATCTACAAACAAGCGGGTTGAATTCTCAATAAACAATCCGTCATTTCATCCAATAGAAGGTGAAGGAAAAAACCTGGCGGTCATCAGCCTTATCAGACCGTATCGGGAAAAGAAAAGTTCGCCAAGTGACGTTTCGATACTGAAATGTGCCGATTGTCACAGCAGTGACGATCCAAGTTCACCGCGTGGGCCGCATGGTTCAAAATATCAGGGTCTGCTTACGGACAATTATTCAACCGGTGATAACATCGTTGAAAGCAGTTTTGCTTACGGAATCTGCTATAAATGCCACAAAAGATCGAGCATTCTGGGAAATGAAAGTTTTATATCACATTCGCGGCATATTACCGGTGAGCGTGGTTTCAAGGGTGGGGGAACTTCCTGTTATACCTGTCACTCGTCACATGGCAGTGTGGAAAACCGTTATCTGATCCGGTTCAACCGTGAGTTCGTAACCGATAGTTCGACCGGCAAACTTAAATTCGTAGAGAAGGGAACTAATACGTTTCATGGTGAATGCTGGCTGACATGCCACGGTGTTGATCATAATCCCAAATCATACTGACAGGAACAGTTATATATGCGAACAAAAGCCTGTAACGCGGTTTCAACGGTTGTGGCGGTACTGTTATTAACCGGTACTGTCTGTCTTGCGGAGGATGTCGTAGTATCCCCCCATTCAGAAAAGGGTGATTGTGGGATCTGTCATGTTGCTTCTGCTGAGAAGCTGCGCAGCTGGTTTGCCTTCGGGGCGACAAAAAGAGAAATGAAATATGACCTTAATCAGGTCTGTCTCAGATGCCATACCGTTGAACCGTCTCATGCCGGCGGGTTTTTCGGAGTCGGGACCGGACATGGTGTCGGCAAAAAGCCTGCGGCCAATCGTCAGGACCTCCCGCTTGCCGGTGACGGGACCATCACGTGTGCCACAACCTGCCATAATATACATGTGACATCAGATGACCGATTGCAGCAGCGTAAACGTCTCAGATTGCCGGTAAACTCTCTGTGTCTTTCCTGCCACGACAAGTAAGTTGTTTTTTTAGCCATCATGCAGTAATTGGGGCCACAGGCACTCTGCCTGTGGTTTTTATATGTTATTATTTTGCAGTCTGTGGTATTAAATAAAGGTTATGGCGCTTTATTCCTGCAAACTTGGTGCATCGGACGGCAAAATTCTCATCAGAGATTTTGAGGCCGCGGACAGTGGTGTTTTGCGTAAAAACCTGGAAGATCAGGGTTTTTTCGTATTTGAGGTCAAGAAGAAGCCGTTTCAGTTTCTGTTTGATAAGGGTATCAAGCGCAGAAAGATTGATAACAGGGCTCTTTTGACCTTTAATCAGGAAATGCTCGTGCTGATCAAGGCGGGAATGCCTATCATGCAGGTTCTTGATGCGATCCTGGAACGTCACGATTCCGGCGCGTTATATGAAGTACTTGTACAGGTGCGTGAGGATGTAAAGGCGGGCGCCGCGTTGTCGGTTGCAATGGAAAAACATGGCCGCGCTTTCCCCTATCTCTATGTTGCCTCTATTCGAGCCGGTGAGCGGACCGGCGACCTTCCTCAAACCATCCGCCGCTATATTGAATATTTGAAGCGGGTGGGCACACTCCGGAAAAAAATAGTAGCAGCAGTATTTTACCCGGCCATCCTCGTTGTGTTTGCCTTTCTTGCTATTACGCTTCTGCTGGTATATGTCGTTCCGACGTTCAGCCAGGTGTACACCGACTCAGGATCGCAGCTCCCCGCCTTGACTCAACTGTTAATCACGTTTACTTCGGTGCTCAGACGGTATTTTATTTTCGCTATTATAGTATGTATCGGCCTGCTGGCGGCATTCCGGTCGTGGAAAAACACCGAGGCGGGCCGATATGCGCTTGACCGTTTCAAGCTTACCGTCCCGGTGGCCGGAGATGTCATCACAAAATATTCGGTGGCCGGTTTCACCCGTACCCTGGCAACGGTACTGGGGAGCGGTATCCCGATCATTGAATCACTGCGCATGTCGATCGGGACTTTGAATAATGTGTTCATGGAGAAACGCCTGTTCGAGGCGGTCCGTTTTATTGAAGAGGGGGGCCGGCTCTCGGTTGCGCTTGAACGTATTCACATCATGCCGCCATTGGCTCTGCGCATGCTTGGGGTAGGTGAAACCACCGGGTCGCTTGAAGATATGCTGATTGACATTTCCAATTACCTTGAAGATGAGCTTGAGGAACGGATGCATCTGCTGACTACCGCTATTGAACCGGCAATCATGCTGATTATGGGTGTAGTTATAGGTGTTATTATTATTGCGATGTACCTTCCGATCTTTAAAATCGCTGGTACAGTAGGTTAGTAAGTTGGAAGTTATTTTCTGCGTTTTTTTAGGCAGAAAATAACTTCGTTAACGCACTTATCCTGTTTATCAGGGCTAGGATGACGATGCAACCATTCAGAAAAAAAAATATCGGCACAATTCTGATGGAGCGGGGATATTTGAATCCGGACCAGATGCCGGTTATAATTGAAAAGCTGACTACAACCCGGCAGCGTTTCGGTGAAATTGCCGTTCACGAAGGGTTTATCACTGAAGAAGATCTGGCACAGGTTTTGGCGGAACAGTTCAGCCTCGAATACATAGATCTGCGTAATTTCAAGATGGATTCCGAGCTGCTCAATCAATTACCGCCCGACGCCATTTACCGGTTTCATTTCGTACCGCTGGAGCTGCGGCCGCATACCATCGTCGTTGCCGTCGCTGATCCGACTGACGTTGTCAAACTCGATGAACTTGAGATGCTGCTTGATCGTCAGGTTCAGATCCGCATCGCATCCAATTCTGCGATAGCAGCGGTAACCAAGACAGGCGAAGGAACACGCCGGGTCCTGCGCGAGGTTTCTGAAGACTTCATGCTCCAGCTGGTCAAGGAAACCGACCGGGGTGAAGAGGTCCTGTCGGTTGAAACTCTGTCCGATGATACCAGCCCGATCATCAAACTGATCAATACAACCATTCTGGATGCGCTGAGCCGCAGGGCGAGTGATATCCATATTGAAACCGGTCTTGACGGGGTCGATATCAAGTATCGAATCGATGGAGTGCTGTATAAAGCGAACGATACGATCGATCAGCACTTTCAGGCGCCGATAATCTCACGCCTGAAAGTAATGAGCGAACTGGATATTTCCGAGCGGCGCGTTCCTCAGGATGGTCGCTTTAAAATCCGCTTCGGAGAAAAGTCGATCGACTTCCGGGTTTCAATCATGCCAAGCTCAATGGGCGAGGATGCCGTTATCCGTATTCTCGACAAGGAGAGCATCGCCAGTGATCTCAAGGGATTGACGCTGGAAAACCTCGGGATCAGCGGGAGGGAGATCAAGCGACTGCGGAGAAAAATCCGCGAGCCCTATGGAATGGTGCTGGTGACCGGTCCGACCGGTTCAGGTAAAACGACAACACTCTACGCAGCCTTAACCGAGATTCATACCGGTGAGGATAAAATCATCACGATTGAAGATCCGGTCGAGTATATGCTGCGCGGTGTACTGCAGATACCGGTTAATGAAAAAAAAGGACTGACCTTTGCCAAAGGCTTGCGATCAATCCTGCGCCATGACCCGGACAAGATCATGGTCGGTGAGATTCGGGATTCGGAGACTGCACAGATAGCCGTCCAGTCTGCACTGACCGGACATCTGGTGTTCACTACCGTACACGCCAACAACGTTTTTGACGTTATCGGGCGTTTTATTCATATGGGTATTGATCCCTATAATTTCGTATCATGCCTTAACTGTGTCCTGGCGCAAAGGTTGGTGAGGAAAGTCTGTACCGCCTGTCGCCGTCCGGTACAGTACAGTGATGAGCAGTTGATCGATGGCGGTGTCGACCCGGAACGTTTTCGTGGAATGACGCTGTATGAGGCGCACGGTTGCGACGTCTGTCACGGCACCGGATATAAAGGTCGTGTGGCAATTGTCGAACTTCTGGAATTGAATGACCAGATTCGGGATCTCATAATTGCGAAAGTTCCGGCAACTCATCTGAAAAAAGCCGCTCGTGAAGCCGGTGTCATGTTTTTGCGCGATTCCGCTGAAGAGAAGTTTGCGGCCGGAATTACGACACTCAAGGAGATAAACCGTGTCACGTTTGTTGAATGACCGGAACAGGATATGCCATGTTGTTTGCCAGTAATCCAATCGGAGCAGAAATAAGTTCTCATGGGGTGAAGTTCGCTTTGACCGCTGGTTCTGCCGTCTCTCCACGTGTCGAACGGGTATCCCAGGCCTCTTTTCCTCCGGATACCCTTCAGATTTCACTCCGGGAACAGAATATTCTTGCCCCCGATGCATTCGTGGCAGGTTTGAAATCGGCCTATAATCTGCTGCTCTGCAAGACAACCAGGGTTGCGGTGTCCCTGCCTGACGCGGCCTGCAGGATCATGCTGATCGATCTCGAAGGGCGTTTCAAAAGCCGCACGGAAGCACTTGATCTGATCCGTTGGAAACTGAAGAAAAGCATACCGCTTGACAGCACCGATACACTTATTGATTATCAGCAGTTAACCGTCAGAGAGAATGGCGATCTGGCGCTTTTGGTGGCAATCGCATCGCGCACGGTTATTTCCCAGTATGAAGATCTGATTACCATGTCGGGACTTTCTCCGGCCCGGATTGATTGTAATACGTTTAATATATGCCGTACTTTTGATCGTCGTCTGTCGCTTCAGAATGATTGCATCCTGATATCATTTTACGGCAGCACCTTGTCGATAGTCGCTTTTACACAGGGGATCCCAGAATTTATCCGCAGCAAGGAACTTTTCGGAACGGTGCCGACTGACAACCGTGTGTACATGGAAATTAACAGCTCTCTGCTGGTGTATAAAGAACGGTATCCTGACCGGTCAGTACAGGCGGTTTTCTGCGTAGCGTCACCGGAAGCTGCTCAAAACTTTCTGGAGATGGTTGCCGAAGCGACCGGTTTACCGCCGGTTCTGCTCGAGACAAAGGGTGCGGTTACTCCAGGGAATTCAGCGCCGGGAGACCAGGCCCGGCTATTCCCGTGCACTGCCGCAATTGGCGCGGCTTTGAGGAGTATGTAATGCGTTTCACTATTAATCTTGCGACGCGCACCTATCTTGACCATCGCATGCTTAACCGCTTTGCGCTCGGGGCAATTGCCGTACTTGTCGTCATTACCGGGTGGAATATCAGCCGGGTTTCATCGAATATGGGTGAACAAATGCGCCTGAATACCGAAATTGCCGCTTCCCAGGGCAGACTCGGCATTAAGCCGGGCGAAATCTCAGAGGCTGATTTCAGCCGTCAGAAGGGACGAATCCGCTTCTATAATGAGATAATTGAGCGAAAAAGCAAAAGCTGGCTTAATCTGCTTGAATTATTCGAGAAAACCACACCGGAGGGGATATCTCTGTCATCTCTCTTTCCCGGCAAGAATCAGGAAGATTGGCAGCTGGGGGGACGCGCCAGATCTTTTAAGGGTGTACAGCACTATCTTGAAAAGTTGGAAACTTCGAAAAGTTTTTCACACGTCATGTTGTTATCCCATACAAATATACCGGTTGGTGAAAAAGGGAGCGGAGTACAATTTACGATTTCCTGCAAGGTACTTGATCGATGAAACAGTATGTACTGGAAATAGTCCGTCAGAAATGGCGCCTTCTGAGCATAATTCTGTTTTTGCTGCTGCTCAACGTGACTCTTGGTCTTGTGGTTTCAGTCTATCAGCTCCCGTCACTGGCTGAACTGCAAACGAAGTGGAGTAGCATGCGCCGGCAGGCTGCCCGAGCCGGTCAGCTTGATGCCACGGCTCTCCATCAGCAGGGTGCCGCAGACCTCGAAACACTGATGACAAAAATACCAGAAAAACGTGAATTTGCCAGGGTTTTGAGTGATCTGTTAGAATCAGCGGCAGGCAGCAATGTCGAAGTCGGCTCAATCAGTTATAAGCCGGTGCAGATCAAGGAGGAAGCGCTGCTGTCCTATCAATTGTCTTTTTCAGTCAATGGCGGGTATGCTGCGGTAAAAAGTTACCTTTCAGATCTTCAGGAAAATCCGGAATTGATCGTGGTGGATGCCGTTACTTTTTCAAATAGCGACATTTTTATCGAAAATGTTGTCATGGATCTGCGCATTACGGTCTATCTCCGGGGGGAGGCATGAATCGCCAACGCCTGATGTTGTTTGTCCTGGTGATAATCTTCGCTATTGCCGCACTCTGGAGCTACAGCGCAATGCCACGCCCCAAAACGGTCAGCGAGTTGACCTACAAACCGGGCCAGCAGGCAAAACCGACGGCTGCAGCAGCTGAAAAGTCGACCCGGGTTGCAGACGACGGCACCAGACTGAAGATCAGCCAGCTGGATGCTGAAACATCCGGATTCAAGGGGTATCGCCGCAATATTTTCAAGCCGGTTTTTGTCGATGAGCTCAAAATTGTCAAACAACAAGCGGCAGCAATCAAGCCGCCCCCCCCAAGAGTACCTGTGCCTCCCGTAGAGCAGGTGATAATTCAGCCTGAAGCCGCACAACTGGCTCGCTTTACCTTTCTGGGATTTTTAAAAAGAGGTTCGGTTAAAACTATTTTTCTGGCAAAAGACAAGGATATACTGCTGGTCAAAAAAGGAGACAAAGTTGCCGGACGATATGAGGCGACCGATATTTCAGATCAGGCGCTCACGCTGACGGTCACTGATACGGGCGATGAAATTGTCATTCCATTACTAGAAAACCGGCCGCTCGCCAAGGCTAAATAATCAACTTTATTCCGAGGAGACGCACACAATGCGCTACCTGAAACTTACTTCACATATCTGCATGCTGTTGATACTTGGACTCCTCTCCGCCTGCGCCTCTCCAGCGACTAAATCCTTCAAGGCTGCAGAAAAGCTTGAGTCAGAGGGGAAATTTGAAGAGGCGATGTACAGCTACGCCGAGTCTTTTAAAAATGATCCGACGGTAAATGAGCCCCGTATCAGGTTCCTGAAAACCCGCCTGAAAGCGGCCAATCTGCGTTTCAAGCAGGGGATGGAACTGGTGGCAAAGGGGAATCATGTCGATGCGCTGCCGGAATTTCAGGCGGCACAGGGTATTGATCCGACCCAGGATCGTTTCAGGCAGCAGATTGAAATTTCGACCCGGTACAAAGATGCTCAACTGGCATTTCAGGAAGGGCAGGATTTTGAAAAAGGGAACAAGCTGAAGGATGCCCATCGTCAATATATCAGGGCCGCCGGGCTTTTCCCCCAAAACGCTGAATATCAGGCTGCCCTTGAGCGAATAACCCAACTGCGCAAGAGTAAACTTGATGGTTATGAACTTCGCCTGAAATCAAGCAAGCCGATCACCCTCAAGTTCAAAGAAGCCAAGATGAAGGATGTGTTCAATATCCTGACGCAGCTTTCGGGGGTTAATTTTGTCTTCGACGAAGGTATCAAGGATACACCTGTTTCCATCTTTCTTGAAAATGCCTCGTTCCAGCAGGCGCTTGAACTGCTCAATAACATGAACAAGCTCAGCACAAAAAATCTCAACGAAACGACGGTGCTGGTGTACCAGAACACCCCGGATAAGAGCAAGCAGTATGAAGATATGGTCCTGCGCACCTTTCACCTCAACTATATGGATGCAAAAAAAGCAATCAACCTGATCCGCACCATGATCCAGGTGAGAAAAGCCTATGTGAACGAGGATTCAAACTCGATTGTCGTGCGGGATACGGAAGATGTAGTTGCGGTGGTTGAAAAGATTCTTGACGCCAACGACATGCCCGAGGCAGAGGTCGTGCTGGATGTTGAAGTGATCGAGATCAGTGACAAGAACGCTGAAAATGTTGGTTTGCTGCTGAGCAACTATAATGTCCAGTTGGGAGCATTCTCACCTGCACCTGATAATAAATTACTGTCTACGACACTCTCGGGAGTAACGACTACGGTCGCTGCAGGGACAACCACAACGACTGGAGGCGGTGATATTACAAATCTGGTACGCGCCTTCACCATGAAAGGTTTTGGCGGCTACGTTACCGTGCCGAATGCGACCTTCAATCTCGGCAAAACTCTTGCAAAAGGGGAAGTGCTTTCAAATCCTAAAATCCGGGTAAAAAACAAGGAAAAAGCTAAATTCAACGTCGGCACCAGGGTGCCGATTACTACTACTACTCTGAACGGCGTGACATCACAGGTAAATGTCCAGTATGTAGACGTAGGTGTCAAGGTCAATGCCGAACCGACCATTCAGCTCAATAACGAGATTCTCATCAAACTCACTCTTGAAGTCAGTTCTATTCTGACCAAAGAAAAAGTCGGCGCAGACGGTTTGACGACGGTTGTGACAATCGGCACACGGAATATCGAAACCGTGCTCAGTCTGAAGGATGGCGAAACCAGCATCATAGGCGGTCTTATACAGCGAACTGAAAGTAACGATAAAACAAAGCTGTACCTGCTGAGTGACATACCGCTGATCGGGCCGCTGTTCACCAATTCCAACACATCCAAAGACAAGACGGAACTGATGCTGGCGATTACCCCCCGGCTGGTGCGGGGTGTTCCGGTGCCGCTCCCCGGTCTTGCATCGTTTAGTTCCGGTAAAGAGGATCATCCGTCGCTTGTCAGGCCGATGTCGTCTTTTGATCTTGAGCCGGTATTTGAAAGTGAACCTCAGGGAAAAGCGGTCGAAAAGAAAACCGGGGTGCCCTCACCCGCGGCTAAAAAGATTGATCCCGCCGTTCCCGTATCGCTACAGCCGATCGTTCAATCAGTGCCGTCTGCCCCGCCTGCACAACCTGTTCAGAAGTTGCCGGGCCAAACCACCGTCCAGCCGGCACCGACGCCTCCTTCAACCCTTATCCCGACTCCCGCGCCGGTTCAACGCAGTCTTCTGCAGATTGCAGCACCTTCGTCAGTCTCCATAGGGCAGCAGTTCAATCTCGATCTCAAGATCAGTGACGTCAAGGATCTTGCCAATGCACAGTTTGTTCTTACATACGATCCGGTTTTTGTGGATTTTGTGGCAATGAGTGAAGGCTCGTTGTTGAAAAAAGATGGCAAAGGGACGATTTACAACAGCAGGAACGATGCTGCCGCAGGTATGGTAACCGTCTCGCTGGTGCGTGAGGCCGGAAACAGCGGGGTGTCAGGCGCCGGCACTCTGGTAACAGCGTCATTCAGAGCAAAAAATCAGGGGCCGGCAAGCTTCGCGTTCAGTAACCCGGTTTTCACCTCATCATACGGCGCAGCACTGAATATTCTCCCCTTCAGTACGGCGGTGGATATTCGCTGATGAAAATTCTCACGAATCAAAATGGTTTCTCCTACATTTTGGCTCTGACAATTGTGATGATCATGGGGATCATGCTCGGTATGGTCGGCCAGTCTTGGAAAACCATCAAGCAGCGGGAACTTGAGGAGGAGATGATCTTTAGAGGCGATCAGGTTGCTGAACTCGTTTACCAGAATTTAATCTATAAAAATGCCAATATGACGCAAAATACGAACCTGTTCCTGTGGACTATTAATACACCCAAGGGAACTATTCTCGATGATCTTGTGAATATCAAAACAGATACATTTGGCAATAAACCCCCAAAAAAATTCCGTCTCAGGACATCTGCGGCGCTAGATCCTATGACAAATAAGCCGTGGAAGATTGTTACACCGATTGGCGATCTTACCCGTTTTTCAGGTGTTATGAGCGAAAGTACCGATGAGCCGTTCAGAAAAAATTTCAAGGAGATCTATGATTCAAAACTACTTGATGAAAAGAAACAGTATAACGAGTGGTTGTTTACCTGGGAACTGAAGAAGACTTTGCCCCAGAATCAGAACCTGAATTTGAATTTGAAGAGATGATATGTTTGGTGCGCTAAATACCCGCAAGGGGCTATCACTCATAGAGCTTGTCGTGACCATGACGATACTGGGTATCCTGGCGGCCGGAGTTGTGCCGTTAACGCGAATGACTGCTCAGCGAGGTAAAGAGATAGAACTGCGCAGAAATCTTCGCACGATTCGGACAGCTGTAGATGAGTATAAAAGGAAATTCGACAAGATGCCGGAAGGGCCCCTGAAAACGGGTTTCGGCTACCCGAAGGATTTACAGGTACTGCTGGATGGTCATGATTTCGGCGATGTTAAAACGGGGAAAATAAAATTTCTCAGACGTAAAATCTATGATCCGTTTCATCCGCCTGAAAGCGACAGCGATGAAATGTGGGGGTGGAATCTGCGCTCCTCCGTAGACAAGCCCGATTCCAGCTCCTGGGGCAAAGAGGATGTTTTTGATGTTTACTCGATGAGCGAAGGAACCGCATTAGATGGCAAATCAAAATATAGTGAGTGGTAATATTCTGCTTCAATCTGTCCGAAGGCTTTTTCCCGGTGGAAAACGGAAGCCGGACCGTCGCGGTTTTACGCTGATTGAATTGATGATTGTCGTTACGATCATCGGTATTCTGGCGGCCATTGCCGTGCCGAATTACCAATTGGGCGTCATAAAAGCGCGGGAAGCAGTTTTGCGTGAAGATCTGTATAACTTCAGATCGGTTATCGATCAATTTCACGCTGATCAGGGTAAATATCCCGAATCGCTTGCCGAATTGAAGGAAAAGAAGTACCTCCGGGATATTCCCAAAGACCCCTTTACCGGCACATCCGAATCCTGGGTGGTTGTCGCACCGCCTCCCGAGCCGGCCCCGGTGAATTCAGGATCATCTTCATTTTCTTCATCGGGGGGAGGGGGGGGCAGCAGTACCTCACCCGGAAATGTGTATGATGTTCATAGCGGTTCCGACCGGATCAGTTCCAATGGATCTACCCCGTACAATGAATGGTGATCTATGATCCAGCTGCATAACGTTACGCTTGCCTACCAGCAGGATGCTTCTGCGCTGAATAATATCACCCTTAAAATCGGCAAGGGCGAATTTGTCTTTCTGACCGGCCCTTCGGGCGCCGGGAAAACTTCTCTGCTGCGTCTGCTCTATCGGGCTCTTACTCCGAATCGCGGGCAGGTTCTGATTGATGGACAGAACATAACCCATATGTCTCCATCCCAGATTCCGCTGCTTCGCCGCTCTATTGGAGTTGTCTTCCAGGATTTCAAACTACTGCAGAACCGTACCGTTTTTGAAAATGTTGCCATAACTCTGGAAGTTCTGGGATGGGGCAGGGCCGATATCGGCAAGAAAACCATGCACATGCTCAAACAGATGGGGATTGAGTCCAAATATAATCTCGTAACCCAGCGCCTTTCCGGTGGTGAACAGCAGCGGGTCGCACTGGCCCGGGCGTTGGTGAATGATCCAAAAATTCTGCTGGCTGACGAGCCGACCGGAAACCTTGATGATGCCAATAAAAACCAGATTCTCAACATTTTCAAAGAGGCGAACATTCGCGGCACAACGGTAGTTGTTGCGACTCACGACCGACGGCTGATTGAGCAGAGTCATAAGCGGCTCGTTACATTGATCAAAGGGGAAATAGTTGAACAAGTGGAAAAAGAAACAGCCGGCGACGATCAAACCTTTTAAGCGTCCGACGCTTGCTGGTGATGGTTTTGGCGGAAGGGCAGGGTTCTTTCTTTCCCGGGCGCTATCCAATATTCGTCAGAATGTATTTGTTAATGTGGTCACAATTGGGACGATCACGCTTGCGCTGCTGATCGTTTCCCTGTTTCTGCTTGTTTTTGTGAATCTTGAAAGCGCCGCTGAAAACTGGAGCGAGCGAGTTCAGGTAACCGTTTATTTTGACAAGGAGCTGACAGCCCAGGACCAAAGTATATTTCGTGAAAAAATATCTGCACTTTCCGGAGTGTCCCGTGTCAGTTATGTGACCCGTGATGAGGCACTGAGACGCTTTAAAAGCCGTCTGCGCGGCCAGGAAACCCTTCTGGAGGGTGTGCGGTCCGAGGTTCTTCCTACCTCGTTCGAGATCGCGCTGAAACGGTCCCATCGTGATACCGCCACAGTCGAAAACTTTGTCACGGCACTTAAACGGATTCCCGGCATTACCGAGGTGCAGTATGGTGAAGAATGGGTGCGCCGCTTTAATTCATTTCTGAACTTCATGCGCCTGCTCGGCGCGCTACTTGGTGGATTTCTGGTGATAGCCGTGATATTTATTGTTTCCAATACGATCAAACTCACCATTTACTCCCGTCGTGACGAACTCGAGGTCATGTCTCTTGTCGGGGCAACCAGTTTTTTCATCAAAGCCCCGTTTCTTCTGGAAGGTTTGATCCAGGGAATCGCCGGTTCTTCACTTTCTATTGTGCTGTTGTTCGGTCTGTATGAAGGGTTTCTGCACAATGCCGGCGGCTTTCTTACCTTTAATCCCGTCACATCCGGACTGAGTTTCCTCCCGCCCGAATACGTCGGAGGATTGCTGCTGGCCGGCGCTTTGCTCGGTTTCATCGGGAGTCTCACTTCACTGAAGCGTTTTATCAGTGTCTGATTGATGAAGCGAGCGGCAGGTATATCCGCATTACTGCTGGTGATCGCATCAGTGGCATGTGCAGAAAATCCCAAAGATGAGCTGAGCGGAATCAAACGGGAGATCAAGGCACAAAAACAGCTCATCACCAAGACCCGCAAGGTCGAAGCGGTTATCTCCACCGAGCTTCGGGAAATCCTGATGAATCTTGAACAGAATGAGTCAGTTCTGGGCCGCCTGAGCAATGAACTGCAAAGGGTTGAGTCCAGCCTTGACCGTACCGGTAGCGAAATTCAAAAGGTGACCGCAGAAGCAAATCAAAAACGTCTGGAAATCGAACGACGCCTGTCGTCATTGTATAAAGCGGGCGAACTAGGTGCGTTACGGATGTTCTTTTCGGCGGAATCGTTTCCTCAACTGGCCGAAAATATTCGCTACATGAGATCGATTCTTGAAAATGACAAGCGGATTTTTGTCGAATACAACCAGAAAATCGATCAACTCAAACGTCTCAAGGTTGATCTGGAGCGTGATGCTTTAAAAAAAGAGCGCATCATGACCGACATCGAACAAAAAAAACGTGAGATCGAAAAGGAAAAAAGTAAAAAAGCGGCCTTTCTTGGCAAGGTGCGTCAGGATCGCAAAAGTTATGAAGCTTCCTTGAAGGAATTGCAGGCAAATGCCTCCCGGTTGCAGGCAATGATTACCCGTCTCGATGCCTTAAGTCGTCGCAAACTTTCCTCCCGTCATGGAGCGCCGGGATCAAGGTTGAAGCCGCTTGCAGAACCGCCTCCGGTACCTGATCGCGGCTTTGGTTCGCAAAAAGGGCGGATGAATCTTCCGGTTCGGGGCGAAATTATTGAGTCATATGGCAAGCATAAACACCCCGAATTCAATTCATTTACCTTCAGCAAGGGGTTATCGATTTCAGCTGCATCCGGAACTGAAATCAAGGCAATTTATGAAGGCACCGTTATTTTTGCCGATTATTTCAAAGGTTTTGGTAATATGATGGTTGTCGACCATGGCGGTGGTTATTTCACCCTTTATGCTCACGCGTCCCGGTTGACAAAAAAAGTCGGCGCAGAAATTGCGCGGCATGAAATGATCGGTGCAGTGGGAGATCTCGATTCAACTAAAGGAAGTATTCTGTATTTTGAAATCCGCCATCAAGGCAAACCGGTCGATCCGGCCGGATGGGTTCGTTGATAATCAGTAAGAGTGTTATAAAAAATATCCGGAGGAAACAAATGAGTGTACCTGGCAGTAAAAAAACAAGGATGATCGTTGGTTTTGCAGTTGTAGTGGCTTTTTTATCTATCTTTATCATCAGCTCCCATCGTCACAGTTCGGCAGAAGGGAATGGGAGTGATTATGAATCGATCGAACTTTTCACTGACGTCATGGCGATTATCAAGAAGAGCTATGTCGAAGAAGTTGATACAAAAAAACTGGTCTACGGCGCTATAAACGGAATGCTTTCGTCGCTCGATCCGCATAGCTCATTTATGTCTCCCGATACCTATAAAGAGATGAAGATTGATACCAAAGGGGCGTTTGGCGGTCTCGGAATTGAAATATCCATCAAGGACGGTGTCCTGACGGTCATTTCTCCAATTGAGGATACGCCTGCTTTCAAAGCAGGGGTCAAGCCCGGCGACATGATTCTCAAAATTGATGACAAGTTCACCAAAGATTTTAATATCAATGATGCCGTCAAGCGGATGCGCGGCGTAAAAGGAACCAAGGTGATCCTGACCATCATGCGTGAGGGATTCGACAAGCCGAAAGAGTTCCCGCTTGTCCGTGATGTTATTCAGGTCAAGAGTGTCCGGTTCAACCTGATGGATGGCGGCTATGGGTATGTACGCATTGCCCAGTTCCAGGAAAAAACAGATGATGACCTTGTCAAGGCCCTTAAAAGCATTAAGGAAGAGTACAAAGGTGAGCTGAAGGGGCTGGTGCTTGATATGCGCAACGATCCGGGCGGGTTGCTCGATCAGGCGGTCAGGGTTGCCGATCATTTCGTCCCTGAAGGACAGATGATCGTATATACAGAAGGGCGTGAAAAAGATTCCAAAATGCAGTTTACTGCCAAAAAAGGGAGCAAAGAACCCAATTATCCTATTGTAGTTCTGATTAACGGCGGCAGCGCCAGCGCGTCGGAGATTGTAGCCGGAGCACTGCAGGACCATAAACGGGCAATTATTATAGGAACCCAGAGCTTCGGCAAAGGGTCGGTACAGACGATAATTCCGATGTCGGATGATTCAGGGCTCCGTTTGACAACAGCCCGCTACTATACTCCCAAGGGACGTTCAATTCAGGCCAAGGGCATAACTCCTGATATCGTGGTAGAAGCCATTGAACTGCCAAAAGCGACGGCAAAAAAAGATACCCTGCATCTGCGCGAAAAAGATCTCGAGAACCACTTTGAAAGTGAAGGTAAGCCGGGTAGCGGCGACACTAAAAAAGATGAGAAAAAGATCGACAAAAAGGATGACAAAACCGAAAAAGCCCCGTCCAGGCTGGAAGATAACCTGAAAAACGATTATCAGGTCCTCCGGGCTATTGACCTGCTTAAAGGATGGGAACTGATCAAATCGATGGGTAGTGAAAAGTAATTACTGATGTACTCAAGGAATCACTCCATGAAAAAACTGCGCGGTATTCTGACAATGCTGCTGCTGACGGCTCTGATCGCAGCCTCTGATATTGGAGAGGCGGCATCGATCATCACTATTGCTCCAGCCGGAACTGCAGCATATTCGATTACCGCAACCGGGCTGCAGGAGTCTGCAGGAATAGACCTGTCGGTGTGGTATGATGCCGCTGCACTCGAATCTCCCCGTGTGAAGTCAGGAAGCCTGACTGCAACTGCAATGATGGAAGCAAATAGTTCTACTCCCGGAATAGTCAGAATCGTCTTTATAACTGCCGGTACAATTAAAGGCACCGGTGAATTGGCATCAGTGACATTTACCCCGAAAGGAACCGTCACCGCATCGTCTCCAAAATTATCGTCCAATATTTATTCAATCAGCGGTTCGCAGCTTGCGGTACAGTCCACTTCCGGAACTCCGCAGCCTGATCCGGGAACCGGCAGCGCTGTCAGAGAGAGCAAAGACACCAGCGCTGGAGCGGCTCTTGGCGGTTCTGTCGTGAGCGGCGCCAAAGTTGCGTCAACCACAACAGCGAGCCCGACTCCCACTCCCACACTCACACCTTCAGCGCCCGGCACTGTTTCTCTGCCTCAAGAGCTGGTTCGTGATGTCGTCCGAAAGGAAGAGCCTCGAGAAGAACCTGCATATGTGAATGAAGCTTCGAATGCCGGTGCGGCTGCCGGGAGCGGCACTCCGGCTGTGCGGGAACAGGCGACAACGCCTGCCGCGCCTGAAACCAACAACAGCGGCTCACTCTCCATGTTTGAAAAAAAACAGAGTGTGCTTGATCGATTCCGGACATTCAAAGAGATCCGCTCGGTAAAAAATCTTGCGGCTCTGTTTGACGAGGGCATTTTGCATACAACCGGAATTATTCAGTCGCCGGCGATTGTCGTATCAGATGGTACATCACTTGTGACCGTTGCGGTTGAACTTCCACATGACACTGAGTCTCCCAGCTTTTTTCTTAAAGGTGCAAATCTTAAATCGATCAGGCGTATATCCGACAGAAAGTGGGAGCTTGACGCTCTGCCTCAAAAAGGCAAATCGGATGTACGGCTCTCAATTATCCTGAAGGGCGAACGTTCTGAAATTTCACTGGTTGCCGTTCCGCCTCTTAATCAGGTGGGAACGAAACTGGTTGCTCTTTCCGTTGCCGCGTTGGATGCCCTTCTGGCAAAACCGCTGAAAAACGGCAAACCGGTCTACGATATAAATTCCGACAGCACTCAGGATTATCTTGATGATTATATTTTGCTCGCTCACTGGCTGCTGAAACAGGAGCGCAGCGTAACTGGAGTTGGCCGGAAACCGGCCGCAGCCGGGAAATAATGGCTGCTCCGGCCAGAAATAATTCCCGTAGAAAGCCATCCGGATCGCGCGTCGCCGCGTTTGTGATTCTGTTCCTGATCGCGGCAGCAATTGCCGGCTACTATCTGCTTTCACCCACCTCATCAATAGATGTGAATCTGCAAAAACCGGATCTTTCGCACGTCAAACCGGGTATTTACCCTTCATCCATTCCGAAGGTCTCGCCTGTCGTTCCTCCGCTTGTATTTCCCCCTCTACACAAGGAGCAGAGAGATTATCCGCCGAGGGCAGTATCACCCGAGGCTGAACAACCGGGATCCGCTGTTCGGCTGGCGATTATTATCGATGATATGGGGAGCAGTTTGTCAGAGGCCCGTTCGCTTGCCGCAATCAAAGTTCCGCTGACGTTTGCGATAATTCCGGGTCTGCGCTCCGATAAGGAGGTGGCGGCGTTTGCGACCGGCAATGCCATTGAAACAATGATCCATGTTCCGATGCAGTCCAAGGGGTGGCCCGCTCGTCGTCTGGAAGCGAATGGTCTCCTGGTGTCCATGGATACCTGCGAATTGCAGGAGCGGATGTCCCGGTTTATTCAACAGTTTCCCGGAGCGGTCGGAGTTAATAATCACATGGGATCGGAATTCACCGGGAACGAGGAAAAAATGGCGGCAGTGCTTCAGGTCCTGAAGAAGCATAACCTGTTCTTCATCGACAGTGTTACGTCTCCGGAGAGCGTAGGCTTCGGGGTGGCACAGCGACTGGGTATCAGGGCAGCTCGGCGTCACGTGTTTCTTGATAATGAGCAGGAACGGAGCTACATTCTTGAACAGCTCGATCAGGCGGTCAGGCTGGCCAGGAAAAACGGTTCAGCGATTGCAATCTGTCATCCGCATCCGGCAACGATTACAACCCTTGCAGCGGCGCTTCCTGATCTTGCCGGTCAGGGTGTGCAGCTGGTTCCCGCGTCACAGCTTGTTAAATAGGCAGGATTGCTTCGGCAAACTGTTGCTGCAGCCGATGGATGTTTTTGTACGACTCTTCATGCAGAACGGCCTCCGGATTGCCCGGATCCACCGGATATACGGACAGCCAGCTCTCTTTCCGCAAGGCACCTTCAAATCCAGCCAGAGCCTCGTTGAGAAGCAGATATAAACGGTCGTGTACGCCATTGAATTCACCGGCATCAAATCCCGGCATCTCTACATCTTTCTGAAGCAGCTTCTCTCCGGTCATGCTGAACTGATGATAATCAAGTCGATATGTTTCAAAATTGATCCGCGGCAACAGGACTGATACGGCCCTGGTGGCCTTGTCAGCAACAAGCGCTCGTGCCGCGTCGAACGTCGGATCGTTTTCCTGCAGACCATATAGCGTGGAACAGAGCATGCTGCTGACGCAATTCCCATGCAGGAAACCGCGAGCAAACCGATCAGACGTTTCGAAATAGAAGCTGCGGTCATCGGGGTGTTCAGCCAGCATGGCGCCACAGATCAGGCAACGCTCCGCCAGACCTTCAAGCCGCGCCAGATATGATTCTTTCCTGCCGGCTTCCTTTTCAAGCAGCCAGGTGTGATACAGGCATGCCCTCGTCTCTTTGGCCGCATCGACACTTCTGAGCACGTCACGGGTAATTTCCATGAATTGTCCATGAACTTCGGTGCCGCGGGCGTGAGTCAGGATCGGATATATCTTGCCATCAGGATTTGTGTTGAGGCTTTCGACTTTCGGACTTTTTGAAATATAGGTATCCAGACAACGGTAGCCGCGATTCACGGCAATTGCCCGCAGGAGTGTTTTTTGATCATTGAATATCCCCTCAAACTTGATGCGCGAATCGATCAGGCAGGGGATCAGAGCCAATGATTTTTTGTCGATGCCCCGTTGATCGAACAGAGCGAAGATGTTCTTGCAGTTTTCAAGGCTGGGCAGGTCTTTGACCGGAATCAACACCCGGTCGGCGGCATACAGGGCATTCTGGGTCAGAATGTTAAGATCCGGCCGCGTATCTATGATGACGATACCGGAAATTCCCGACTCGGCAAGCATCCGGGTCAGGGTCATCGGCCCTTTGAAACGTTCATGGATATCGCCCAGTTCGGTTGAGGATCTGATAAAACCGACCCCATACTGGCCGGTCTGAACGACCTCCCCCGCCTTTGCCCCCATCAGAAGGGCATGGACGTCGGGAGCATCTTCATCCCGTTTTTGAAGTTCGAACATTTTGTCAATCGTGAAGTGGTTGTCAAAAGAGAATAATGTTACCGGCAGATCTTCACGCATCGCTTTCAGATAGATCGCAAGGTTGGTTGCGAGAGTTGTCTTGCCGACGCCCCCTTTTTCTGAAGAAATGGTTATGGTATACGGATAGGCATGCATGAAATAAGGTACCACCATAAGATGAGTTGTCTTTGGCTGCTCTGTAACGGGGTATGAATAATAGACAATTTGACGTGGCTGGTCAATAGTTTGCTGGGAGATGCATAAAAAGCTTTTTTCAGGTCACTGCTTGCATACTGAAATAACAGGTTTATAATTCAGGCTACTGAACAGAAACAGGAGAATGTAATGCGCCTGACACCGGCCACCGAACTCGAATTCCGCTGCAAAAAACTCCAGGAACAGATGGAAACTAACGCACTGGATGCAGTCATAATCATCCAGAATGCCGACCTGTTTTATTTTACCGGCACCGTCCAGAGCGGGAACCTCTATGTTCCTGCATCCGGTCAACCGATTTACATGGTTCGCAAGGATGTCGGCCGGGCACGGATGGAATCCGGTCTCAAGGAAGTGCTGCCGTTCAGTTCGATGAAGGATATTCCCGCCATTCTGTCGCAGTTCGGGTATCCGGCTCCGAAACGGATCGGACTTGAGCTGGATGTCCTTCCGGTAAATCTGTTTGAACGATATCGGACTCTCTACCCGAACGCCGACTTTTCCGACGCAACCCCGTTAATTCGCACGGTCAGGATGATCAAGTCGCACTATGAAATCCATCTTATGAAGGATGCCGCCGATCAGGTGGATCTTGTGTACCACCGTGCCAGAGAGATCATCCGTGTCGGTATGACCGATCTGGAGGTCGCTGCCGAACTTGAATACTCCGCCCGGAAAAACGGCCATCAGGGGCTGATACGGATGAGGGGGTTTAATTCTGACATCTGTTTTGGGCAGATATTCTCCGGGGTTGACAGTGCGGTGCCCTCTTATGCCGATTCGCCGTTGGGGGGAATGGGACTCAATCCCTCTTTCGGTCAGGGCGCCGGCCTGAAGAGGATTGTGCCTCATGAACCGGTCATTATCGATCTTGCCGGATGTGTGGATGGGTATCTGAGCGATCAGACCCGCGTGTTTTCGGTCGGCGAAGTGTCAGTTCGCTTGCGGAGAGCGTATGACGACATGGTTGAAATTCAGACTCTGATGATGCAGGTTGCAGAAGTTGGAATGAGCTGGGGTGCTCTGTACGATCTCTGTTTCAGAAGTGCCGTTGAATTGGGGTATGCCGACAGCTTCATGGGGGCAAAGGGTTCGCAAGTCTCGTTTATCGGACATGGGCTTGGAGTGGAGATAGATGAATACCCGTTTATAGCCCGCGGCTTCGATCATATGGTACTGGAAACAGGGATGGTATTCGCTTTTGAGCCGAAAGTCGTCTTCCCGGGAGAAGGAGCAATAGGTATTGAGAATACCTTTTATCTGAGCAGTGAAGGTCTGAAACGCCTCACTCACTCCAGTGATGAACTGGTAATTTTGAGTTGATTTCACCGAGCAAAATTTTTGTTGCATTTTCCGTATACGGTCGAGTATAACTTCCGTACAAATCGTATACAGTATGCCGAAGAAGAGTCCCGTTTCTCCCCGTAAGAACCAATGGATTAGATGTTGAGTTGCCGAAAGAGCGGATTATCCGGGTTCAACCCCACACAACCAAAAGGAGAGTAAAACAATGGCCCTGAAAGACACACTCAAACTGAAGATTGAGGAACACCGCCCACGTATCACGAAACTCGTCAAGGAATTTGGCCAGGTCATCATCGATCAGGTTAACATCGACCAGTGTATCGGTGGAGCCCGTGATATCCGTTCACTCGTAACAGACATCTCCTACCTGGATCCACAGGAAGGAATCCGTTTCCGTGGCAAGAACATCCCTGAAACATTTGCTGCGCTGCCGAAGGCTGCCGGTTCTGCATATCCGACTGTCGAGTCCTTCTGGTATTTCCTGCTGACAGGCGATGTTCCTACCGATGCGCAGGTTGCTGAAGTTGTCGCCGAATGGAAGAACCGTCAGATTGTTCCCCAGTATGTATTTGATGCCCTCCGCGCATTGCCGCGTGACAGTCATCCGATGGTCATGCTTTCGGTTGCCATGCTGACGTTGCAGAAAGACTCCAAATTTGCCGGCTTCTACAGCTCCGGTAAATTCAACAAGATGACCGCATGGGAATACGTCTATGAAGATGCCAGCGATATCGTTGCCCGCATCCCGATTATCGCCGCATTCATCTATAACCTGAAATATCGCGCTGACAAGCAGATTGCAATTGACCCGACACTTGATATGGGCGCCAACTTTGCCCACATGATCGGCCAGAAAGACGAGTACAGAGACGTTGCCCGCATGTACTTCATCCTGCACTCTGATCATGAATCCGGTAACGTTTCTGCCCACACTACTCATCTGGTTCACTCTGCCCTGTCCGATCCCTACTATGCCTACTCCGCAGGCTTGAACGGTCTGGCAGGCCCGCTGCACGGACTTGCAAACCAGGAAGTTCTCGACTGGACCCTCAAGTTCAAGGAAAAATACTGCAAGGATGTCGAGCCTACCAAGGAACTGATTAAAGCAGCTCTCTGGGATACACTCAATGCCGGCCAGGTTATCCCCGGTTACGGCCACGCCGTTCTGCGCAAGACCGATCCGCGCTACATGTCACAGCGTGAATTTTGCCTCAAAACTCCCGGCCTCAAGGACGATGCTCTGTTCAAGGTTGTATCCATGATTTTTGAAGTCGCGCCTGGCGTTCTCACCGAACATGGCAAAACCAAGAACCCCTGGCCGAACGTCGACGCACAGTCCGGCGTTATCCAGATGTATTACGGGCTCACCGAATTCGACTTCTACACAGTTCTGTTTGGAGTAGGCCGCGCTCTCGGCTGCATGGCCAACATCACCTGGGATCGTGGTCTCGGCTATGCCATCGAGCGCCCGAAGTCTGTTACCACCGCAATGCTCGAAAAATGGGCCGCTGCCGGCGGTCGTCAGTTGTCGTAAATATCAATCATCAGGCAATGGTATCTCAAGGGGGCCGCAGAAATGCGCCCCCTTTTTATTTTCCTGCTTGCAAAAAAAAATAAGTTCGGTATAAGGGACAATATCTGTCGTATTTAAAACTCAGTATCAGGAGGTATAATGGCAGCTTCAATAAGGGGAACCAAGACCGAGCAAAATCTGCTCAAATCATTTGCCGGTGAAAGTCAGGCGCGTAATCATTATACCTATTTTGCCGGTGTTGCCAAAAAAGAGGGCTTTATTCAGATTGCCGATATTTTTGAAGAAACGGCCAATCAGGAAAAAGAGCACGCCAAGCGGTTCTTCAAGTTTCTTGAAGGGGGCGATCTGGAGATCACCGCCTGTTTCCCGGCGGGAAAAATAGCTACCACAGCCGAGAACCTGCTGGCGGCTGCTAACGGTGAACATGAAGAACATACGCTGATCTATCCCGGTTTTGCGACAACTGCCAGGGACGAGGGATTTCCGGCGATCGGCGCTGCCTGGACAGCAATATCAATAGCCGAAAAACAGCATGAAAAACGCTTTCGTGACCTGTTGGCAAATATCGATGCCGGGCGTGTATTCACCCGGGATGAAGATGTCTTCTGGCGTTGTCGCAACTGCGGCTATCTCCACACCGGTAGGGAAGCTCCGGAGGTCTGTATCGCCTGTCTGCACCCCAGGGCGCATTTTGAACTGCTCGGCGAAAATTGGTGATTACCAGAGCCCTGTTGCAGGGTAAT
>JANNLB010000200.1:0-17481 GCA_031396605.1 Geobacter sp. | reverse complement strand
AAACTGTACACCTTCTCGATCTCTTCTATTGGAGTGAATTGTGAGCGTTCGAGGGCGGTAGATTGGTTTTCCGCCCGCGACAGAAAAAAGATTGCTTCAAGCAGGCGCGAAAGCCTCATATGCTCTTCGAGGCTTGATTCGAGAACCTTGCGATACTCATCAGTCGTTCTTTCCTGGGAGAGAGCAACTTCAGCCTCGCCCATCAGGTTGTTGATGGGCGTCCGCAGTGCATGAGCCAGGTTGGAAGCAGTGTGAAACAGGCGGGTGAACGAATCTTCCAGACGCCCCAACATGTCGTTGAAGGCAATTGCCAGAGACTGCAGTTCCACCGGCCAACTCTGGGGATCGGTGTCCCGCATGCTGATCTTGTCCATGGTTATCCGCTTGGCGGTTTCGGCCAATTCATTGATCGGTCTGAGAACACGGCGGGCAACAAAGACGCTGAAGAGAACCGCAAAGACGATACCGAACATTATGATCGCGATCATGCGCCGCTGGTTAGTCTGGATGATATCTTCCTGTGCAGTGATATCGATCGCTATCTGGATTGCAACACGTTGTGAAGGTTGAACCGTTTCGGTCCAGTACGATTCCAGAAGGTATGACCTGTCATTTTTGCCCCGGTAAACAATGTGTTTGGCCGACCGTGACCGCTCTTTTGTCTCTTCCTTGAATATGCATGCGTCGGGGAAACTATCGGGAGGAATAAGCTCATTCATGTGTGCGGTTTCGAGAATGATGTGGCACTTATCATTCAAAAGCCTGGCATAGTATTGAGGGAATTCTACGAAAGACCCTTGCCATTCGATATCCTGCATGATGAAGTGGAGAAAATCAGGACTGTGTTCAATAATTGCACGGTATACGCGAATCCGGTCATCAATATAGTCGCGTTCTGCTTTCAGGAGAGAGCTATGGAGGGTCCAGTTAAGGAATACCGCGGTAATGGCAAGCATGGCAAAGGCGGAAAGGGTGTAGGTGACAACCAGGCGCTGGGTGATCGACCACCGGCGACGAGGTTCCGTGGGAGGCCCCTGCTCAGCGTTGTTCGAGGACATAGCCAACTCCCCGTAACGTGTGGATGAGCTTGGTTTCGTACGGATCGTCAACCTTGGCCCTTAGTCTGCGCACGGCAACATCCACAACATTGGTGTCGCTGTCGAAGTTCATGTCCCAGACCTGTTCGGCGATAAGCGTACGCGAGACAACCTCACCGGCCCTGCGCGCGAGAAGCGAAAGCAGCGCGAACTCTTTCGGAGTCAGGTCGAGACGCTGGTTGGCACGCATGGCCTTGTGTCTTACCAGATCAATAACCAGGTCCCCGACCGTAAAAACATCCGGATGTTTTAAAGGTCCGCGGCGCAGAATTGTCCGCACCCTGGCAAGAAGTTCGGAAAAAACAAACGGCTTGACAAGATAGTCGTCGGCTCCGAGTTCCAGACCCTTGATCCGGTCTTCCACGGCATCCCTGGCGGTCAGAAAGAGCACCGGCATTTCTTTTTCTTTACGGCGCAGCTCCGCGATTACCGACCATCCCGAACGTTCAGGGAGTCCCACGTCAAGAATTATAAGGTCATACTCGCCGGTTAGCGCCAGGTGCAGACCGTCTTCACCATCATTGGCAACGTCGGATACAAAACCGTTTTCCGAGAATCCCTTTCGCAGATACTCGGCTGACTTGATTTCATCCTCAATGATCAAAATTCGCATGAATAAGTATTACTACTATTTTTATAGTACGCAAAGCAGTAATTTCCTTTGTGTAAGCCCCCGGCTCTGCCGAAGTATCCCAAGTTTGACAGTTCCTTAAATATCTAGAAGCCTCCCTGACGTGAACCGCTCATAGGTACACAAAAGGGAGGCTTTGATGTTCTCAGATAGTTACTGATGGTCTTGTGACCAATGTTTGCTACATGAGTTTTAATGAAGAAGCGATGCTACAGGTTGTAGAGAGCGCCGGGTGGGTAATCCTGTCAGGGGAATGCTCTTGAAATATCACAGAGTCGCGCGGATTACTAAATTATTAGTAAGTCACTTGATATTGCTTGATAATCAAGTATAATGACGACAGCTTTGTTTTGAGGGATACAATACCTTGGAGGTGGCGTGATATGGCACTGTTGGTAAAATATCATGATGATGCAATTGAATATGTACCCAAATGTTTAATTCGTGAATTGTTATTCTCAGGCAGCATTGTTGCCTTCAAACGTTCTGATGACACATGGGTAGATCCCAAAACAGGGCCTTTACGAGGAAATGGAGTAGCGAAAGAATATAAGGGGCATGAAAGAAGAAACAGGTGGTAATGACTGTACAGGAGGGATACTGCTTCAGGACAAAAGGCTCGTCAGTCCGGTAATAATAAGTAGAGTGGACATTGATAGGTTGGGCTGGATATGACAAGACCTTCGGCTCCCAGCCGTTACAAACAGCGAGTACCAAAGAAAAAAGGCCGCTTTCCAAGAGGAAAGTGACCTTTTTGACATTTGGCCCCTACCGACTTTGTACAGCCACGTAACATTCTAATATTATGTATTTTATTACGCATACAAATGTTCAACGCCATTAAAAACACCACTAAAATTTAATCTCTGTGGGTAAATTCCCCGCCCCTTGGGGCGATTTAAGCATCAGATAAGGTTGCAGATACCCCGTCCGCTTGCGGCGGGGTGGTTCATTAGCGTGAACCTATTTATGCATTGGCGTTACCTTTGGTTTTGGATGCACGTTGTCGCGGCTGTTTTGCCTTCAGCATCTGCATCGGGCTGATGGCAACTGCCGGAGCCAGGGTTTCCAGCCAGTCAGCCCGCCCAAGGGAGCGCAGCACCTTCACCAGTGACGTCATTGTTGCCCCTCTGCCGTTTTCCAGGTTTTTAACGGCATTCAGGGCAACGCCCGCCTGCTCGGCCAACTGGCGCTGATCAATGTTCCGGCGCAAGCGCAGATCGCGCAACTGCTGCCCGAAAGCAGCTTCCATCTCTTCGGGTGTTTCAGAGTTTTTCATAAAAATCCTTTTTAGGACTCTTGATGCAATAAATATAATCAATGGCCTTAAAATAGTCCATTGAATTATATCTTAAGCTATCGCCACTATCCACCATGCTTGAGAAGGTACTTATTGGATATCGCCTTGAACGATATTTTACCCTGATTGGAGCGTGTCTCATCAATGGAGCGGAAGACTACCCCCTCGCGTTCTGCCTGTGGATTCAGGAGGGACTTGCCTTCGGCATATTCGAGAAACCGGGCATGGTCGAATCCGACATTCGGAAAATTCTCCGCTACGACAGGCACACCTTTGAGGCCAAAATCATGCAGTAATGTGCGGTAGACCGCAACAGGAAGATAACGTTGCCTTGTAATGTCGAAGATATTGAAGATGAAGATATCCTGCCCTTTTAATCCGTAAATATTCGACTGAATGCCGTAGCCGACAACCTCACCCTGCAAGGCAAGATAACTTCCCGTACGGGCATGGTAGTCGCGCAGTCTCTCTTCAATATCATAATGCCTGACAAGCTTCCAAAAGGTTTGATCAGGAGTTTCAGAAAACTCCCAGTTCCTACCACAGACATGGAGACCAGCCTCGTCGAAAATAAACGAACACGATGTGCCGTCGAGCTTCTCCGTCACAAAGAAAGGCATACCGGAAAAAGCTTCAATAGCGAGGTTTTGTACCCGTTCCTCATCGGTTTTAGGTACACTGCCAGGGTAAGCACCGACAACATCACCCGATATTGCTGCTGGGATAGGCGGCTCATAAAGGGTTATGCCCAGAATCCCAGTTACATCTTCTCCCTCGGCATAATTCCCGACTGTCAGCACCTCGTCTATTTTGAAAACGATACCCTGCGACAAGGCGCCACGGAACTTTTTGGTACGAAGGCGAAACTTGTCCTGTCGCAAAAACTCGTACTGCTGCTGTTCCGGAAAAACCGAATCTATCTCGCAATACACAACCAGCATTCCAGGTTTTATCTCCTGCGCCTTTTTCACCACAACCTGCCAGCCGCCGAAGACAGCCAGCTCTATCGCATCAGCGTCCTCAATCGGTCGGATCTCATCAACTTTCCGGATTGTTGCCAGCTTTCTCATAAATTCACCCACTCCAACTCTTTCCTCTTTTGTCCATTGCCCCCCAATACTTCCCGGCCTTACTAAACATGACTAAACTTGACTAAAAAGTTTTACTAGCCAAGGTCCACATTGACTTTACAGAACTGCCTTTATTTACAATGGTTTTATCGCGATTCGCCATTGCGCAGATGATATTTCGGACTTTGTTTTTCTTCTGTTGTTCGTCTAAAGCGTCTGAAAGTTTGTCTAACAATAGATTGTCAATATCCTTCCGACTGGCCGACCCGTATTGCTTGATAAAGGATAGTACCATCTTCTTGTAATGCGCATCATCGAATGCCCGATTCCGTAGTCACCAGTCTCCCTCCATCAAACGACTATCAATCAAACTCTTACTGACAACATATTGAAAACATGAACAATTGGCTGTCTATGCATCAATAAAAAGCCATATCTATCAATTACCCATCAATCAAAATCAGGCCCAAAATGGAACATACTTCATCATTTTTCGAGCGGCGGTGTCATCAAGCGGCTTGATCATAGCATCCTCCACAGCTTCTCTGATGTAGCGAGAAACTGCTGCCTTATTCTTCTCGTCAACCCCAAAGCGCTCCCGTAGAGATGAGTTTAGTGTAATGTGCCGGTGCCGGATGACGGGCAAACCGTTTACCCAGCCTGGATCTGGCTCAGACTCGACACTCCCTACTGAGCATTCCGCTGTAATCTTCGCTTGACTTTAGTATCCAAACGAATACACTCTCCTTATGAACATCTTCCAGAAATCCGATGAATTCGATGCTTGGCTGGCAGGCATGAAAGACCATGTCGGAAAAGCCCAGATTGCTTTGCGCCTTGATCGTGCTGCAAAAGGCAATTTTGGTGACTGTGAGCCGGTGGGTGGATGGGTTTCTGAGATGCGGATTCACTATGGCCCCGGCTATCGGGTGTATTTCACCCGGCGGGACGCGGTGGTATACCTGTTGCTGTTAGGTGGCGACAAATCGACCCAGAAGCGTGACATCAAGCGTGCCATGGAAATGGCGAGTGCGTTATGAGGATTAATACCATGACCAATTTTACCCCATTTGATGTTGCCGATTACCTCGACAACGAAGAAACTATTGCCGCTTATTTGACGGGAGCACTGGAAGACCCCGATCCGGACGTTTTTCTTATGGCGGTGAAGGCTGTGGCTCGTGCCCGCGGCATGACTCAGCTGGCAAAGGATTCCGGCCTGGGGCGCGAAAGCCTTTACAAGGCGCTCTCTCCTGGAGCAAAACCGCGTTACGAGACGGTGATGAAAGTGGTTAGAGCGCTGGGGGTAGATCTGCATGCCGAAATGCGTCATGCATCGTAGTTAAATCAGTAACACTCTAAAACCATTGATGCAATAACCGCCTATCGTCTATATTGCAATTTCACTGCAATTCAGACGACAGGCAGCATTCCATGTATCTCACCCACACCCTGAAAAGCTGGTTCAAGTAAGCACAATCGCTGCCGCTTGGCCCAGCGGTGCGCTCGATGCCGGTGGCATGTTTGTGACTGTGCCTTGAAAAAAAGCGGGCTCTTATCGGAGCCCGCTTTTTGGTAGAACAATGGGGTATTCGCCATTCCTGCCCGGCGGTCTTTGAACCTACCCCAACACTGCGTGAGCCGCTGCCAGTCGGGCGATCGGCACCCGGAAGGGTGAGCATGAGACATAATCGAGCCCGATCTGGTGACAGAAAATAACCGATGACGGATCGCCGCCATGCTCACCGCAGATGCCGAGCTTGATATCCGGACGAGTTGCGCGCCCCAGTTCACACGCCAACTTGACCAGTTTGCCGACCCCCTTCTGATCGAGCGACACGAAGGGATCTTCCGGCAGAATATTGTTGTCGACGTAGAATGGCAGGAACTTGCCGGCATCGTCACGCGACAGTCCAAATGTCGTCTGGGTCAGGTCGTTCGTGCCGAAAGAGAAAAATTCAGCCTCTACCGCAATTTCATCCGCTGTCAGGGCGGCGCGCGGCAGCTCGATCATCGTGCCGATCAGATACTCGACCTTGACATCGTAACGGGCAATAGTTTCCTCACAGATTGCCACGGCATTATGCTTGAGAACCGACAGCTCTTTGGCCGTCGCAATCAGCGGGATCATGATCTCCGGAACGATGCTGAAGCCTTCGTTTTTGACCAGTTCGCAGGTAGCTTCCATGATGGCCTTTACCTGCATGTTGTAGATTTCCGGAAACGTGATGCCCAGACGACAGCCGCGATGACCCAGCATAGGGTTGAACTCGTGCAGCGTCTCTATCTTGTGTTTGAGAGCGTTGACCGGTACCTTCATGGTTCTGCAGAGCTCCTCGATATCCTTATCCTCCTGCGGCAAAAACTCGTGCAGCGGCGGATCGAGCAGCCGGATGGTTACCGGAAGCCCCTTCATTTCGCGGAACAGACCGATGAAGTCCCCTTTCTGCATCGGCAAAATCTTGGCCAGAGCATGTTCACGCCCCTCAACATCATCAGACAGAATCATCTCACGCACAGCAGCTATCCGCTCCGCATCAAAGAACATATGCTCGGTGCGACAGAGGCCGATCCCTTCGGCGCCAAACTGGCGGGCTACCTTGGCATCATGAGGCGTGTCGGCATTAGCCCGCACCTTAAGCCGGCGGATTCCGTCCACCCATCCCATCAGTGTACCAAAGTCTCCGGTCAGTTCTGCCGATACGGTCGGGACCGCACCCAGCATAACCTCACCCAGTGATCCGTCCAGGGTGATCATATCCCCCTTTTTTACAACAACCCCGTTTTTGGTTGAGAAGCACTGGTTGGCATAATCAACTTTAATGTCGCCGCAGCCTGCCACACAGCACTTGCCCATGCCGCGGGCAACTACTGCTGCATGGGACGTCATACCGCCGCGAGCAGTAAGGATTCCCTGGGCGGCATGCATGCCATGGATATCTTCAGGTGAGGTTTCGACACGAACCAGAATCACTTTTCGTCCGGTTTTGGCCTCTGATTCGGCTTCGTCAGCGGTAAAAACGACCGATCCGGACACTGCGCCCGGTGATGCCGGCAGCCCTTTTGCGATGATATTCTTGACCGCTTTCGGATCAAGCGACGGGTGCAGCAGCTGATCAAGCTGCGCCGGGGCGACACGCAGCACGGCGGTTCTTTCGTCGATGAGCCCCTCTGCAACCATGTCAACCGCGATCTTGATGGCGGCCGGTGCGGTACGCTTGCCATTACGGGTCTGCAGCATGAAGAGCTTTCCTTTTTCAATGGTAAACTCGATATCCTGCATATCTCTGTAATGTTTTTCGAGTATTGATCGGATAGAAACCAGCTGCTGGTAGCATTCCGGCATCACCTCCTCCATTGACGGCAGAGTGGTTGCCTTGTCGCGGTTGATCGGCCGGGGTGTACGGATACCGGCAACAACATCTTCTCCCTGGGCATTTACCAGATATTCGCCGTAGAAGTAATCTTCACCGGTGGAGGGGTCGCGGGTAAAGGCCACACCGGTGGCACAGTCATCACCCATGTTACCATAGACCATCGACTGGACGTTGACGGCAGTACCCCATTCCGCCGGGATATTGTTCAGTCGGCGATAGGTAACGGCACGTTGATTCATCCACGAACCGAACACTGCCCCGATCGCCCCCCACAGCTGATCCATCGGATCTTCGGGGAACGCAACCCCGAGCTCTTCCTTGATCTTCGCTTTGAAGGCGGCTACCAGATCCTTCCAGTCGCCGGCGCTCAGGTCGGTATCGAGATGGATGCCCCGCTCTTCTTTTTTCAGTTCCAGCAGGTGTTCAAGGGAGTGTTTATCCATCCCCATAACGACATCCGAATACATCTGGACAAAGCGACGATACGCATCGTAGGCGAAACGCTCGTCACCGCTCTGGGCAATGATGCCCTGCACGGTCATGTCGTTGAGACCAAGGTTGAGAATAGTGTCCATCATGCCCGGCATGGAGGCTCGTGAACCGGAACGGACTGAAACAAGCAGGGGATTGACCGGGTCGCCGAATGTGCGACTCATAAGAGCTTCGACCTGGGAAAGATGAGAGGCAACCTCAGCGGCCAGCGAGGCGGGATAAGTTCTATCGTTCTTATAAAACTCGGTACAAACTTCGGCAGAGAGGGTGAAGCCCGGGGGAACCGGAAGACCGATGCTGGTCATTTCGGCAAGATTGGCCCCTTTGCCGCCCAACAGATTTTTCATGTCAGCCCGGCCCTCAGCTTGGCCGTTTCCAAAGAAATACACAAACTTCAGCGTCATTTGTACTGCCTCCTCTTTCGTAGATACGTGCGTGAGTTTTACAGGCACTTAAAACATTTATTCATAATGAATATAATGGGTTAGAGGATCAGACTATAGCGCGGATTATTTAAAAATCAACTATATTGTGGGAAATAATTCTTACTTCGTATCCCAACTGGTGATATCCGCATTCTTTCCTTCGCCCCCCTTGACGCCGTCAAAGCCATAGGAAAAGAGGTCGTAGTCGCCATGTTCACCGGGGGAAACGTACAGGTAGTCGTTACCCCACGGATCCTTGGGAATCTTTTTGCTCTCCAGATAGCCGCCATCCTTGTACCCTTTTGGTATCACACCTGCGGTCGGTTTTGTGATCAGTGCGCCCAACCCCTGCTCCGTAGCAGGATAGTTTCCGTTATCGAGCTTGTACAGTTTGAGGGCCGTCTCGATATTCTTGATCTGTACCCGCGCGTCGGTAATTTTGGCATCATCGGTGCGCCCCATCAGTTTTGGTCCGACGAGCGCTGCCAACAGCGCCAGTATGACGATCACGACCATGATCTCAATCAGGGTAAATCCTTTATTATTATTTACACGGCGCATATTAGTGCGTACCTCCTGCGTGGATTCTCTGCTGTCGGACTCTACTCAATAGGGAGGTTGTATGGCAAGCTCTTTCGAGAGCATGTCTGCTTCAAAAAATATCATCGTCGCCTCAAATGCGGTATGTACTGTCGTTGTTTTTTTACTCAATAAAAATATTATTTAATAAGTTCGGCTGGTTACAATTTACTTGCAGATTGGCACCCAATATGCTAAATAGTTTGCATATTAAATAAGTAACGCCTGAATGTGAAATTACGCCTGCGTCTAACGCAGTAAAAAACCAGCAAGGAGAACATCAGATGAAAAAAATCAGCGCCGTAGTAGTAGCAATGTTTGCCGTCACCGCTTTTGCAGGAGCAGCCTTCGCAGCCGACGTAATTGAATTGCCGGCCTCCATGGGCAAAATCACCTTCACGCACAAAAAACATCAGGAACTGCTGAAAGACTGCAAAAAGTGCCACGAAAAGGGCCCCGGTAAAATTGCCGAACTCGGCAAGGATTGGGCTCACAAAACCTGTAAAGGATGCCACACAGAAATGAAAAAGGGCCCAACTTCCTGCAAAGACTGCCACAAAAAATAAGCTTTTGATCCATACGTAATACCAATTTCAAATCAAAGATGAAATCAAGGCGGAGAGGATTGAGGCGACGAAGGCGTACGGATAGTACGTTGAGGAGCCGAAGAAGAGCCAACGAAGATAGCGCTTTGATTTGGAAATGGAATGACTCATACCGGGGGTAACGCATCTGCGTTACCCCCGTTTTTTCGCCTGTGACCATGCAAACTACAACCACTTTTCACCACACTCCGCTATGACGCCCCAGCACCGATCTCACCTCAGAGCCAACTCCATGTTCTCAAGCTTTTTCACCCGGTCGCGCAAGCCGGCCGCCTTCTCGAAATTTAGATCTTTCGCCGCAGCCAGCATCTCCTTGCGAAGTTTTTTAACCAGTTTCGGGATCTCTTTTGGAGCAAGATATTCCTCCCCGGTCTCAGCAACCCCCGCTGGCTGTGTGACATAATCCTTCTCTTCGATTGACTCCAGGATGCTGCGCAAACTCTTTTTGACCGTTTCAGGTGTGATGCCTTGTTCTTCGTTGTAGGCCAGCTGCCTGATCCTGCGCCGGCCGGTTTCATCGATGCAGGCCTGCATGGAGCGGGTCACGCTGTCACCATACATCAGCACCCGGCCATTGATGTTGCGGGCGGCGCGACCGCAAGTCTGGATCAATGACCGCTGGGAACGGAGAAATCCCTCCTTGTCGGCATCAAGAATGGCGACAAGGGAAACCTCCGGCAGATCAAGCCCCTCCCGCAGCAGGTTAATCCCGACCAACACGTCGAATTCCCCCAGGCGCAGGTCGCGGATGATCTGCATTCGCTCAATAGTGACGATGTCCGAATGGAGATATTTTATACGCACCCCCAGTTCGCGATAATAGTTGGTCAGCTCTTCGGCCATGCGCTTTGTCAGGGTTGTCACCAGCACCCGCTCGCCACGTGCAACAGTTTCGCGGACTTCATGGAGGAGGTCATCCACCTGGCCGTACCCCCCCTTTTCTTCCCCCCTTAATTTAGGGGGGGAATGAGGGGGGGTAGCCGACACCGGCCGCACCTCTATAACCGGATCAACCAGCCCGGTCGGACGTATGACTTGTTCGACGAAAACACCGCCGCTCACCTCAAGTTCATAGTCGGCCGGGGTCGCCGAGACATAGACCGCCTGCCGGATGCGGGCCTGGAATTCCTGAAAATTGAGCGGCCGGTTATCAAGTGCCGCCGGAAGCCGGAAGCCGTAGTTAACCAGCGTATCCTTGCGCGAACGGTCGCCCCGGTACATGGCGCCGGTCTGCGGGATGGTGATATGTGACTCGTCCACAAACAGCACGAAGTCGTCCGGGAAGTAATCGATCAGGGTATAGGGAGCCTCACCCGGCTGGCGGCCGTCGAAGTAACGCGAATAATTTTCGATACCGTGGCAGAACCCCATCTCCTCCATCATTTCGAGATCAAAGAGGGTACGCTGCTCGATGCGCTGTTCCTCCAGCAGCATATTTCGACTACGGAAATATCTGATCCGTTCCGCCAGATCGATCCGGATCTGCTCCACCGCCCGCTCCAGTGTTTCGCGGGTGGAGACATAATGCGAAGCGGGATATATAGAGCACTTTGAGAGTTTCTGCAACACAACGCCGCGCAGCGGATCGATTTCGCTGATCGCCTCCACGTCGTCACCGAAAAATTCGACCCGGAGCGCCCGTTCGCTGTCGTAGGCCGGAAAGATCTCGATCACTTCCCCCCGTACCCGGAACGTGCCACGGTGGAAATCCATATCGTTGCGTTCGTACTGAATCTCGATCAGTTTGCGTAGCAGTTCGTCGCGACCGAAATCATCACCCTGATGAAAGAAGATGTGCATGGCCTGATATGCTTCCGGCGACCCGATGCCGTAGATGCAGGAGACCGATGCCACTATTATGACATCCCGCCGCGTCAGCAGACTGCGTGTCGCCGAATGGCGCATCTTGTCGATCTCGTCGTTGATGGCGGAATCTTTTTCGATGAAGGTGTCACTGGTCGGAATGTAGGCCTCCGGCTGATAATAATCGTAGTACGATACGAAATATTCCACCGCATTATCCGGAAAAAGTTCCTTGAATTCGCCGTACAGCTGGGCCGCCAGCGTCTTGTTGGGAGCCAGTACCAGTGCCGGTCTGCCGGTGCGAGCAATGACGTTGGCAACCGTGAATGTTTTGCCGGAGCCGGTCACACCCAACAGCGTCTGGTGGCGGTCACCCCGTTCGACCCCCTCTACCAGTTCTTTGATAGCCTGGGGCTGGTCGCCGCGAAGGGAGTATTCGGTTGTCAGATTAAAAATGGACATGTGTACCCATTTTGCAAGTATTGTTTTGAAATTGCAGAGGATTACTATGGATTTTCAAACAGGAAACAGGTAAACTGCCGCTCGGTGAACGTTATAGCCACTCATACGGTAACACGGGGCCTCACGTGACACAAGAACTACAAACCGTTACGAACTCAGTCTGTGACTTTACGCAACCTGAAAACCGGTGCTATCTCCTTGAGGGTAGCTCCATCCCCACTTTTGTCATCGACCGTCAGCACCATGTAATATTCTGGAACCGCGCTTGTGAATCTGTCACCGGATGCGCTGCCCTGGACGTAGTTGGCACCGACCGGCATTGGTCGGCTTTTTACCCGGATCAGCGCCCGGTTATGGCCGATCTGGTACTTAACGGCGCCACGCCGGAAGAAGTTAGCTGCCACTATGGCGATCTCTGGCGGCAGTCAGTCGTTATCCCGGGGGCATACGAATCGGAGGGGTTTTTTCCGGCCATCGGCACCGATGGCACATGGTTCTTTTTTACCGCCTCCCCGCTCTACAACGCAGATGGTCAGGCCGTTGGAGCAATCGAAACTCTGCAGGACATCAGCGCCCGTAAACGGGCGGAAGATGCGCTGCATGCCCATCAGAACAACCTGGAAGAGACCGTTCGGCTGCGCACCGAGGAGTTAACCCGGGCACATGCAGAACTGGCTGCCAAGGCCGCCACGCTTAGAGAGACAAACGAAGAGTTGTCGCAATACGCCTTTGTCGTTTCCCACGACCTGCGCGCACCGTTGCGGGCCGTCCGCAACTATGCAGATTTTCTACGCGAAGAGCTGGAAAACCACTTGAATGACGAACAACGCAGCTATTTTGACGGCATGACAACTGCCCTTAAATTCGGAGACGAACTGGTGAGTGACCTGCTCGACTTCTCGCGGGTCGGGGGAGAAGGCATGAAGGTTCATCCGGTTTCATTGGATGAATTCCTGGCAGGTCTGAAAAACGAGCTTGAGTTCCCCCCCGATGCGGAACTGATCTGCAACGGCAGGATGCCGACCGTTCTGGCGGAGAGAACCCTGTTGCGCCAGATTTTCACCAATCTGGTGACCAACGGCCTGAAATTCAACCATTCGTCATCCAAGCGCGTTGAGATCGGCCTTGTATCTTACCGTGACAATAGCTGCGAGCTTTACGTCCGCGACAACGGCATTGGCATCGCCCCTCGCTATCACGAAAGGATCTTCAAGATGTTTAAACGCCTCCATACCCACAAGGAATTTGAAGGGACCGGCATCGGTCTGGCAATTGTCAAGAAAGCAGCCGTCAAGCTGGGCGGCTCTGTCCGGATTGAATCAGAGGTCGGTTGTGGTTCGACCTTCCTGGTTACTCTCCCAACAGTTGAAAGGAACGAACAGCAGTGAGCGACAAAACATTTGTAGTGCTGATGGCAGAAGATGACGAACACGATATCATCGCAACCAAAAGAGCCTGGAAGGCATCGCAGATGGCCAATCCGCTCTACATCGTCAACAATGGCGAAGAGTGCCTTGACTACCTTGGGCGCCGGGGCCTGTTTTCCGATCCGGCATCGTCACCGCGCCCCGGCATCCTGCTGCTGGATCTCAACATGCCGCGCATGGATGGTCTTGAGACACTTCAGCACATTCGCAACAACGTGCTGTTCCGCTCATTACCGGTCATCATGCTGACGACCTCAAAGGCAGAGGAGGATCGGGTGCGTAGTTATGAGCTGGGCGCCAACGCCTATATCGTCAAACCGATCGGATTCGAAAATTTCTCGGAGGCGATCCGCACTATCAACCTGTTCTGGAAACTGGTTGAACTGCCGGGAGATCCGCATGAAAAAGCCTGAAATACTGTCACATTTAAAGATCCTGCTGGTAGAAGATAATGAACATGACCGCATCGCCTTTCGCCGTGCACTGCGCGTTTCCGGAATGGAGTGCGATATTACCGAGTGCGTGCGGGCATTAGATGCGCTTGACCTGATCCGGTCGGATGCTTCGCGCTACGACCTTGTCGTGGTTGACCACCACCTCCCCGGACTTTTTGGGGTCGATTTCTGCAAAACTCTGCTGGCGGAGTCAATCGGGCTGCCGCTGGTCATGCTGACCGGCAGTGGGTCTGAGGCGGTTGCCGTCGAGGCGCTCAAGGCCGGGGTCGATGACTACGTCATCAAGGACCCGGAGTGCGCTTATCTGCAGATGCTGCCGCACATCCTGAGCGATGCCGTATCATCCCACCGTGAGCGACTGGCGCGAGTGGAAGCGGAAAAGGCGCTGGTTGAAAGCCAGGAGCGCCTGGTCGCCATCGTGGCCGGACTGACGATTCCCACGTTCGTTATCGATGCCGCGCACATCGTCACCCACTGGAATGATGCCTGCCAGAAGATTACCGGTATTCCGTCGTGCGAGGTTATCGGCACTCGGGGACAGTGGCGCGCCTTTTACTCATCGAAGCGCCCGGTTATGGCCGATCTGATCGTGAACGGCAGCATTGAAAACGTGGTGGCGCAGCATTACGGGGGCAAATACAACCGTTCCGCCATGATTAGTGACGCCTTTGAGGCAGAGGACTTCTTTCCGCATTTTGGCGAATCGGGAAAATGGCTCTTCTTTACTGCCGCGCCGCTCAAAGATTCAGCCGGACGAATAATCGGCGCCATCGAGACTCTGCAGGATGTTACCGACCGGAAACAGGCCGAGGAAGCGCTGCGTGACAGCGAATGCCGCCATCGTGAAATGAGCATCACCGACGCCCTGACCGGGCTGTACAATTCACGCCACTTTTTCAGCCGCGCTTCCGAAGAGGTAGAACGCTCCAACCGCTATGGATCGCAACTTTCACTGATTTTGCTGGATGTTGATAATTTCAAGCGATACAACGACACCTACGGACACCTGGAGGGTGATCATGTGCTGGCGGCCCTTGCCGAGCTGATCCGACGCGAGATCCGCGGGGCAGATTCCGCCTATCGCTACGGCGGGGAAGAGTTCATCGTGATCTTCCCCGAAACGGAACTGGCCGAGGCGCTGCTCGTCGCGGAGCGGCTGAGACATGCCTTTGAGACAACTATTTTTTCGCCGCAGCCTGGTGAAGAGGCCCGAACAAGCATCAGTATCGGCGGCGGTTGCTACCGCCCTGGAGAAGGCCTGACAACCTTTGTCAAGCGGGTGGATGAAGCCATGTACCGCGCCAAAAAATGCGGCAGGAACCGGGTGGTTTTTGTGTAATTCATATTTCTTTTTACCTCCTCCCCCGCGAAAGGAATAACGATGTCGTACGCAGCTGATCCGAACTCTTCTGATAATTGCTATGTTAAACTCTTTATGTCCATGGTCGACGGTTTTGCACTTCACGAGGTCATTTTAGATAACGCGGGCTCACCGGTCGACTTCCGCTTTCTGGAGGTCAATCCGGCTTTCGAAATCATTACCGGGCTGGCATCGGAAAAAATCATCGGAAGGACGGTACGAGAAGTGTTCCCGAAAAATGGAGCCCTTCTGACGGAACACTTCACGGGTGTCACGCTTTCAGGAAAATCGCATGTTTTCGAACGCCACAATCTCGACACCGGCAGACACCTGAAAGTTACTGCCTATTATCCCGGCTCCGGACGGCTGGCCTGTGTCGTTGTCGATGTTACCGAGTTGAAACGGGTAGAGGACTCTCTCCGTGAAAGCGAAGCTACCTTCCGGGCTCATGTCGAAAACTCTTTCGATGTTATCTTTACCCTTGACTCCGCGGGTGTCTTTGTCTTTGTCTCTCCCGCCTGGGAGCGGCATTTCGGCTATCCTGTCAGAGACGTCATGGGGAAGAGTTTCGCACCGTTCGTTCACCAGGACGATGTACAGCCTTGTATCGAATATCTCATGCAGATACTCGGTACCGGCCAGAGCGGCACCAGTCCCGTATATCGTGTAAAATGTGCGGATGGTTCCTTTCGCAGCTTCGTTGCCAACGGGATGCGCTATAACGATACGAAAGGGCAGCTCCTGTTTATTGGCGTCGGGCACGACATCACCGATCAGTTACAGTCCGAGCGGGATCGACTCGATTTCGAGCGCCAACTGCTGCATACCCAGAAACTGGAGAGTCTCGGGGTTTTGGCCGGCGGCATCGCCCATGACTTCAACAACCTTCTTTTGACCATTCTCGGTAATGTTGAGCTGGCTGCGCTGAAAATTTCTCCCGATTCAACGCCGTACAGGCTCCTCACGCAGGCAACCATGGCGGCTAATCGAGCGGCGGATCTCACGAGTCGCCTGCTGGCATATTCAGGCAGAGGGGTCTTTGTTATCACCCGGCTTGATCTGAACCGGTTAGTCAATGAAAATACCACTCTGCTCAGAACTGCAATTCCAAGAACAGTTTCGATCGATCTGCAGCTCTCTGCCGGGATACCCGATATCATGGGTGATGTTGCCCAGATCCAGCAGGTCGTTATGAACCTGATTACCAACGCCGCAGAAGCAATAGAGGGTAAACCCGGACATATTAAACTTTCGACCGGCCTGCAGAACTATGATCTTGCAGGCCTGTCGGTGAGCAGATTGGAAGATAAACCGGCACCGGGGCACTTTGTGTACCTGGAAGTCTGTGATAACGGTATCGGCATGAGCGAGCAGATTCAGCAGCGGGTTTTTGATCCGTTTTTTACCACAAAGTTCACCGGCCGCGGGCTCGGCATGTCTGCTGTACTCGGTATTATTCAGGCTCACTCCGGAGCCCTGTTTCTGGACAGCTTTCCGGGGAGAGGAGCCACCATCAGAGTCATCTTTCCGGCCACGGCGGAGACTGTAACGTCACCCGCTGAAAACGGCGCAACCACTACCCCTGATGTCGGCAACACCCCCCTGCCGGGCACAGTTCTGGTTGTGGATGATGAAAAAACCGTCCTCAGAGTATGTGTCGCCATGGTCAAACTCTGCGGTTTTACGGTTATCACCGCATCTGACGGAGCAGAGGCCGTCAGCACATTCAGGAAGCAAAGTGACGAAATTGACCTCGTCCTGATGGATCTCACCATGCCGAACTTGGATGGTGTAGCGGCTATGCACGAATTACGGCGTATAAAACCGGATTTAAAAATAATTCTTTCCAGCGGCTTTAATGAGCAGGAACTTGACGAACGCATCAACGGTCAAAACCCTTCCGGATTCATCCGTAAACCATACAGCATGAAAAATCTTGAAACTGAACTGCGGCGGGTTATGCTCGGAGCGGCCGTCAAAAAAGGGTAGCCGGCAGGTTGCGCCGGCTACCCTTTTTGTTGTTTGTTGAAGTTCTCGAAAAGTACCGATAATACCAATTTCAAATCAAAGATGAAATCAAGGCGGAGAGGATTGAGGCGACGAAGCGTACAGACAGTACGTTGAGGAGCCGAAGACGAGCCAACGAAGATAGCGCTTTGATTTGGAAATGGAATAACACGAGTAAGGGCACATCGCAATGCGCCCTTACTTTTTGACTGAACTGCTTCATGCCTGATTTTCGCGGCCTACAGAACCCTCCGCCCTTGAATGACCCGCACCAGCACGGATATAACGGCAACGACAAGCAGAATATGGATCAGGCCGCCCATTGTATAAGCAGTAACCATACCCAACAGCCACAGTACTATCAGAACCACGCAAATTGTCCACAACATAA
>JANNLB010000175.1:0-12722 GCA_031396605.1 Geobacter sp. | reverse complement strand
CTCCCGGATCCATTCCGACCGCGCTGCAATCCGGCATCACCACGACGGTGCTCACCGTGTGTAAATATTTAACCCCGCAACTCTATATCAGTTACGGCAGGTCACTGTTTACCAGAAGCAACCAGTTCCTGTTAAGGTATGATATTTTCAGACAGTGGCAGATCGAAACCCAGACCGGCAGCGAGAGCGGAGCCGATCTCTTCTACAAGCTGGAGTTCAAGTAATACCAATTTCAACTCAAAGATGAAATCAAGGCGGAGAGGATTGAGGCGACGAAGGCGTACAGATAGTACGTTGAGGAGCCGAAGACGAGCCAACGAAGATAGCGCTTTGATTTGGAAATGGAATAATTCGGCAGCAGCTGAAAAAGGATTGTATAAAACCATCGACAACAAAAAAGGCCCTGATTTATCAGGGCCTTTTTACAAATCCGGGTGGTGCCGGATATTTAAATGGTGCGGTGGAATGGAATCGAACCATCACGGAGTTGCCCCCGCCAGCCCCTCAAGCTGGTGCGTCTACCAGTTCCGCCACCACCGCAAGCAGTGTGCACAACATACTGTGCACGCCTATATGTCTGAAATCTTATAGCTATTTATCTATTCAACATGCAGTGTTTTCTAACACAGCTGTCCAGTTTTATCAAGTGTAAATGTTATTTTTTCTGTGCGGGTATTGCTGGCGAAACAGGGGCAGGAGCCGAATCCGTCTTCTGCGGATTTGGCGCAGCAGTTGGCGCTTGAACAGGAGCCGTTTTCCCTTTGCCGGACATCATGGAAGAAGATGAAGGAAGCCCGGAAAGATACGCCAGGGTCAATGACGTCAACATGAAGATAACAGCGGCGCTGGTAGTTAATTTGCTCAGGAAGGAAGTCCCACCTCCTGCGCCAAAAACGGACTGGCTTCCGCTGCTTCCGAATGATGCCCCCATTTCGGCGCCTTTTCCGGATTGCAGCAATACTACACCAATCAAAAACAGACTGACGAATACATGTAAAATTGTAAGAGCTATTGTCATACCAGATCCCCTTGCAGCGATTTAAAGAGAAAACTTATAGCATAGCAATTTAGAGTCTGTAAAGTTATTAGTGAAGCAACGGCATAAACAGGATGACTTCCCGTGTGTAAATCAGATGTTAAACGTGGCAATTGCCGCAAAAGATTCTGCTTTAAGACTTGCCCCACCGACAAGTGCTCCATCAATATCCGCCTGGGCCATCAAGCCTTTGACGTTATCAGGTTTTACACTGCCACCGTAGAGGATACGAACTGAATCGGCCACTGACTGACCAAACAGGAGGGCAACCAATTGCCGGATAAAAGCATGAACCTCCTGAGCCTGGGTATCACTGGCCGTCTTGCCGGTACCGATGGCCCATACCGGCTCGTATGCGATGACAACATGAGTAAAATCGTCCACTGCAAGCCCGGCCAGGCCGCCTGTAATCTGTGTTTCTATTACCGGGAATGTTTGTTCCGATTCCCGCTCGGGCAACGTTTCTCCGACACAGACGATGGCGGTTAACCCGGCGGCGATAGCGGCCCTTGTTTTCCTGTTGACAGTCAGGTCTGTCTCACCAAAATACTGCCGCCGTTCTGAATGCCCTATAATAACGTGACTACAGCCGGCGTCTTGTAACAACTTTGGAGCAACTTCTCCCGTGAACGCACCCTCCTCTTCCCAATAACAATCCTGGGCAGCCAGACGGATAATTGAACCCTCTATGGCTTCTGAGACACGGCTCAACGCGGTGAATACGGGAGCTACCACAATTTCTACGCCGTAGCTGTTCGCTACGAGCGGCTTCAGTTCTTTCACCAGAGTGACGGACTCACTGATTGTTTTAAAAAGCTTCCAGTTTCCAGCAATGACCGGTATTCGCATCAATTTCCCCTTTTTTATGTGGCGGTAATTTCAAGTGCGTTGACGCCAGGGAGCGTTTTCCCTTCCAACAGTTCCAGAAAAGCTCCGCCACCGGTTGAAATATAGCTGACCCGGTTTTCCACGCCCGCTTTGCGCACGGCAGAATCAGTGTCGCCGCCGCCGATGATGGTTGTTGCAAAACAGTTGGCAACGGCCTCTGCCATTGCATATGTCCCCCGGCAGAATGCATCCATTTCAAAAACACCCATCGGACCGTTCCAGATGACGGTTTTGGCATCACGCAGGGTTTCGGCGAACAGAGTTGTCGTTGCCGGCCCGATATCAAGAGCCATCCACCCTGCGGGAATTTCCTGGGCAGTCGTGATGAAGTTGGTTGCGCCGGCGTCAAAAGCATCGGCAACAACACAATCCACCGGCAGATAGAACATGACCCCTTTTTCACGTGCCGTTTCCATAATGGTGCGGGCAATCGGTATCAGCTCATCCTCAACCAGTGACTTACCGACGTTGTAGCCCATGGCCTTCAGGAAGGTGAATGCCATTCCGCCGCCGATAACAACTTTGTCAACCTTGTTGATGAGTGTTTCGAGAACTTCCAGTTTGCCCGACACCTTGGCGCCGCCAAGTATCGCGACCAGCGGTCTGACCGGATTCTGCATCGCCTTGTCAAAAAAGGTCATTTCATTTCGCATCAGAAAACCGGCTGCTATGACGGGAATATGCCTGGTAATGGCTTCAACTGAGGCATGAGCACGGTGCGACACCGCAAATGCGTCATTGACGTAAATTTCGCAGCCGTTGGCAAGCTTTCCGGCAAAATCAGCGTCGTTCTTTTCCTCACCGGGATAAAAACGGACATTCTCCAACATGACCGCCTCACCCGGTTTCAAGGCATTAACCAGTGTATCTACATCCGGGCCGAAACAGTCGGGTGCCTGGATCACCGGCTTGCCAAGCAGTTCGGAAAGACGCGCGGTAGCGGGTGCCATACTGTATTTGGTTTTTTTCTCACCCTTGGGGCGGCCGAGGTGGGAGGCCAGAACAACTTTGGCGCCCTGCTCAAGAGCGTATTTTATGGTTGGTACCGCCCCGGAGATGCGGGTGTCCTCGGTAATAGCCCCCGAGTCATCCTGAGGCACGTTAAAATCGACACGGATGAAAACCCTCTTTCCCTTCAGATCCTTTATTTCATCGATATAACGTATCGCCACTGATTCCCCTCCTGATTACTACATTTTAAGTACGCGGCAAAAGAAGAGAGGGAAAATTCCCCTCTCCTCCTCATGTGCAGAGCTGACATTATTTTTTGGAAGCAATTAACCGGAAGAGGTCCACTACCCGGTTTGAAAACCCGCATTCATTATCGTACCAGGAGAGTACTTTAACCATGGTGTCGCCGATTACTTTTGTACAGGATGCATCAACGATTGATGAGAGCGGATTGCCGTTGAAATCGATTGACACAAGAGGTGATTCTTCAAAGCCTAAAATGCCTTTGAGTGCTCCCCTGGATGCTTTTTTGAGAGCAGCATTAACCTTGGCTACATCAGCCTTTTTCGTCAAAGTAACGACCAGGTCAACTACAGAGACGTTCGGAGTTGGTACCCGGATTGCCATGCCGTCCAGCTTCCCTTTCAGTTCAGGTAATACGAGAGAAACCGCTTTGGCGGCTCCGGTAGTCGTCGGAATCATCGACATGGCGGCTGCTCTGGCCCGGCGCAGGTCTTTGTGTGGCAGATCAAGGATATTCTGATCATTGGTATAGGAGTGAACCGTAGTTACCAACCCTTTCTCGATGCCGAATGTGTCATGCAGAACTTTTGCGACAGGGGCCAGGCAGTTGGTCGTACAGGACGCGTTGGAAATGATTACATGTTTTTTAGGGTCATACAGATGGTCGTTAACTCCCATGACAATCGTAATATCCTCATTGGTAGCGGGTGCTGAAATCACGACCCTCTTGGCACCGGCCTGAAGATGCATCTCAGCCTTATCCCGGGAGGTGAATATTCCGGTTGACTCAAGTACAACGTCGATCTTGTCTTTTTTCCACGGAAGCTCGGCCGGGTTCCGTACGGCATAGATTTTTATGGCCTTCCCGTTGATGATCAGCTGGTTATCTTTCGCGACGACCGTACCGGGAAAGGTGCCATGCACTGAATCATACTTGAAAAGATGCGCCAGGGTAGCTGCATCGGTAAGATCGTTTATTGCTACAAATTCGATATTTTTGTCTTTGCTTGCCACCCGCAGCACCATTCTGCCAATCCTGCCAAACCCGTTGATTGCAACTCGTAACGCCATCACTGCCTCCTCGAATGTATGATATCCCGCGTTCGCACCGGTATCCGGTAAAAACCTGTCCGAATAATAGAGCATAATAACAAATCGTCAACATTATTTAAGCATGATATTCTAAAAATCCTGTTGAGTCGATCTTCCGGCGGCTTTTTTATTGTTTTACGAACGACGCAAATGCTATTTTAGCGATCTGAAACACTACATAAAGACAGGGAAGCGGAATCTATGATTATTTCCCCAAATGGAATACAGGCAGAGGCCGTTATTTTTGATTTTGACGGCGTTGTTGTTGATACGGAACCGCTTCATTATGCTGCGTTTCAGCGGACATTGGAGCCGCTCGGGATGCATTTTTCCTGGCAGGAATATGTTGAGACCTATATCGGTTTTGATGACAGGGATGCATTCAGGCATGCCTTCTCAGCGAAAGGAAAGGTCCTTGACCGGGACAACCTGCATGGGCTGATTGAACAGAAAGCCGCTTTTTTCAATGAGGTCATCCGCTCGGGTGTTTCCTCTTATCCGGGGGTTGTGGATCTGATTATTCATCTGCACAGGAACAACATTCCGCTGGCGATATGCAGCGGTGCGCTCAGATCCGACATCGATCCGATTCTGGGCATGCTCGGCATAACAGACTATTTTGATGTTATCGTTACTGCTGACGACGTTGCTGCAAGCAAGCCCGATCCCGAATGCTACGAACTTGCTTTCCAGCGCCTGCTGTCTTCAGGCCGGCACAGCTTCACAAAAGAAACGACCATGGCGATAGAAGATACGCCTGCCGGAATCTCCTCGGCCAGATCGGCCGGATTACAGGTGTGCGCCATCACCAACAGCTATCCCGCCGACAGACTCGGCCAGGCGAATTTTGTTATTGAATCCCTCTTGTTGCTTTTATAGCTCTCTTACCGTATGCAATGCCTGGGAACGCGGTTGTTTTTACATAATAACCCCACCGAATGACGTATTATGTCTCACGTCTTTATTACCCTGCGCCATCATTCTGTTTATCGTCAATACCGCCTTAATGAAAATTTAAAATCATGGCTAAAATTGCTGAAACCTGCTATGTCAAACCGATCAGATCTGAATGGATATAACGCGCAGGCAGGGTGTTTTAGTTTGGTTTTGTTGGTTCCGGGGTTTAGTCCTGGGTTTGAATTAAAGCGGTGCCTAGCCATGTGCCCTGCGCGGTATTTATTGTATTTAATTAAAATACAATTGTATTATATAAAGGTACAATATGAATACCCTGTCACTGATACTTTCATCAAAAGTGCGAGCCGAAATATTTCGGTTGCTGTTTGGCGTCCATTCAGCCGAGCTGCATATGCGTGAGCTGGGGCGAGAAGCAGGATGCACTATCGGTCCAATCCAGTCCGAATTGAAAAAACTCCTCGGCATGCAGCTGGTTTAGGCGCGTCGTAGCGGCAACCGGCTCTACTATCGCGCAAATGTTGAACATCCACTTTATCCTGACATTCGCTCCATGGTGCTCAAGACTTCTGGTTTGGGCGATTATCTGAAGGAGCGCCTCAGTACACGGGAAGACGTCACGTTCGCATTCGTTTTCGGATCAATGGCATCAGGCGAGGAGCGGGCCACAAGCGACATAGACCTGATGATCATCGGGTCTATCGGGCTGCGTGCCGTGTCGGGACTTTTGGCTGATTTCCGGGCAACAGTCGGCCGGGATGTCAATCCGCATGTATTCAGCATTGAAGAGTTTTTGAAACGCAAGATAGAAGGCGAGCATTTTATTGCCACCGTACTCTCGTCACCCAAATTGTTTGTAAAGGGAACAGATCATGACCTTGCAGAAATGGAGTGAGTACGGGTGGAACTAAGATGCGGATCGTCATGGTAACTACATGATGAGCATCAATCTTCAACTGCGGACCATTTTCCCGGCGCCGGGAAAATGGTCCGGGAGGCAATGAAATGGATAAGCATCAAATACTTAAAATGAAGGACCAGTTTGATGGCCTAAGCCGCACCACTCCCGATGAAAACGTGGAATTCTGGTTTGCCAGAGAGCTTCAGGAGCCACTTGGTTATGCCAAATGGGAGCGTTTCAACGATGCCATACAAAGGGCAATCACCTCCTGCAAAACAACGGGATACGATCCGAACAACCATTTCCGTGGCGTCACGAAAATGGTCAAGCTAGGCAGCGGTGCGGAACGTGCCATCGAAGATTTCATGCTTACCCGCTACGCCTCCTACCTGATTGCTCAGAACGGCGATCCACGCAAGGAAGCGATTGCTTTTGCCCAGAGCTATTTCGCCATTCAAACCCGCAAACAGGAGTTGATTGAAGACCGGATGCTTTTACAGGCTCGGTTAGAAGTTCGAGAACGGCTCAAGGAATCAGAGAAAACACTCTCCCAGAACATATATGAACGCGGGGTTGATGATGCCGGGTTTGGCCGGATTCGCTCCAAGGGCGATGCTGCTCTGTTCGGCGGCAATTCCACTCAAACCATGAAGAACAAATTCGGCATCACGCAAACTCGCCCATTGGCCGATTTCCTGCCGACCCTGACCATTGCAGCAAAAAACCTCGCTACTGAAATGACCAACCACAATGTCAAGCAGGATGACCTGAACGGTGAGCCGGACATTACTCGCGAGCATGTTCAGAACAATCAGAGCGTCCGCGAAATGCTCGGACAGCGTGGCATCCATCCGGAACGCCTGCCTCCCGAGGAAGACATTAAAAAACTGGTACAAAGGGTGAAGTCGGACGAGAAGAAACTGGAAAAGCAATCCGGAAAGCTGCCAGAGTCGAAATAATAGTCGAAAATGTTGGGCACGTTCCACTTTGCCCAAGCTGGTTGAGACGCGCCGGTGAAGCGTGTTGGTTTGGTTTTGCTGGTGCTGGGGAGCGGATGGGGTTGGCGGGGCGAAGGTTGGTATGAGTGACGGGGGCTGTGGGGTTTGGATAAAGTCGGAAAAGCAAGACCGAGACTGGTGATTCTCACATGGGGAGGGGCGATTCCAATGCCTCCACCCTGCAAATCCCCAGTTTTCTGAAGTTCAGCATACCTCTGCCAACTCATTCAATAGAAACATAGATAACAGCGTCCCGCCAGACGCTTTATTTTTAATGATCTTCAGCGTTATCTGTTTGCTTCCTGTTATGCTCAAACTACGACATCTCCCGGACTTCGAGATTATCCGCCTGAATTACTACCGAATCACAAAAACGCGACTTCCGGGCATTTCAATGATCGATTCCGTGTTCAGGCATTTGGGCGACCTTCCTCGACGATTACAAGTCACATCTCAAAAGACGGCCATTATTATATCCACCCTGATCCCCGACAGTGCCGAAGCCTTACGGTTCGCGAAGCCGCGCGTCTTCAGACTTTTCCAGACAACTATTTTTTTTGTGGCAACAGGACACAGCAGTACGTGCAGGTGGGTAATGCTGTTCCGCCTTTAGGCGGTCAAAAACGTTCATGGAATATGAGCCGAATTCATGTTAAGGATATGAAATTACGGTCAGTAAGATGCTGCACGACGCCGGTTTCCGGTTTCGTCTGCATGTTGATAATTGATAATTGACAATTTATCACCGGTGTATAATACCGCTTGCCTATAGGGACTATTTATGACAGTATGTCAAAAAAATACCCAGAGTGAGGCGCTATGGAACAAGAACCGGAATGGATAGTCAAAAACGCCGTTGCTGCACTTGGTTATGACAAGGTAGCCGAACATCTGGGCAAGAATGCCAGAACAGTTCGACGCTGGATTGCTGGACAAACAAAGGCATCAAAAAGCGACCTTATGGTGCTGGAGCAACTTTGCTTCCATCTTTACAAATCCCCCCCAAAAAATACCGATTTCTCTTTTATTGATCTTTTTGCCGGAATTGGCGGTCTCCGCAAAGGCTTTGAGGACAATGGCGGCCATTGCACCTTCACTTGCGAATGGGACGAATATTCCCAAAAGACCTACCGCGCCAACTTCGATGTTGAACATGAACTGGCTGGTGACATTAACGATATTGTCGGGGATATCAGAAAGCACATTCCAATCACCCCGGACTTGCTGCTGGCAGGTTTTCCCTGTCAACCCTTTTCAATCGCCGGGGTAAGCAAGAAGAACTCACTTGGCCGCCCGCATGGTTTTGCGTGCAAGGAGCAAGGCAACCTGTTCTTTCACATTGCTTCCATTCTTGAAGAGCTCCGTCCACCGGCTTTCCTGCTTGAGAACGTGAAAAATCTTGAACGGCACGATAAAGGGAATACCTTCCGGGTTATCATGGATGTCCTTGAAAAGGATTTGAATTACAAGGTTCATTACAAAGTTATTGATGCCAAGGGTTTTGTTCCACAACATCGGGAGCGGATTTTTATTGTCGGTTTTGACGGTAACACCGGCTTTTCATGGGATGATTTTCAACACCCCGGACCAAAAGCAAAGACATTGAAGGATATTCTCCTGCCAGATAAAGAGGTAGACGACAAATACATTTTAAGCGACCACCTCTGGCTGTATCTACAAAACTACGCTGCCAAGCACAAGGCAGCCGGAAATGGTTTTGGATTCGGGCTTGTCGGAAAAGAGGATACTGCCCGCACACTTTCAGCCCGGTATTACAAGGACGGCAGCGAGATACTTATTGATCGCGGCAAGGGTAAAAATCCACGAAGGCTGACGCCCCGCGAGTGTGCTCGTTTGATGGGGTTTCCGGATGATTTCAAAATTCCGGTTTCAGATACCCAAGCGTACAAAAAATTTGGAAGTGATACGGTGGTGCCCGTCATGCTGGAGATTGCGCGCATAATGAAACCACACGTTTTGAAGCTTAAAAATATGGAGGTATAATATGGCACTTGATATTTTCATTATGACCGATCAGCCTGAAACTTGCCGTCGATGCGGCACCAGAACAGATTTTGAAGATTTAAGTGATAGCAGACAATTACACCGATGTAGCAATTGTCATTTTACATACTGGCTTGAGGATGGCACCGTCCCATGTATCAAATGTGGCTCTAAAGATGTGTTGGAAGATATTTTTGATGATATACCTGTCGTTATATGCAAATCTTGCAGGACAATTTTTCATCGTGATGAAGAAGTAATCTTGGATCACAATAAATCCATAGAGTATTTTGGGGAATAGTCATGAACAAATGGACTGTCGAAGAACTTAAACTTGCCCTTGCACTCTATTGTCAGATTCCATATGGGAAAATACACTCTCGAAATCTGGAAATCATTCAATTGGCCGAAAAGATTGGCCGTACATCTTCGGCTGTTGCCATGAAGATGCTAAATCTCGCCAGTCTTGACCCCGAAATTGTTAACTCAGGAAGGAGCGGCCTTGGCAATGCTTCAGCATTGGACAGGCAAGTTTGGGAAAGATTCCAGAATAATTGGGATGGGGAAATGTCCAGTGTAGCTAATCAACTCGGTACAGTTGCCAATGTTAAGGCGGAAGAGCTAGAAGAGCTGCCTTTGCCTATTGGCACAACTCGCAGAGCCGAAGTTGAAGTGCGGAAAAAACAATACATTTTCAGACGGATGATTTTGAGCAGTTATGTCAGCGTATGTTGTATGAGTGGCCTATCTGAACCACGGCTCCTTGTGGCAAGTCACATTATGCCGTGGAACAGAAGCAACGAAAATCGCTTGAACCCCAAAAATGGTCTCTGTTTGTCGGTTCTTCATGACAAAGCATACGACAGAGGTTTACTGACGGTTCTTCCTGACTACTCAATAGCTGTATCTTCTCAACTCAGTAAATTACGAGATGACAAATTTATTCAGGAAACTTTGATCTCGTGCCATGGAAAACAGATTACCATGCCGGAAAAATTCCATCCTAATCCAAACTTTCTCACTTGGCATAACGAAAACATTTTCAAAGAATAGTCTGGTGTAGGCGGATACGCTTGAAGCTGAATTGGGCATCATCCCCAATGGTAAAGCGGAGCCGGATTATCTTGGCTATGAGGTCAAACAGTACACCGTTGCAAACCTGAACCGCATCACATCAGGCACATTAACACTTATGACACCACAGCCTACCGGCGGTTATTATAAAACTTCCGGCGTAGAGGATTTTGTCAGAAAATATGGCTACCCGGATATGACTGGCAAATCCGATCGCGAAGACAGGTTCAATTTCGGAGGGCCATTTCGAATCAACACCTTTCACGAAAGAACCGGCCTGACTCTTATTCTGAACGGTTTTGACACTGTTTCCGGCAAGATTACCGACACAGGCGGCGGTATTACCTTGATGTCAAAAAGCGGCGTTGATGCCGCAACTTGGCACTTTTCCGAGATAATGCTCCACTGGAACAAAAAACATGCACAGGCGGTATACATTCCAAGCAACTGCGAAAAGGAACCTGAATTATCCTATCGCTACGGCAATCTGATTCGTATTGGATACGGAACTGATTTTACTCTCTGCCTGAAAGCACTGGCTCTGAACAAGATTTATTATGATCCCGGCATCAAACTGGAAAATGCTTCAACAAAGCCGAAAGTCAAGCACAGAAGCCAGTTCCGCATAAAATCAGCAGACATTGAATCGCTTTATCATAAAATGAAAACTGTTGATTTGACGGCCTGAGAAACCGGCTGGCCCATGAACCCTGCCAGGACGTATCTAATCAGTTTGTATTGCTGATCAAGCTGGGGGCGTCACGGCTTCTTCCCGCCGCATTCAGCGCTGGCGGCATCCGCAAATTCCGCTTCCGCTTGACCGGCGCATCAGAGCTGCTGGCAGCGCAGAATTAGAGTGATCTGCCGGAACGGTACGCGTCGTTTGTGGAGAAGAGTGTTGCGGCGATATGAGTCAAATGAACCTGGATGCCTGAGCCTACTGGATAAAGTTGAAGCAACGACTTAATCTGGAAGGAAGTGAGTTCGTGACAAATTGTCACTGACTGAAATTCGAAGCATCTGACGGGTACATTTCTTCCCGGAGGCACCGCTGTCTTGACCTCACTGACGCAGAGAGGTATACTCATCGCAACACTCCGTATTTTCAGCAACTATATGCTTTTACCCGGCATACAACTTATGGATTGAACCAAGATGAGGTGCTTATATGATTGACCGTAACAATTCACTCATTCGCGAGGCCACCAGCCTTCCTCCGCTGGACAAACTTCAACTTGTTGACTATCTCCTTGAATCCCTTGATATGCCTGACGCTGAGATTGATAAACTTTGGGCCGAGGAATCTTCCCGCCGCTGGGAAGGGTATAAGGCCGGGGAGATAGGTTCTGTTTCTGCTGCCGAGGTCTTCGAAAAATACAAACCATGAATATTCGCTTCCTTGAACCTGCCCAGAATGAACTTGATGATGCGTTTGACTGGTACGAAATGGAGCAGAGCGGCCTTGGCCGCCGTTTTCTGGCGGAAATTCAGTCTGCCCTGAAACGGATAACCGTCTTTCCTGACAGCTGCTCTGTAATTGCTCCCGGCCTGCGGCGCTGCATGACCCGGAAGTTTCCCTATATACTGGTTTATGGAGTAAAGAGCGACACTGTTATTGTCGTGGCTGTTGCGCATATGCATCGTAGGCCCCGTTACTGGCAGGGCAGATAATTGATCGGTCTCCTTTAACGGCAAGGAATTCCGGGTAGAGTAGAGAACAGGTTTTACCCTGCCCTCCCTCATCAAACCGTGCTTGCGGTTCTCCCGCACACGGCTTTCCGATGTTCTTCACTGCAAGGCATGCGCTTTCGTCCAGACCGCTGATGTCGGCACTTTATACAGATTGTATCGTTCATACAATAATCTGCTGGGAAATCTGACGTACCCTGCTTTCCGATTTCTGACCTTGTGCCGTTTGCGAAGGTGCGTTCTCATTCGCTCTTCAACGTGGCTTCGTATTTGACCCAAAGCCTCACTACAGTTGCGATAATGAAAATACCCGGCCCAACCTCTTACGGTGGCATTAACTTCTTTCACTATCCATTCAAGCGGTCTGATCGTGCTCCTTCGAGTAGTGATCTCGGTCACTCGGTCTTCGATCTTTTGCAGGGCTTTCTTTGATGGCTGAACATGAGGGTAGTAATTCCTCGTTTTCCTGCCTTTGCCCATCCAGATGCTGAATCCAAGGAAATCGAACTTCTCATCAAAGGCATTGACGATCTTCGTCTTTGTCTCATTGAGTGAAAGTTTCAGCCGCTCCAGTATCTGTCGCAGTACCGCCATTGCTTTGCCGGATTTGTTTCTCCGGCAGAGTATGACAATATCGTCAGCATATCTGACGATGCGAGCTCCCAATCGCTGTTGCAGGTTGTTCCGCTCCCATATCCTGTCCAGTATGTGCAGGTAAAGATTGGATAACAGCGGCGAGATGACTCCGCCTTGCGGTGTTCCTGTGCGGTTGCCTTTGCCGCCGCCGAGGTTCCGCTTCGTTCCATCCTTGTCCATTTCCATGATCGGTGCTTTGAGCCACATCTGAATGAGACGAAGTATCTCGCCGTCACAGATGCGTTCGGCTACCGTCGCCATGAGGTTGGCATGGGGGATGGTGTCGAAGTATTTG